>JAPLNJ010000579.1 GCA_026692885.1 Planctomycetota bacterium | reverse complement strand
CCTGCGTAGTGTAGGAAACCCAATTCCACCGGGGCAAGCCCGGATGGGGACCAGACATGCCAAGCCGGAACAAAAGCCGGACCAGATCTCACCATGGCAAGGACTCTCCAGGATACAGTTTTGCGCGGCCCAGGCCGGGGGTGACGGGCCGAGTCGCTCACCGCCCCTCACCCCTCTCCCCTCTCCCCGGGATACCAGGGCGAGGGGAACTGATACGGAAAAGACACGAACAGGCATCCCAAGCACAAGGAGACAACATGAGCATCGGCGAATCCATGCAGCAACAGGCCGAGGAGTTTCGCAATCGTTACGCGGCCGTGCGTGGCCAGATCGGACGCGTGATCGTCGGACACGACGAGGTCGTGCAGGGCGTGTTGACCTGCCTGTTCATCGGCGGGCACTGCCTGCTGGAAGGCGTGCCAGGGCTGGGCAAAACCCTGCTAGTGCGAACGCTGGCCCAGACGCTGGCCCTCGACTTCAATCGCATCCAGTTCACGCCCGACCTGATGCCGTCCGATATCCTGGGCACGAACATGGTTATGGAAACGCCGCAAGGGCAACGCGTGTTCGAGTTTCAAAAAGGCCCGATCTTCACACAAATCTGTTTGGCTGACGAAATCAACCGCGCGACGCCCAAAACCCAATCGGCTCTGTTGGAGACCATGCAGGAAGGCACCGTCACGGTGGCCGGGATCCGCCATGAACTGAAGCAGCCGTTCTTCGTCATGGCCACGCAGAATCCGATCGAGCAGGAGGGAACGTATCCCTTGCCCGAAGCCCAGTTGGACCGTTTTCTATTCAAGCTGGTCGTCGGCTATTCCGGCCGCGAGGAATTACACACAATCGTCGAACGTACAACCCGAGGCCTGATGATCGAGCCGAAGAAGGTGATGGACGGTTGCGAGATTCTGAAATGGCAGAAGCTGATCCGCGAGGTGATCCTGGCGCAGCACGTGCAGGACTACATCGTGCGGCTGGTGTTGGCCACCCATCCCAACGGCGAATTCGCCTTGCCGATCACGAATCAGTACCTGCGTTGGGGCGGCAGTCCGCGAGCCGCCCAGGCGATGGCCCTGGCGGCCAAGGTGCGGGCCCTCTTGGAAGGCCGCTTCAACGTCAGTTTCGAGGACGTGCGGCGAGTCTACCTGCCCTCGCTGCGGCATCGGGTGATCGTGAACTTCGAGGCCCTGGCCGAAGGCATCGAGTCGGACCACGTGCTGCTGGACATCCTGGAGAAGCTCCCAGAGAAATCCGACAGCCTGCCCGTCGAGGCCGCTGTCGTGGGATAGGGATCGGCGTATCAATAACTGTCGGATCTATTCCAAGTAGCCCGCACGCTCCGTGTGCGGAAATCGGCACACGGAGTGTGCCGTCTACTATTCTTGCAACACTTATTCATGCGCCGATCCTAGCACCAAACGGTTTTCGGGGTTGTCGGTGTCAAGAATGGGGTTTTACGGTTACGCATAGACGGACCGCCGGCTGGGGTCAGACGTACAGATTTCAGTTTTCGCGGGCAGAAGGCTTTTCATGGGCTTGGGCACACGACCGCGAAAACTGAAATCTGTACGTCTGACCCCTTGTCTCGCACCTGTGGCTGTGGCTTGCGGCCCTGCTGGTCCTCAACGTCATGGTGGTACTGGGACTGCTCACGATCGTAAGCACGATCGAAGGACGGTGGCCTCCCGCAGACGCCTGTCTGACGTTGACAACACCCCTGATCCTAGGCTTCTACGTGTGCCTCGCGGGACCCTTGCTGTTAGCTCGGAGGTTCGGTTACCGGCGGGTGTGGGGCAACCAGCGGACGCGCGGGGGGCGTTAGCTTCCTTGCCCGGTCTTCATCCGTGCTCTGGCTCTGCCATCCGTGCGGAAGACGCAAGAAGAGTTGCACGTGAACCAGAAACGCAGTCTGCTTGTCAAGGTCACGTTTTCAACGGGCCAGGCACGGCCGCGGGTTGACCGGGATCAGGATGGTACATCGGCGCAGCGCTTGATGTACCCTACCGGTCGAATGTCAAGACGAGTCTTGCGGATCGCGCGGGAAGTTTTCGGAAAACGCCCAAGTCGGCTTGCCGCGCCGTTCGCCTTAGGGTTAGGATGCAGGGGCCGCTGGTCGTTCGTCGCCGTACCTGAGCGACCCGGCAGTCATCGCCCGCGTGATTCGAAGGACCGAACATGATCCACTATTCGTGTGACCGCTGTAACCGTAGGATTGACCCAGCACAGGAAGTGCGCTACGTGCTGAAAATCGACGCCCAGGCAATGCTGGAACCGGCCGACTTGGACGAACCTGAAGAGGACCGTGATCATTTGCGGGAGATCCATGAGTTGTTGGAGAACATGGATCTCGAAGAGTCCGAGCTGTATGGCGAAGAAGAAGAGGTGCGGCAGAAACGCACCTTCGACCTCTGTCCCCAGTGCTACCGGAAGTACATGCGGGATCCGTTGGGCGTCGAGACGTTGATTCACGTGGGGTTCAGTCACAACTGACGTAGGTTAGCGTGGTATCCGGCACTCGACGTTTTCGGCGGCGCACGTACCGCCGGTGGCTCGCCCTTCTGTCGCTGGTCGCCTTCCTGCTACTGCGTCTAGGCCAGGATTGGTGGCACGGCGGCACCGACCATCCCCCGGACACGGTTCTGCCCGAAGGCCTGTACCAAGTGGTACGGGTGGTCGATGGTGATACGTTGCTGGTGAAACGGCCCGAGGCCGAAGGGACCGCAGACCCTGACGATGTCGTCCTGCGGGTGCGGCTCTTGGGCATCGACTGCCCAGAGAGCGTCAAGCCGGGGCATCCGGTAGAACCGTGGGCGCTGGACTCGTCCCGCTTCACGCGGGACTTCGTATCCGGGAATTTGGTGCGGCTGCGGTTCGATAAACGCCGCATCGACAAGTACCATCGCCGGCTCGCGTATGTGTTTGTGGGCAAGCAGATGCTGAACGAGGAACTGCTGCGGGCCGGGTTGGCCCGCGTGATGGTCTTCCCCGGTGACTCCGAATCCATCGCCCGCGGACTTCGCGCCGCTCAGGCCGAGGCGCGGGCCAACGCACGCGGGATTTGGTCGCCCTGAATCGCGCGACAGGCCGGCGTCTCGCCCAGAACCCGCGGCTAGCACCAAACGGTTTTTGACGGTGGGAGTGTCAAGCATGAGGTTTAACGTTGTCGCCTGGACGGGGCTTGCCGCGAGGGCTCAGACGTACAGAATTCAAAATTGGCGGTTTAGCGACTTTGCCAAGCCAGAGTGGTTTGTCCGCCAATTTTGAATTCTGTACATCTGAGCCCTGTCTGGGGCCCGGCACTGCGGAACCGTAAAATCTCATTCTTCACGCGCCAGGACCAAGAAACCGTTTGGTACTAGCGCCTTGCGGCTCACCATGGCAGAGTCGCACCGACACGGCTCTGGAGGGCCATGCTACTCGACGGCAGCCCCCTTTGGTACAATCCGGCGGGACGAGAAACGACACGTCACTTTGGACGACCGCGATTCCTGTTGCGGCTCAGCCACTCGGCGAGGATGGACACGATGAACGAACAACCCCAGACACCGCCTGCCGAGTCGGCAAGCGTGTCTCAGATTCCGGCAGAGGCCCACCTTGATGAATGGACTGCCCCCCCCCCCCCCGGAAGTATCGCCGGTGCCAAGTTTCCCGATTGTCGGTATCGTCGCGTCGGCCGGTGGGCTGGCGGCCTTCGAGGCCTTCTTCTCCGGGCTGCCCGCTGACGCCGATCCCGGCATGGCCTTTGTCCTGGTGCAGCATCTGGCCCCGGACCACAAGAGCATCCTGACCGACCTGATCCGGCGCTACACCCGCATGCAGGTCTTTGAGGTCGAGGACGGGATGGCGGTGCAACCCAACTGCGTCTACATCATCCCGCCCAACCGCGACATGGCCTTTCTGAACGGCACGCTCCAACTGCTGGAGCCGTCTGCGCCCCGTGGGCAGCGTCTGCCGATCAACTTCTTCTTCCGCTCCTTGGCGCAAGACCAGCACGAGCGGGCCATTGGCATCGTGCTCTCGGGCACCGGCAGCGACGGCGCGCTCGGCGTGCGGACCATCAAGGGCGAGGGCGGCATGGTCATGGCCCAGAACCCCGCCTCCAGCGAGTACGACGGCATGCCGCGGAGCGCCATCGCCACCGGCCTGGTGGACTTCGAGTTGCCGCCGGCCGAGATGCCGGCCCAACTGATCGCCTATGCGGCCCACGCCTTCGGCAAGCCCTTCCGGTCCGCCACCACCCCAACGCCCAAGGCCCAGAACGTGATGAAGAAAGTCTTCATCCTGCTGCGTGACCAGACCGGCCACGACTTCTCCCAGTACAAGCCGAGCACCATCCACCGCCGCATCGAGCGGCGCATGGCCATCCACCAGATCGCCACGATGGACGAGTATGTCGAGTATCTGCAGCAGACTCCGGTGGAGGTGGAGGCCCTGTTTCGCGACGTGTTGATCGGCGTGACCAATTTCTTCCGAGATCCGGAAGCCTTCCAGGTCATCGAGCAACAGGTCATCCCCAAGCTGTTTGCCGGTAAGCCCGCCAGCGCCGTGATTCGCGTCTGGTCGCCCGGCTGTTCCACCGGCGAGGAGGCCTATTCGCTCGCGATCCTGCTCGCCGAACGTCAGGAGGCGATGAAACAGAGTTTCAAGGTGCAGGTCTTTGCCACCGATATTGACAGCCAGGCGATTGCCACGGCCCGCATCGGCCTCTATCCGGCCAGTATCGCCGCCAACATCTCGCGGGAACGACTGGCGAGATTCTTCACGGTCGAGCCCGACGGCAGCGCGTACCGCATCCACCGAGGCCTTCGCGACATGCTGGTGTTTTCTGAACACAACGTGATCAAGAATCCGCCGTTCTCCAAGCTCGACCTGATCAGTTGCCGCAACCTGCTGATCTACCTGAGCGGGGACCTGCAGAAGAAGCTCTTGCCCCGGTTCCATTACGCCCTGAATTCGGGTGGTTTTCTCTTCCTTGGCACCTCGGAGACCGTGGGCGAGTGTGACGAGCTGTTTGCCACGCTGGACCGAGAATCGAAGCTGTATCAGCGCAAAGCAGACTATCACGGCGTCCAGCGCGCGGCCCTGAGCCGCTTTCTGCCGCCTATGACGGCGGTGGATGCGGCGCTCCCGCGGACCATCGCGAAGACGGCCTTTCCGGCAAAACTTCCACTGCGCGAGCTGGCCGAACAGACGCTCCTGCAGCAGGTCGCTCCGGCCGGCGCGCTCGTCAACAGTCAGGGTGACATCCTCTACCTGCACGGCCGCACCGGGATGTACTTGGAACCAACCCCGGGCGAGGCTGGCATCAGCAACATCTTGAAGATGGCCCGTGAAGGCTTGCGGCACGAACTGACCGCGGCCTTGCACCAAGCCGCGAGGACAAAAGAGACCGTGCGCCACCCGGCCCTGCGGGTCAAAACCAACGGCGACTTCACCACCATCAACCTGACCGTCCGCCCGGTGGCGGCAGGCCCCGCCGCAACCTTTGAGGTGCCCCTGTACCTCGTCACTCTGGAGGAATTGCCACCATTCAACCCCGAACAAACGCCGCCGGCCGCCGCCGTGCCAGCCGCCGCGGGGGCGGACAGCTCCGAGACGGCGGACGCCGGTGCCCGCATCGCCGCGCTCCAGCACGAGTTGCGGACCAAGGAGGAATACCTGCAGGCCGCCAACGAGGAGCTGGAGACCGCCAACGAAGAGCTCAAGTCCTCGAACGAGGAAATGCAGTCGGTCAACGAAGAATTGAATTCCACCAACGAGGAGCTGGAGATTTCCAAGGAAGAACTGCAGTCGGTCAACGAGGAACTGGCCACGGTCAACAACGAACTGCAAATCAAGGTGGCTGATCTGTCGCAGGCCAACAACGACATGAACAACCTGCTGGCCGGCACCGGCATCGCCACCATCTTCGTGGACCATCGACTGCGCATCCTGCGATTCACCCCCACCGCCAGCGCGATCATCAACCTGATCCTGAGCGACGTGGGGCGACCTGTGGGTCATATTGTCTCCAACCTGGTCGGCTACGATCGCCTGGTGGCGGACGTGCAGGCCGTGCTGGACACGCTGGTTCGCAAAGAATTGGAAATCCAGACCACCAATGGCAGCTGGTACATGATGCGCATCCAGCCTTACCGCACGCTGGACAACGTGATCGAGGGCGCGGTGCTCACCTTTGTGGACATCACGGAGATGAAGCAGACGCAGGAAGCGTTGCGGAAGGCCAATGAGCTGCACCGTCTGGCTGTGGTCGTGCGCGATGCTCGCGATGCCATCACCCTGCAGGACTTGGAGGGCCGCATCCTGGCCTGGAACGCGGGAGCGGTCAGGCTGTATAATTGGACAGAGGCCGAGGCGCTGGGGATGAACGTCCGCGACTGCATCCCGGAGGGGCTGCGTGAGGCAGCCTTGGCCAAGATACATCGACTTAGCCAGGCTGAAATCCTGGAACCGTATCACACACAGCGGATCACCAAAGACGGTACTGTGCTGGAGATCTCGATGACCTCGACCGCTTTGGTGAATGAGGCCGGGCAGATGTACGCGATTGCGACCACGGAACGGGCGAAAGGAAGGAAAGAGTGATCTCAGTTTTCGCCCCAAAGGGGCAGCCACATAGCAGCCCAGGGCAGAGCGGAGCGGCGTTAGCCGCGTAGCGCCGCCCTGGGTTAGGAGAATATCAAGAACACCAGCCCTGAAGGGGCGAAACAATGGCCAAGCCGTCGCACGGTCACCATCGTGTTTCGCCCTTTCAGGGCTACCAGGTTGCATCGATACCGTACCCAGGGCGGCGCTTTGCGGCTGTCGCCGCGGCGCTCTGCCCTGGGCTGATTTGTTTTGGCCCCTTTGGGGCGAGAGAACTCGGCGAGACCACCGCTACAACCCAAGCTGCAGGAGCACATTGAAAACCACGGATAACCGACCGGAAGACGCCGCCGAACTGCGTCAGCGGGCCGAGGAGATCGCTCGGGAAAAAGTGGACCAGTCGCCGGAGAACATCGCGGCGATGTCGCCCGACGAGACGCGGCGTCTGCTCCACGAACTGCGCGTGCATCAGGTCGAATTGGAGTTGCAGAACGAGGAACTGCGCCGCACGGAGCGGGATGTGGCAGCCTCGCGAGCCCGGTACTTCGACCTGTACGATCTGGCCCCCGTGGGCTATGTCACCTTGAGCGAACAGGGTTTGATCCTGCAGGCAAATCTCACCGCCGCCGCCCTGCTCGGAGTGCCCCGCGGCCAGTTGGTCAAGCAGTTGCTGTCCCGCTTCATCGCGTCCGAAGATATGGACGCCTACTACCTCCACCGCAGACAACTCTTGGCGACCGGCGCGCCGCAGGCGTGCGAACTGCGGATAGAGAAAACGGACGGCACGACATTCTGGGCGCATTTGGTCGTCACCGCCGCGCGTGACGCCGAGAGCGCGGCCGCCTGCCGCGTCGTGCTGACCGATGTCACCGCGGACAGGCGGGCGGATCAAGAACTGCGGGAGAGCGAGGCCCAGTTCAACGCGATGTTCCAGTTGGCCTCGATCGGCATGGCGCAAGCCGATGTGGCCACCGGACAATGGATTCGTGTGAACGATAAACTGTGCGAGATCACCGGCTATTCGGCCGATGAACTTCTCCAATTGCGGATATCCGAGATCACGCATCCGGAAGATCGCGAGCGTGACTGGGATGCCTTCCAACGCGTCGTGCGGGGCGAGCAGCCCGACTACCGCATCGAGAAACGATACATCCGCAAGAATGGCTCCCTGGCGTGGGTGAACGTGAACATGACAGTCATCCGCGCTGCCGGCCTGCCCACGCGGACGATGGCCACCATTGAAGACATCACCGACCGTAAGCAGGCCGAGGAGAACCTGCGGACGGCCAACACGCAGCTCGAACAGGCGCTGGCCCAAGCTGAAGAATTGGCCGTGCGGGCGGAAACGGCCAACCGCGCCAAGAGCGAGTTCCTGAATAACATGAGCCATGAGCTCCGCACGCCCATGACGGCGATTCTGGGCTACAGCGAACTGCTCGATGCTGGGGATCTGTCGCCGACCGAGCAGCGCGAGTTCCTGCACGCGATCCAACGCAGCGGGCAGGGTCTGCTGGGGATCATCAATGACATTCTGGATCTGGCCCAGATCGAAGCCGACCGGCTGCCTTTAGAGAAGACCGACTGTGCCCTGCAGCAGATCCTGGACGATGTCATGGCGATGGCGAACATTACGGCAGCCAAAAAGGGTCTGAACCTGCAAGTGGTACACTGTCTACCGCTGCCGGCCACGATTTACACCGATGCGGCACGCTTGCGTCAGATCCTGGTGAATCTGGTCGGTAATGCCGTCAAGTTCACGGAACGGGGTGAAGTTCGCCTGACCGTGCGCTGCTGCGAGTCGGGTGCGGGGACCGCACGGGTACAATTCGTCGTCACGGATACGGGCATCGGCATCCCGTCCGTCATGCTGGATGAAATCTTCCGGCCCTTTGTCCAAGTCAATGGAACTTCCACCCGCCGTTACGGCGGCACGGGACTCGGGTTGTCGATTTGCCAGCGGCTGGCGGCGGCCCTTGATGGCCGCATTGACGTCACCAGCGAATTGGGACGGGGTAGTACGTTTACGCTGACGGTGGACGGGGGACCATGGCGGAACAGGCCGAACCGGGAAGCGTCTCCCGACCAAGTCGCGGGACCGACCACGGGCGCCGAGCCAGGTGGCGAACCGAGTCCCGTGCTGCAGGGCCGAGTCCTGTTCGTGGAAGATGAACCCAGTCTGCAACGGGTCATTGGGCATCTGCTGCGCAAGCTGAAGTTGGAGGCCGAAGTGGCAGGTGACGGGCAGTTGGCGTGCGAAATGGTTGAGCGGTCCCGGTCGGAAGGCCGGCCCTACGCCCTGATCCTGATGGACCTCCAGTTGCCGGGAATGAATGGCTTGGCGGCCACGCGTTGGCTGCGCACGCAGGGTTGGGCAGGAGCAATTGTCGCCCTGACCGCCCACGCGATGGCGGGCGACCGGGAAAGATGCCTGGCAGCCGGCTGTGATGACTACTTGGCCAAACCGATTTCCTCGTCACGACTTCGCGAGGTTCTCCAGCGGTACTTGGGGCAGGGGGGCAGTTGCACCACGGGGTAGTTGAACCACGGATTTCACGGATGGCACGGATATGGGAAAGTGGTATTTTGAACGAATACCTACGGAGAACAAACACCTCCCGGCCGCCAACGTCTGCCTACTTCGGCACTTCCATGTTGAAGTTATTCGCGCCGCTCGGCTTGACCTCCGCGTCCTGGCGGAATTCGATGGGCGACTGTATCCGTTGCGGAGGCGGAGGCGGTCCGCCCATGGGCGGTGGCGGCTCGGGCGCGCGTTTAGTGATCAACACGCCATAACTCCCCGGCAGGGCACCCCGTCGCCCATCGCTGAACCGCAACTCGAACCGCCCGCCGTCGTCCGTCTTGCCCGCCGCTGGAATACCTTGGTTCTTAGGCATGAACATCACATCCGCTCCGGACAAGGGACTGCCGCCCTGGGTGACGGTCCCCTGTACCGGCACCAATCCAGGCTTCTGCGCGCCGCCGCACCCAACCATCGCGAAGACTAGCACCAGCCCGGCGACGACAGACGCCGAACGGCCACCGAACAGCACAAACAACGATATTTTTCCCATGATGCAGGCTCCTCCATAATGCTCGAAAATGCCCGTCGCCGTTGGCCACGCGTGCTTCAGAACGCAGGAACAACTTGGCCATCGCTCCGATCACACAAGCAGGTGAAGGTGCGGAAATCGAGAGCATCTGAGACGAACCGCACCGAGGCATCGCTCAGAGCGATCTGCGCCCCGCCCGGGTGCGACGAGCGAATGATGGTGTGCCGCTGGTATCCGGGTTGGAAGTTATTGGCCGGGCCGTTCCAATTGATCGGGTAGGCAACAATCGTCACGTTGAGCCACCAGTCGCTATCCCCGCCATTGCCGTTCGACCATGCGCCCCCGGCCCAGTTGCCTGCGCGGCCGTCGATCTTGTTGCCGGCCGTGTCGATGTAGGGCGACGATTCCTCGCCGATACAGGCGGTGGTGCTCGCCCCATCCAGGATCGAGGCGAACTTGACCGGCGAGGGAAATGTGTTGGCAACGGAAGCCATGACGCCATTGAAGGTCGATCGTCCGCCGTAATTGGCGCCCGCATTTGGCGTCGGGGCGCTAGTCATATCCACTGCCGCATAGTAGGTGCCGGCGATGCCGACGTAATCCGCGAGCTGGACGTTGATCGTGGCAGGTGATGGCGGCGTCGACGCCTGGGTATCCCCACGGGTGCCTTCCTGCCGCGTGCGGGGCAGCGGGCTCGAGGGACAGTAGAGGACCGACAACCGCAGTTGGTCCTTGAGCCAAGCGTTGCGGTCGGGTTTGTCCTGTCCTGTCCAGTCGGTGTCGTTAAAGTTGACTTGTTCGAAGGCGGCACCGGCTTCCAGGAACGGGGTGATCCTCAAGATCCACGAAGCCTTCTTGTCCGTCCACTGTGGGCTCGGCGCCATCACACCCGGCGGAAAGCACTTGTGTGTATCGTGGTAGTTCTGGATTCCCAGCGCAAGCTGCTTCAAGTTGTTGCTGCATTGCGAGCGCCGCGAAGCCTCGCGGGCAGCCTGAATAGCCGGCAAGAGCAACGCGACCAGGATGCCAATAATCGCGATTACCACCAATAATTCCACAAGCGTAAAACCGCGGCGAAGCCGCCCGCGGTACGGTCGTTCAGTCGTGCTGACCATCGGTATTCTCCTAACTGATAACGGATAGAGATTCTTATCCCCGCCTCTGGGGGCTTCACAACAACTCTTGTCCCGTCAACGAATCGCTCGACCTCAGACGCCCCATTGTTTCAGTTTTTCCACGGACCGCCGAATATTGTCCGAACCGGCAATCTCCAGGGTGGTGGCTCCGTCGAAGCCGACTTCCTGCAGCGCCGTCACAACCGCGGGGAGATCGATGACGCCGTCGCCCAGTGCGATCGTGGCCATGCCGCAGCCATGCAGTTTCCCGCGTTTCGGCTGCCACTCGGCCGCCATGTCCTTCCAATGCACGTGCTTGATCCGGTGGCCAAATCTGCGGACATAGTCGACTGGTTCGGAGCCGCCCAGCCAACTATTGCCTGTGTCCAGGCAGATCCCGACATGCTCTTCGTGTCCCAGCCAATCCAACAGTTCGGCCATGCTGTCGACCGAGTCGGTCACCACGCCATGCGTCTCCAGCAAGAGTTCGACGCCGAGTTCCTCGGCCCACAGGATCGGCATGTAGAGCTTCTCTCGGATGGCGAACAGCCGCTCCTGGGGCGTCAGGCTATGCCCGAATTCCGTCTTCGGATCGCCCTCGGTGGTGATCACGTGCTCGATGCCCAGATGGTAGGCCAGGCGAATGGCCTTGATGATCTCGGTGGTCCCGTACACATCCGGGCTGGGTGGGTCGAGCAGGTTGGCGTGGGCGCAGAAACTGGTCAGCGTCAGGCCGGCCGCCTGGGCCATCCGATGGATCTTGGCCGGGTGGCTATCGAGACTGACCGACGCGGCAAAGCCGTACTCCGCCCCCAGCATGCCGCCGTTGTGGTTGTCCGTCAGGTCGGCATACTCGATGCCCATTTCGCGGATGGCCTGAAACTGACGCGGCATGCCCGTAAACGGTTCTACCAAGGCAAAGCAGCCGATGATCATGCAGGGTTCCTTTCTTAACTAACGTCTCACGTACGCTTCCCGGCTTCCTCTTGAGCAATCTGACACCAGCGGACCGCATTTTCCGGCCGGCACGCAAGCGTGTGGTTGTCTTTCATAATCAACTCGACGACACAGCCACGCGTCGCGTCCAGCGCCCGCCGCAACTGGCTGCGGATGGCCTGCTCGTCGATCGTCGGGACCGCCAGCAGCGCCGGGTTCGGTTTCAGGGAGAGAATGTAGTGATTTTCCAGATACCCGGCCAGCTTGTCCAGGTCGGCCCAGGGCGAACAGGACACGCGCCGCAAGGCGTGGTGCCGGCTGACGACCGGCCACCGGCCGTGGAGCGGCTCGCAGCAGCCGTAGCAAGTCAGGCCGAAACGATCCATGAGCGGTTTCTCGAACGGGAAGACGAACTCCTCGTACATCTCCGGCGAAACACTGACCGTCTCCTGGCTTTCGGTGAAGCCCCACAGGTCGCAGCAGCGGACTTGGCCTGCGAAGTCCGGCTGCGGCAGATCCGGGGTGAAACCGAAGCCGCCAGAGCCGACGTAGGTCCCGTCGTTGTTCAGGCTCAACAGGCCCTCCGCTTCCAGGTAATCCAGCTTCTTCAGATACCCGCGGGAAATCGTCGCCAGTAACTCCTTGAGTTCATCCGGGTGGTCGACGAAATCGAGCATGATGTTATTGAGTCCCCGCAGCGTGGCCGCGGGCCAGGTCAGACCGAGCGACCACCACCACGTACCCTTGAGCCGCACCGGCAGGATCCCCGCGAACACGTCTTGGGCGATCTGGAGCGTACCCCGCGTGGTCTCCCCATCGATTGTGAAATGCGGTCCGGTGACCCTGGGCAGGTCGGTCTGGTAATCACGGATCGGGGCGTCCCACACGTACGAACCACAGGCTTCGACTTTGTGGTACACGGCGGCCACACCCCAGTCGTCGGGCGAGACGGTGTACGGCACCTCGAAGACCGGCTCGACGGGCTTGTCGTCGCCCATCTCCGTGCCCCAGAAGATCTCTTTACGCAGATCCATCTCCCAGCGGCGGGCGAGTCGGCCGTGGCATTCCATCTGCGCTTCGGTGATGATCTCGTTCCAACCATTCTCCGGGTCGCAAAAGACAACCGGCCGGATGGGCTGGAGCGTGTTGATTTGCGTCCACAGCGTACGGACCTCTTGGCTCCGCACGCTGGCGGCGATGCTCGCGACTTGCTCCGCCAAGCGGCGTAGCACCTGTCGATCCGCCGGGCTCATGACGAGATCAGCGAGGGTGAAGCCCGTGATGATCTTCCCCGCCGCCGTCTGATCGAGTCCCGTGGAGGGGCCGTTTCCGTAGTGCTCCATAGCTCCACCTCTTTCTTGCGTACCGGGAGGGCGAGGCTCCTGGGAGGGCGAGGCTCCTGCCGAGCCGGGCCGTCATGGACGGCCCACGTCTCCGCGGGAGCGTTGCCCTCCCAGGGCCCACGGCTCCGCGGGGTGCCCGCTGGGCCCGTCGCCCTCCCCATCCTCGCCTCTCCCGTTTTCCATTGGCAGTCTGGAACTTCATAAGGTGACCGATCCGCCGCATCGGTGTCAAGAACCCTAGCACTAAACAAGGCGTTGATCACAAGGTAGCGCAAGACGCTAGCAGCGGATCATCGCGACCTTATGCTCAAGGCCACCAAACAACTCCCCCGACACCCCTGTCGCGTCTGCGCGCCGACTGGCCTACAATGTCCGCGTTCACGCGAACAGGCATGGCGGACACACGTTGGGGAGGTCCAAGCGATGACGAAGTATCTGCTGGGAATCGATAACGGAAGCACCCTGGTCAAGGCGGCCGTGTTCACCACGGACGGCCACGAAGTCTCGGTCGCTAGCCACAAGGTGGACTTGCTCGCTCCGTGTCCCGGCTACAGCGAGGTCGACATGCACGCGCTGTGGCAGCTGACGGCCGCGTCGATTCGGGACGCTCTCGCGCAGGCCGAAGTCCAACCGGCAGATATTCTGGGCGTGGCGTGCACGGGGCATGGCAACGGGCTGTATTTGGTGGACGCTCAGGGCCAGCCTGTGCGGCCCGGGATCCGCGGGGCGGATACCCGCGCTCGGGAGTACATCGATCGTTGGCTGGCCGACGGCGTCGACGATGCGATCCGGCCGAAGACGATGCAAGTTATCTGGCCGGCACAGCCCAATGCCCTGTTAGCGTGGATGCGGGATCACGAACCGGAACGGCTCGCCCAAGCCACGGCCTCGCTGTGCTGCAAGGATTACATCCGTTTGCGGCTGACGGGCGAGGTCCACCAAGAACTGACGGATATGTCGGGCTGCAGCCTGCTGAACGTCGGCACAGGACAGTACGATCCCGCGGTGTTGGCCGCGTTCGGGATCTCCGAGATGCAGCATCTGTTGCCGCCGCTGGTGCGTCCGAACGAGATCTGCGGCCAGGTTACGGCCGAGGCGGCGGAGGCCACCGGACTGGCGCCGGGAACGCCCGTGGCCGGCGGCATGTTCGATATCGACGCCTGCGGGTTGGCGTCCGGTCTGGTCGACGAATCGCAACTCTGCATGATCGCCGGCAGTTGGGGTAACAACCAGTACATCTCCAAGACGCCCGTGGTGCACAAAGACATCTTCATGACGACCTGCTACGCGATTCCGGGCTACTACCTGATGCTGGGCGGCAGTGCCACGTCGGCCAGCAACCTGGAGTGGTTTGTGACCGAGTTCTTCCAGGCGGAGCGCGCCCGGGCCGCTCAGCACGGCCAATCCGTGTTTGACTTGGTCAACGAATTGGTCGCCGACACGCGGCCGCAGGACGCCGGGGTCGTGTTCCTGCCGTTCCTGTACGGCTCGAACGTCAGTCTGGACGGCAAGGCCTGCTTCTTTGGCTTGGACGGCTGGCAGTCGCGTGGACATCTGCTGCGAGCGATCTACGAAGGCATCATCTTCTCGCACCACTGGCACTTGGACCGACTTCTGCAGTTCCGGGATCGGCCGGCCTGCGTGCGGCTGTCCGGCGGGGCGGTCAAGAGCCCGGTGTGGGTCCAGATGTTCGCGGACATCCTGCAGCTGCCCGTCGAGATTCCGGAGGCCACGGAATTGGGTGCTCTGGGCGCCGCGATCGGCGCCGCGGTTGGCGTGGGTTGTTATCCGTCGTACGAAGCCGCCTGCCGAGCGATGGTCCGTTTCCCCCGGACTTGCACACCCAACCGAGAACTAGCCGGTCTGTACGCCACCAAGTATGCGAGGTACAAAATGCTGCTGGACACGCTGGCGCCGGTCTGGTCCCGACTGACGTGGCGAGCACCGGCGTAGACCGGACTTTAGTCCGCTCAGGCGGAGTGAATTCCGCCCTACGACATTCCTCAACGCAGACCTCGACTATCGCGGAGAGTCAACGCTTGCACGATTCCACCTCCGACATGACGGACGCACTCGGGATTCTCGAAACCACCGGCTTCGGCTCGGCCCTGGCGGCGATGGACGTCATGGACAAGACGGCCACGATTCGCGTGCTGCAAGCCGAGTTGAACGATTTCTACGGCATCTGCATCAAGATCCAGGGCAGCGTGGCTGCCGTCCAGGCCGCGATCGACGCAGGGGCGCGGATCGCCGAGCAATTCGGCGGCAAGCCGGTGGTGGCTGTCCTGGCCCATCCCGACGCAGGTGCCTGGCGGGCGCTCACCAGTTCGCCGGAGTTCAATCCTTTGATCCAACAGGATGTCGTCATTTTTCCGCCCTACGAGGCGATTTCAGCATCTGCCAGTCACAAGGAATCCACCGTGAGCAGTTCGTCCGCGTTTGCTTTGGGACTGATTGAAACGCAAGGTTTCACGGCCGTCTTCGCGGCCATCGATAGCGCCTGTAAGGCCGCTAATGTCGAGGTGATCGGTAAAGAGAAACTCGGTGGCGGCTACGTGACCGTGATCATTAAGGGCGACGTCGCCGCCGTGACCGCGGCCGTCGAGGCCGGCCAGTCCAAGGTCGAGGGACTCGGCAAGCTGATCGCCGCGCACATCATCGCCCGTCCCAGCGAGGCCGTGCTGGGCCTGCTGCCCAAGAGTTAGGGACCGCTGGATGAGCGGTCACTATTCGAGCTCTGCCCCCTGTCCCGCTTAGGAAACTAGCGCCAAACGGTTTTTTACGGTGGGAGTGGCAAAAATGAGGTTTAATGTTGTCGCCTGGATGGGGCTTGCCGCGAGGGCTCAGACGTACAGAATTCAAAATTGGCGGTTTGGCGACTTTGCCAAGTCAGAGTGGTTTGTCCGCCAATTTTGAATTCTGTACGTCTGAGCCCTGCCTGGGGCCGGGCACTGCAGAACCGTAAAATCTCATTCTTTACGCGTCAGGACCAAGCAACCGTTTGGTGCTAGCGTCCTTCCGCATCACGCTTCGCCTGCCCGACGAGGCCGGAAGTCATTTCCGGAGTGGGAACCGACTCCCGCTCGCGACTGTTCACGGAGGACTGAATGAGCTGGGCAAGTTCCTCCTCGGTGGCCGTCACCGGACCGCGAACCAGCTCGGGGACGTTGTACGTCTTCAAGTACGTGTCGTAGAACAGCGCATTCTGCTGCGGCAGCACAAACGGCTTGTGGTCATTTCCCTCCCGGTCGATGTAGCAGAAGTGCGGTCTGGCAAACAGTCCGTTGCCCCGTTTGCTGCTGAACACGATCCAGCGGGAGTTACTGGACCAGCAGTGCCAGGAATCGGCTTCCGGGCTGTTGGCGTTTTTCAAAGGCCGGAAGGCGTCTTTGCCCGTCTTGCTCAACTCCAGCAGATACAAGTCGCTGTCCGCCGCTAACACGGGAAAGGCACCGTGATGAGACATGCAGAACAGCAGAAACCGTCCATCCGGGGAGATTCGCGGTTCGCTGATGCTCTGGCCGGTTTCGGCCGCCGTCAGGACTTCCTCCGGCTGCCCCCAAACATCGGTCTGCACCTCGTAGTGGATTCGCCGCAAATCATATTGGACCGTCTCATAGCCGGCAAATGGCAACGCGGTGGGCGTCTCTCCGCGGCGCGGGGCACTGCAGAAGTACAAGTACTTGCCGTCGGGCGACCAGGCCGGAAACGTCTCCATGCGGTCGGGGTCGGCAATTCCGCGACTGGACGAAACCGCACCCGTCTTCACGTGGATGATCGCCAGCTCCGACTCCAAGTCGTAGACTTCCCGGACTTCCGTCCCCGCCCCATGCATGAATTGCTTCATGTGGCTCAACACGACCGCGGCCAGCGGCGCGGTGGGATGCCAGGAGGTATAGGTGGGGAGCGTCGGGAGCGTTGCGGACCGCGTTACAAGCCGACGCTCCTGTCCGCCGTTCACCAGGACCATGCCGCCGACAAACTCGGACCTGCTTGACGGACGCACGTGCAACGAGAACTGATCGGGACGATTCGCAGGGAAACTATGGCAGTTCAGGCATCCCTCCCCCAAAGACGTATTCCGCAAGATTGGCGATTCGTCGTAGTTTTCCAGATTGCGTTGGTAAATGCCCAGGTGCTTCCAATTGACGAAGATGGCCCCCAACAGCCGGTACACGAGGTGGCTGTCGATCTCCTCCTGGGCGATGGAATTCTGCAATGCCTGGAAACGGTCCCAGCGGCGATCGGCTCCCTGGACCGCGATGTCGATTTCGAGGCGGCCACCGCGATTCTGGGCGAGCAACGCCCGCCACTGGTCCCGCGGAATCACGATGCTGGAGTGGCGGGATGCGATCTCGATGTCCGGGCCCTGGGCCGCGTGCAGCCGTACCCGATAGGCCCGGCCTGGCTCCTCAATGGCAAAATTTAGCGGGGCGATGTTAGGGGGAATGACCGTGCCCGCGTAGTCGGGGCGGATGCGGGGAGTCCGCTGTACGGTCACCGCTTCGCCGGGCAGGCTCCGGTCCAAAAGCAGCCACAAGCCGGCGCCCACCGCCAACGGCGCGACCAGTATCGCCAGCCCGATGTATTTGACGCGGCTACTCATCGTCTGTACCCCGGCCATAAAGAAAAAAGAAGAAGTAGGTCGGCCCCAGGTCTTTCCAGACGGCCTGTTGGGCCGCCGAATTGTCGAAGCCCTGATGCGTGATCCCGATCTGTGCCAGGTGCTGGTACCGCGCCACGGTCTCTGCGCTGATCGGGCACCCCGACACGGTCGTGCCTTGCGGGGACGTCACCAACTGGTCTCGGTACTTGCCCGCATACAACAACGCGGCCTCCTCGTAGAGCAGCGGCGTGCCCGGATAAGCGAAGTCCTTCAGCCGCGGCAATTCGGCCACCACGCCGACCACGTTGCCACTCAGCAGGTGGCTTGCCATCAGATACTCAAAGGCCATGCGATTCCGGGGATTACGTTCCAGCAGACTCAGGAACGCCTGCTCGGCTGAGAAGGAGGAACTCTTGCCGTTAGGCAACGGCACCTGGGTCGAGTCCACGTCATCCTGGATCAGCATCAGGGAGCGAGCTGTCACGATTTCCGGTTCGAGGACCACCGGGTCCTCCCGGAGACGCTTCAGACCGGCTTCCGCCCAGTCTCCGAAGGTCAGGTCGTCACGCAGAACGTTCAGGTACAGGCGGGCCGCCTCGTGCAGGCCCTTGTTCGTCTTGGTTCGTGAGATCCGTATCAGGCATTCGGCGGAGGGATGGTTTTCCAAGTCATTGTGGGCGATCCCTTCGGCCTCGTTCACCCGTCCCAGCTCGAAGAACAAGTCGAAGGCTTTTCTCGAGTACAGCCGCCCGCGGGCTCCGAAGCCATGCTCGACGAACAGGCTCCACTGCGGATAGGCGAACATGTCGTACGGTAGTCGCCCCAGATGATACAGGGCCACGTTGACGTCTTGGTTGGCGCAGTCCGCATAGACGTTGGGGGGCAGACGGCGAGCCGCTTGCAGTACCTGTTGCCAGTGGTGATTGCGGGAAGCGAAATCCAGTTCCAGGACGTGCTTGGTCGTGCCGAGGCCGACCGCCTTCACCCCGGCAACTCCCGCGATCGCCAGCAACAGGTAGGCCAGCATCCCGGTCACGATCGCCCGCCAACCGGGAGGCCCAATGCGCAGTACTGGACAAGCGGTCGGCGGCTGGTCCCCCACCTTCGCAGCCGCTTCCCCAGCAATTGTCTGATCCGGTTCGGTCCCCTGCGGGCTCGTCTCCAGACTTGGCCCGCCGGCCCACCAGCGTTGTAGCAGCAGGGCCAGGTCGCGACGGATCGCCAGAAACAACGCACCGACGGGAACATAGGCGACCAACAGACCTTGCCCCCACGCCCCCCCGTCGCCGGGAACAAGATAGGAGATTTCCGGCAACTCGCTGTACGGGTAGGCCGCATGGAGGCACGACAGGCTGCGGTCGATCCCGAACTTGACCACCAGCGCCAACGCGAGGAGGCACAAACCCAGCCCGTAACGCCTCCCAGTCAGCGACTCATAGATCAGACAGCAGGCCACAAACACAAAGTATGTCCCACCGGCCAGATAATACACGGGCAGGGACCAGGCGACAAACAAAGCCCCGCGTACCCAGCCGCTGGGACTCGTCGCCCGTACGTAGGCTAGACCTCCGGTCAAAGCGAACGCCAGGGCCACGACGGTCGATAGGTTGAATGCGTACTGGCTGTGGAGCACGACCAGGAGCACCGCTGGGATTCTCCACGCGTGATCAGTCCTGCCGCCGCGTGCGACCCGCTCCAAGATCCCCCCTGCCGCGGCCAGAACCACACCAGCCAATGCGGCCACCACCAGCGCGCCCGGCCAGCCGTAGTAACACGATTGCAGCAGCAGTTTTCCCAGCCACTGGCAGGGCTGGCCGGGGACCATCGCAAAACCCCGTGCGAAGCGGAGGTTCCACAGGAACAGATCGTTCTGATTCCAGAACACCAGCCGCAGGTTGACGCAGCGTTCCAGGTACAGGCCGAAGAACGCCAAGAACAGGACTGCGGGCCAAGGCAGCCGGACTGGCCACCCGTGGCGCAACCGTCGTCCCAAGCACAGCGCTCGTCCGGTCGCCGTCCGCCGCGGATTGTCGGCCTGTAGTTCGTAAGCCACGTTCAGTTGTTCAATTCCTAGTGGGTTGCCGTACAAATCAGCCAGCTCCGGCAAGATCTTCCGCACCTGCCGCTTTCGCCCCGCGAGCACGCGGCGTAGTCCGACACGTACCCGCACACTAACGCATGAACGCCATCACGAGGCGTTTATTGCAGCCGATTTTGGAATTCTCCGCCGGCGCGCCGAGTGTCTCGCCGTTCTTTTGTGTCCTCTCATACGCTAGCGGTTCGGGGTTGACTCTTGGCAAAGCCATGCGCGCCACAAGTGTTGGATCTCAAGACCCAGGATCGCTGGGCGAAGCGAGCGCACCCTGGGTCTTCGAGGGTCAACGCTGTGTAGGCACTTCACCGTGCTTTGAGTGTTCGAAGCCGTTCTCGGCATTTCTCCCATTCCGCGACGGAAAGACGTCGGGGGGCCTTCGTTTCGTCGTCCCAGGATTCGCCGGTCAGCACTTCGACATGCAATTGGACGATGTCGGGATTGTCTGGCCACGGCTGCGGCAGAGGCCAGCGGTTGACGGAGCCTTCCTCCTTCAAGGACCACCCTGCGGCGGTGAAAGCCACGGTTCCGTCGGGCGACAGCAGGACGTGACTGATCGTGCTTTGGCTATGCCACCAGGGCGGACCACAGGACAGGCCGGTGGCCACATCCCAAGCACGGACGGCGGAGCGGACGCCACCGCACAGGAGTGTTTGGCCATCGGGCGTAAACGCGACGCAAAGCACATTGGGTTCCTGACTCGCGATCGGCGTCCCGACGGGTTCCAAACCTGGAAATCGCCAAATGTGCAACGTACGGTCGGCACAAGCGGTGGCGATCAAGTCTCCCTTCGGCGAGAACGCCGCGGCTTGGATCCCCGCGCTGTGCTTGGGCAGCTCTTTCAGCGGCTGCCACGTGGAAGTGTCCCAGAACCCTCCCTCGCAGCTGTCCCCGCCGGCGAGCAACGTCTTGCCATCGGGGCTGAAGGCCAGCGCACGAATGGCGCCGCGGATCACCGGCGGAAGTTCATGCCCCTTCGTGTCTTCCGCGGGAGACCAACGTCGACCGCTGCCCGTCCCCAGGATCACCGACTTGCCGCCCGGCACAAACGTCGCGGTGTAGACCGCCTTCTCTTGGCTCCCCGGCTTCCCCTCGAACTGCCGCACGGTTACCGGATCGCTCGCTTCGAAGTACCAAGTACGTTGTTTTTCTCGCCCCCGCTCGGAGGCGATCCAGCCGAGCGGATCGAGGTGGATGTCCATGACCAGCGCTTCGGTCGAATTCACGGTGGGGGCGTAAGACGACGCAACCTTCCCGGTCGCCGGATTCATGGCCCAGAGCGACCCGCCTTTCAATCCGGCGTACAGACGTGCTCCGTCTGGGTTCAACGCAAGCCTGGTGACCTGCGTGGGCGTGGCTTCCTTGAAGCTACTTCTGGGCACGTTCCAAACCCGCACGATGCCATCGAAACCTGCCGCGAGGATGCTACTGTCGTCCGGACCGAACAGCGATTTTCGCACTTGTGCAGCATGGCGAAACGTGAGACTCGCGGGGACACCGAGGTCGGCGAACACGCTGACGCGACCATCTTGTGTCGCCGCCAACCATCGCTCGCCGCTGGAGTCGAAGCCGACGCTGACCACGGGACCGTCTTGCGGAACGGGCTGCAGTGGAATCAACCTCGTGTGCGTTTCGCCCCGTAGCGTAGCGGACAACTGGGCCAGGCCGTCCTCCACAAGTACGCGGGCCAACGTAACAAGTTGTGGACGGCGTACCATCGTCGCCTGCGCCAGCAATTCAACGGACCCGCCGATACTCCACGGAACCACCGTTCCGTCATTGCTTCCGCTCAGTAGAACCTCGCCGTCCGGCGAAAAGGCAAATGAGGTTATCGTCGCTCTGTGCCCCTGCTGTTCTTGCAGCAAGCGTCCGTCGGCCACGTCCCAGAGTCGTACCACACCCGTGACGTCTCCGGTGGCCAGCTGCCGTCCGTCGGGACTCAGCTTGGCGCACAAGACTTCGGTTTGCATGTCCAGTTCCTGCGGTTTGGGGTCGGACGCCTCGAGATCGTCGTACACCAGCAGCCGCTTCTTTGCGCAGACGAGTAACGTTTTGGCGTTCGGTTGCAGGATGCGAATTGCGGCCGATCCCAGCTCGGCGAGGGACTTCCCCGCGGGTGGTTGGGTCGTAAGGTCCCACCGCGTCAACAGGCCCTCGGCGGTACGGGAAATCAGCAGCCGATCCCCGCAGGCGAAGAGAACGGCTCCCGGGCGGCCTTCATGCTGGAGAACCGGGCCGACGGGTTGGCCGGTCCAGGCGTCCCACCGACGCACCGTGCGATCATTGCTGGCGGTGGCCAACCAGCGTCCGTCCGAACTGAAAGCCACGGCAGCGACTTCTTTGTCGTGCTTCAGGGGCTCGGTCAGCGGTTCGCCGGTCTGGGCATCCCAGATTCGTGCGGTGCCATCTTCACTGGCCGTGGCGATCGACCGCCTGTCGGGACTGAAGACGACATCCACCACGCGCGCATCGTGAAGGAGGCTGTGTCGCGCAGCTTGGCTCCAGCCAGCCAACAGCCGCAGTGCGGCCTGCCGCTGATTGGGGATCTGCTGGGCGGTCCGGTAGGCCAAGTTCATGTAGGCCAGGCCCGTGGCGACATCACCCTTTTCGGCGTGGTCCACGCCAAATTGTAAGAACGAGTCGCTCAAATGTCGGCTCAGCTTGTTCCGTTCCTCTGTCAACTCACTTTTCGACTGCGAGACGTGGAAGAACCCGACACTGGAAATCAACGTCGTCAGCACGAGCAGAACCGCGATCGCCCCGGTTAACGCCGCCATGCCGCGGTTTCGTTGGGCCCATTTGGCCATGCGTGCGAGCCGTCCCACCGGCCGCGCGGTGATCGCTTCCCCGCGCAGCCAGCGAGCCAGGTCGTCCGCCAACGCTTGGGCCGACGGATAGCGTTTGGCCGGCTCTTTGTTCAGACACTTGAGGCAGATGATATCCAAGTCGCGATGGATGTCCGGGTTGATGCTGCGAATGGTGGCGGGTTCGTTGCTGAGCACCTGCCGAACCGTCTCCCACACGGTCGGGGCCAGGAAGGGCGGACGGCCCGTCAGCAACTCGTACAGCGTCGCGCCCAACGAATACACGTCGCTGGCCGGTCCGACCAGTGAACTCTTGCCGGAAGCCTGCTCCGGCGGCATGTAGCTGGGCGTCCCGATCACTTCGCCGGAGAGCGTCAGGTGCGACGTATCCTCCAGACGCCGAGCCAAGCCGAAATCCGTGACTTGCGGCCGCCCATCCGCGTCGATCAGGATATTCGAAGGCTTGAGGTCGCGATGCACGACGCCATGCCTGTGGGCGAAATCGACGGCCTCGGCCACCGCCTGGATGTATTGCGCCGCCTGCCGCGGTGCTAACGGGTTGGTGCGGACCAAGGCCGCCAAGCTGGAACCATGGATGAAGTCCATCGCGAGATAGGCCTGCCCGTCCTGTTCACCGGCGTCCAACACGCGGACGATGCCGGGGTGCTGCAACTGGCCTGCCGCCTGGGCCTCGCGCCGAAACCGTTCCAGTTCCCCGGCTGTGGCGAAGCAGCCGGATCGCAGCATCTTCAGGGCCACAACCCGGTCCAGCTTCCGCTGGCGCGCCCGGTAAACAACGCCCATCGCGCCCTGGGCGATCGCCTCCAGAATCTCATACTCGCCAAATTGACGCGGCGGCGAAGCAACTGTGGCCGGGTCGGCGACCGCCGCGGCGTTCACCGGCCCGGCGTCGGGCGCGTCGCGGTCGAGTGACACCGTCGGCAGCGTGCGCGGCGTGTCCCGGCTGGCGGCGACAGCTGGTGCACCCGTAGTCTCTTGCCCGTCAGTCGCGTCGCCGACGGGAGGCGGTGCTTGCGTCAGCCGCCCGGCGTACAGCGGAAACCGCCGACAGTATTCGGTCGTATCGAGCTCCGCGTGGCTGCTGCTGCGGAGGTCTATTTCCAGCGTGATCAATCCCCAGACCGCCTCCACGTCG
>JAPLNJ010000578.1 GCA_026692885.1 Planctomycetota bacterium | reverse complement strand
TACCATCCTTGTCGATCTCCGGATTTGGGGGGGCAGTTCTTTGCACCCATACTCTGCCCGAAAACCCCAAGTCGCTGGAGACCAGTTTCTTACCCCAACCCCCCATCCATCCAACAAAGTGGGACAATCTGCGGAGTACCGAGGCGAGGGAGTTGTTTTTCGGCCGTGCCGAGGAGAAACAAGATGGACACGCAGCAACAGCCAGTAAGTCCTAAGAAGGTAAGGGCTTCCGTGAGCCTCCCTGCGGATTTCTACGCGGAAATCGAGAGGCTTGCGGCACAAAAAAAGGTTTCGATTGCCTGGGTTATTCGGGAGGCAGTGGAGCAGTACCTCTCTCGGCAAACTCCACTGTTCAGGAATCAATAAGTAAAGATGACCGCCGTGAAGCAACTGCTTACCGTTCCCGATATCCGGAAGGAGATTTCCGGGCAGTTTGGGAGCATCCTGATCGACCCGCCGTGGCGGTTTACGAATCGTACCGGAAAAGTCGCCCCTGAACACAGAAGGCTTCGTCGCTACCCGACCATGTCCTTTGAAGAGATAGCGGCGCTCGTCGTTGGTGACGTGGCCCTACCCAAGTCGCACCTCTACCTCTGGACACCAAACGCGCTGCTTGCAGAAGCCCTGCAAATAATGCGTGCGTGGGGGTTCACCTACAAGACGAACATTGTGTGGTTCAAAGTTCGCAAGGACGGCGGAGCGGATGGCCGGGGCGTTGGTTTCTACTTCCGTAACGTGACGGAGCTTCTTCTGTTTGGTGTGAAAGGAAGCCTGCGGACCCTGCAACCCGGCCGCAGGCAGGTCAACATTCTCATCAGCCGCAAGCAGGAGCACTCCCGCAAGCCAGATTCTGTCTACGACCTCGTTCAGCGGTGCAGTCCCGGACCGCACCTCGAATTGTTCGCCCGCGAGCGAGTTCCAGGATGGACGCAGTGGGGAAACGAAGTAGACACCTACCTGGAGACGAAACCGAACCACAAGGGTTACACCGTGGTCAAAGGGAACGGTGCGGCTCATCCCTCGCTCTGATATTGGGGCACAAGGCGAGCGGCAGGAAATAACTTACCCGTAGGTCGGCCTTTCCAGGCCGATCAGGACGGTCTTGGAAGACCATCCTACATTCTCTCGTCCCCACGCTCCGCGTGGGAACGCAAGTGTCTTGACGCTCCGCGTCGTCTGCCCAAGGACGCAGAGCGTCCGTGGCTTGCGTTCCGACGCAGAGCGTC
This sequence comes from Planctomycetota bacterium, assembly GCA_026692885.1. The sequence goes on along the minus strand of JAPLNJ010000578.1, from coordinate 32,854 downwards.
GGAACGAGAAGAATCGACGACCTAGACAACCGCAAGGTGTTCACAGCAGTGGGCTTCAAGAGGCGGCGTGAGTCTCAACACTGCCCGCCACGCCGTTCTTGGGATTGGCGATCACGGCCTGTTTTGTCAACTGCCCGAAAGGAGCTCGTCGGGCGAGTACGCCTCTCCATCAACCTGGACAACGTCGCCAACAACCAGTTTGTGGCGTCTTCGGGTTTCCACCTCACCATTGACATGAACTTCACCACTTTGAATCAACAGCTTCGCCTGTCCACCCGTATCGGCAATGCCACGAAGTTTCAAGAACTGATCCAGTCGCAGGGCTTCACGTTCGGCAGCAGAATCGGTTGACACGGTTCGATGACTCCAAAACTTGGTTCTGGGGACCCCGGATTGTTCATGCTCCTGTAGGCCGGAACAAGCAACCGGAAGCACTGCCGGAACTTCGTAAGAAAGGTTCCTGCCTGGCAATCGTCCGCGGGGCTGTTTGCAGCGTCACCGGGCCGAGCAGGCCGGATTCCAGCAAGGGCGACGCTTTGGTAAACGGATTCCAGGTGCTCGAGGTGTACCGCTGCTCCAGCGGCAAAAACTGGTCGCCAATCATTCGGTTCGGCCACAGGTTCACCACGCTGACTTCCAGCGTGTTCTCGCCAGCCTGCACCGCGCCGGTAATGTCCACGCGGTACGGTGGAGTCCAGCATGTGCCGAGATCCTGGCCGTTGAGCTTCACCTGCGCTAGCACCTGCACCTGACCAAGATCCAGGATGATGTGGGATTTCGCAGGGGAGATCTCGGGCGGGAAGTCGAAGCATTTTCGATAGGTTGCCGTGCCCGAGTAGTACTTGATGCCTGGCTCGGGACGTTTCGTCCAATCCGTCAGAGCAGCGAACGCCACGGATTCCGGTCCACCCCACTGCGAAGCGAACTTCACGGTCCAGGGCCCACGGAGTTCCTGCAACGTCCTGAATTCCGGGAAGTTCCGGCCGTCGGACTGTGCCACATCGGTCGGTTGGCGGAAGATCACGAACAGCGACCCGCTGGGTCCGAACTCGAGCGGCACGGTCGTGCGCCCGAGCTCCTGCCTGAAGGCCGACGCCGGTCGACGTTCGCCGGTGATCGGATCCCAGAACTCTGGCGTCTTCCCCGAGACGCGGAAGGTGCAGTTCGCCGTGACCGGGGCCGGCTGGCCGTTGGCAACAAAGTAGATCTCCGTGTCACCCTGGCGGCGATGGACGTAGCGCAATTCTCGGTCCGACTCGAAGTCCGGCGGCAGGCCCAGCTTGGTGAACAGATCCACGACGAATTTGAATTCGGGGAACGGGTCGGACGATGAACTCGGCTTGGCCACGTCTCCCCAGGGCTGCATCCCCAGGGGACCGAGCTCCAGCGCCGGTGTCCAGCCCGTGGTAGCCGGCGCGAACGCAGTCCAGCCGTCCTGGACCGACGTGGCCGTCTCCCATTTTCCGTCCGTGGTCAACGCGAACTCACTGCCGTCGTCGAAGCGGATGGCCACAGCGCCGATCAGACCGGCCGGATTCGGCGCGTCAGCACCATTTTCCCCCGTCACCGCCAGAACGTTGACGCCCGGCTTGAGCAAGGGAGCGACGTTGATGGAGTCTGCCACGTGGAAATTGTCTCCCTCGCCGGCGCGCCGACCGTTGACCGATAGCTCGAACGCATTGTCCGCGGTCATCACGGCGACGGCTGACTGGATGCTCCGGCCAGCCGGCAAGGCGAAGGCCCGTCGAAAATAGCGTTTGCCGACCGGAGCGCTGGCGGCCGGATGGCCCTCGTTGTGCCAGATCCACTTCGCCTGTTCCAGCGGGTGCTTCACGACCGGAGTGACTGCCTCGGTCCGATCCTCAATTCCCAGCCCGCAGAACACGCGGCCCTGGCCGCAAGCACGTTCCTGGAGTTCGGCGGTTGATGGGCCTGCGCCCCAGATCGTTTCGGCCAACCGCTGCAGTTCCTCGTCGCACTGCGGGAAGTTGGACAGGCTCGGCGACTTAAGCGGCCGCGGACCGAGAACCGTCGCACCGGCCTCGACCAATTCCTTGATCTTGCGTAGCAGTCGCGGCGTCATCGTCGGGATTCTCGGCAGGACGAGCAGACGGTAGCTCATGCCGTCCGGGAGCACAAGCCGTCCGTCCTTGACCGACATGCGCGTCAGCAACGCTTCCGGCGTGCAGCCGTCGAAGTTGTAGCCGAGACGCGTCGGCGGGGTGCCGCGTGTGGCCGTGGCCGAGGGACGGAAGACCTGCGGCGAGGCCTCGGGTGTCAGGAAGCAGACGTCGGCCACGGGCAGCCCTTGCTGCAGCAGGAACTGGCAGCGCGACAGGTATTGCACCCAGGCCTGCGACTGGGCCCACCAAGTCTGCGTGCGTTCGTAGTGAATGCCGTACGGCCCCATCGTCATGCCGGGCCAGCGGTCGCGCCACGGCTGATGTGCGTAGCGGTGAAATACGAACCGATTGATCCCGTCGCAATAGGCCCAGTCGCCCAGCGCCTTGAGCGTCGCCGGGTGAGCGAGCCAGCGTTCGCCAGCGCCCGACGTAAACGCCTCCGCTTGGACGATGCGTTTGCCGTACACGTGGGCGATCGAGCTGGCTTCCGTGCAACTGAACCAGGTGCTGAAGGTGTCTCTCCAAAACTCGCCCATCGGCACGTCCGCCCGCGCGCCATAGGTCATGTCGTCACAGGGTGTGCCGTCGTACGGCTCGATGGAGAGCTGCAGGCCGTGCTGATGAGCCAACTCAGCCAGGTGACCGGCGTGGTTCTCGGCAATCAGCTCCAGAATCGTCTGACGCAGATCCCACAGGAATCGCTCCGACACCTCCAGGCTGTCCACAACTCGGCCGGTCATCACCGGCAGATAGCGGCGCAGGTCGTAGCCGCGTCGCTGCTGAAACTCCTCCGGAAACTTGCCCGTCCAATTCTGCGGCCCCATCTCCCAACTGTCGATATGCAGCGAGATCAGCGACTTGCCGGTCAGCGGCCCGATGTCGGCCAGGAGTTTCCCAAGGAAGTCGTGGAAATGCGCATCCAGTGCTGCTTTGTCGAATTTGTCACATTCGAGGCCCACACCGGGCTCGGGCGCCGGGCGAGTGTTGGCGCCGGTGCTGGTGTGCCCGAATCGCAGCACCGTCCAAGGTCCGGTTGGCACCTCCCACGCAAGCTTGCCGTTCGCGTCGAGCCGGTCGGTCAGATCGACGATTTGGTCCTTGGGAATCACCTGCCGGGCGGTCAGCGCGGGATGCTTCGCCGGCGCCGGTAGCGAAGTCTTGACTCCGCGTTCGGACGAGAAATGGCCGCGATGAACCACGGCTTTCTCCTGGATGTCCTCAATCCGGTACGCTTCCGCGGGCGTGGGGAACGCCAGCACCTGCACCTCGCGGTAGAAACCGGCCACAGTCGGTGGTGGCGGCAACGGACCTTCGAATCGTTGCGGCCCGGTCAGGTTCAGTTCACTGGAGACCAGCTTCTGCATCGACTGCTCCGGCTTGACCCAGGGGCCGCCGCTGCCGGTCCAGCCAGGGCTGGCAGGCATGGTGATCACCAGGCCCAATCGGGCCGCCTCCTCGTTCGCATGCTTGAACAATCCCCGCCAGGGCGGGCTCATGAACTTCACCGGTCCCTTGGGGATACCGACGTCGACTTCCATGAAGAGCACGCCCCCGATGCCGACTTGCTTCAGGGCTTCCAGGTCCGCCGTGATGCCTTCGCGGCCGAGGTTGCCGTCCATTACGAACCAGTAGACCCAAGGCTTCGCCGCCTCCGGAGGATTCGCGAAGCCCTGGACGAGTTCGTCGGCCGCGCTGGCCTCAGACGCCAACACGTATCCCAAGCTCATCGCCAGCACGGCACCGAGGACAGGGTGGTGCATGGTTGTCTCCTTGCGTGGGGAATCAGCTCCGGCATTGATAGAATGCGAAGACCCGCATCGTAGTCTGCTGCGACACTTGCGACAACGCCACGGACTGGAAAGCCTCGTGCTGGCGGATGGTCGTTTTTTCCGGCGAAGCCTGCTACGATACGCGTGTCTGGCCGACGGGTATGTCACGAACAGGGCGGCCGGAGTCTTTGAAGTTGCGCATATTTGTCCCGTCGACTACCCCACCGACCCCGCGTCGAATGGCACGAGGTTAAGCGTAACCTCCGATCCCCACTGGGCTTGCCCCAGTGGACAAGAGGTTTGAAAACCAAGGCCGCGTACGGCAACCACACCCCGTCCCCTTCGCCGCATTCACCGCTGCCGCAGGCGGCGGTGAATGCGGCGAAGGGGAATAGAAGTGGGGGGGCCGCTGTTAGTGACCAAACCCTTTTTCCACTGGGGCAAGCCCAGTGGGGAAAGTGGCGGAATGACAAGGACTTATGCTTAACCTCGTACCATTCGGCACGGGGCCGGTGGGGACCATGAAAATGCGAGACTTCAAAGGCCGGAGTCGAAGCCACCAGCGAACCACGTTATGGGGATAAGCACAATGATGAAATCACTCTCTGCGATGACACTGGCGGCATGGACGGTCGCCTCTATCGTGGCTGCTACCGCTGCAGAATCGCCCGCAGTCCGCTGGTCAACGGAAAAGGCCTGGCAATGGTATCACACGCAGCCGTGGCTGGTTGGGTTCAATTACATTCCCGCCACTGCCATCAACACGACCGAAATGTGGCAGGCCGACACGTTCGATCCCAAGACCATCGACGCCGAACTGGTGCTGGCCGAGCAGGCTGGTTTCAATTGCGCCCGCGTTTTCGTGCAATACCTGGTTTGGGAGGACGATGCCCAGGGGCTGGAAACGCGTCTGGAGCAATTCCTGGCCATCGCCGACAAGCATGGTATCCGCACGCTGTTCGTCCTGTTTGACGACTGCGCGTTTTCCACCATGACCGAGCCGTTCCTGGGCAAGCAGCCGGACGTGATTCCCGGCGAGTACGCCAACGGCTGGACTCCCAGTCCCGGACCGAAACGCGTGCTGGATCGCGCCGCCTGGCCGAAGCTGGAAGCCTACACGCGCGCCGTGGTGGGCCGCTTTCGCGACGACCCGCGCGTGCTCGGCTGGGACGTTTACAACGAACCCGGCAACACGGGCATGGGCGACAAGTGCCTGCCCTTGTTGCGGTCCGTTTATTCGTGGGCAAGGCAAGCCAAGCCGTTGCAGCCGCTGACCGCTGGCGTCTGGGGCGGCACGCCGGAAGCCGCGCGCGCCTGCCTGGAACTGGCCGACGTGATCTCGTTCCACAACTATGGCCAGGCGGCTGATCTCGAAGGCAAGATCACGGAACTCCGGCGCCAGCTTCGCCCACTCCTCTGCACGGAGTGGCTGAACCGGCCGCTGGGGTCCGTGGCGGAAACGTGCCTGCCTGTCTTGGCCCGGCAGGGTGTGGGTGGCTTTCACTGGGGCTTGGTGAACGGCCAGACGCAAACGCATTTCCCGTGGGGATCCAAGGCCGGCGCGCCGGAACCGAAAATCTGGCAACACGACATCTTCCGGCCGGATCACACACCGTACGACGCCAAGGAACTGGCGCTGTTCAAGGCCATCATCCGCAAACAAACGTCCGTCACCGTTGCGGTCCCTGGCCAATGGCCCGCCACACAGGCGTGGGCGTGGCACGCCTCGCAACCCTGGCTGGTCGGCTGCAATTTCCTGCCCAGCACCGCGGTCAACGACATCGAGATGTGGCAGCAGGAGACCTTTGACGCCGCGACCATCGACCGCGAACTCGGTTGGGCCGAACAGCTTGGTTTCAACACGGTGCGAGTGTTCTTGAACTTCGTGGTGTGGCATAAGGATGCCGCGGGCCTGAAGGAGCGGTTCGCTGAATTCCTGAAGGTCGCCGACCGCCACGGGATTTCCGTGATGCCGATTCTGTTGGACGACTGCAACTTCGCCGGGCGCGTCGCCGCGCCGGGCAGGCAGCCGGACCCTGTGCCGGGCGTCCACAACAGCCAATGGGTGTCCAGTCCGCCGCTGGCGATGGTGACGGACCGCTCGGCCTGGCCCGCCTTGGAGCAATACGTCAAGGATCTGGTCGGCGCCTTCGCGCAGGACCGGCGGATCGTGGTCTGGGATCTCTACAACGAACCCGGCAACGGGATGGCTGCCAAGAGCCAGCCGCTCGCGGAAGCCGCGTTTGCCTGGGTGCGCGAGATGAAGCCTCTTCAGCCACTCACCACCGGCGCGTGGACGGATTTCAACAGTCCGTTTTCTCAGCGCATGCTGGAACTTTCGGATGTGGTGTCGTTTCACGGTTATGATCCTGTTCCCGGAATCGAGGCGAAGCTCAGAGTCTGCGCAGCCCACGGACGCCCTGTGCTCTGCACCGAATGGCTGGTGCGCCGCAGCGGCAATTCGTTTGAACGGCTGCTTCCGCTGTTTCGCGATCGCCAGATCGGCTGCTGGAACTGGGGGCTCGTGGCCGGGCGCACGCAGACGTACTTCCCGTGGGGATCGCCCAAGGACGCGCCGGAGCCGCCGCAGTGGCAGCACGATATCCTGCGCGCCGACGGTCGGCCCTACAGCGCCCGCGAGGTCCAGTTCGTCAAGGTGATCACGGGCAAATTGTCGGCCACAGCTCTACCCCGGCGGAGCGTGCTCGTGCCGACCGCTGAGCAAGCACCCGTGCCCTGGCGCTACACTTTGGAGAAACCGGCCGACGACTGGTTCAAGCCGAATTTCAACGAGGCTGCGTGGCAGCGCGGTGCGGCCCCCTTCGGCACGGAAGAACCGCCCTTCGCCCGCAGGCCCAACACGCCTTGGACCAGCGCCGACGTATGGCTCCGGCGAGAATTCGAGATGCCGCCGGGCCGGTTCGTCGATTTGGCCTTGCTGCTGCACTACGATGAGGACGCCACGGTGTACATCAACGGCGTGCTCGCGGTGAAAGCCGGCAGCTACAACGCCGCCTATGAGCCTTTCGACATCACGCCGGGATCGCAGGCGACCCTGAAGCCCGGCAAGAACACCATCGCCGTCCACTGCCATCAGACCGGCGGCGGGCAGTATTTTGACCTAGGCCTCGAGGGCGTGGAACAATGAGGTTTCCATGCCGCGTGTAGTTTCCCGCCTAGTAATCCCCCACACGGAGACATTCGATCGATGGCTCGACCATGCCTGCTGTTCGCCGCCGTTGTGCTGGCCCCACTGGCCTCGCTCCATGCCGCCGACGCCCCGGCCCAAAAGCCCAACATCGTCGTCATCCTCGCGGATGATCTCGGTTACGGTGACGTGCGTTGCTACAACCCGGAACGCGGCAAGATTCCCACGCCGAACATGGACCAGCTGGCCGCGCAGGGCTTGCGGTTCACCGATGGACATTCGTCGTCGGGGGTCTGTTCGCCCTCGCGTTACACCTTGTTGACCGGTCGTTATCACTGGCGCACACGGTTGCAGGCGGGCATCGTCGGCGCGTTCGGCGAGCCGTTGATCGCACCCGACCGGCTGACGATTGCCGGGCTGGCCCAGCAGCACGGTTATCGGACCGCCTGCATCGGTAAGTGGCATCTCGGCTGGGATTGGCCCATTTCCAAAGAGCAACGCCAGCTGTTCCAAATCGGCAAAGGACAAGACGACGAGGCGTCGCCAAGCGGGGCGCACTTGGCGGCGTGGCACGAGGTCTTCGGCCAACCAATCGCCGGTGGCCCGACCACGCGCGGCTTCGATGAGTATTTCGGCACGGACGTGCCCAACTGGCCACCGTACTGTTTCATCGAACACAATCGCACCGTCGGCGTCCCGAGCGTGTTCCTGCCTCGGGCGCTGTTGCAGAACCATCTCGCCAGCCTGCCGGGGCCGGCCCTGAAAGACTGGAAGCTCGAACCAATTCTGCCGGCGCTCGGCGATCACGCTTGCGAGTTCATCGCACGTCAGGCCAAAGCGCGGCAGCCGTTCCTGCTGTATCTGCCGTTGACCACGCCACACACACCGCTGGCGGTCAATGCACCGTGGCGCGGCAAGAGCGGGCTCGCTAGCGCCGTGGCGGACTTGGTCATGGAGACCGACGCCACCGTGGGGCGCGTGCTGCATACGCTCGAAACCTCCGGCGTCGCCGACGAGACGTTGGTGTTGTTCACCAGCGACAACGGGTTCGCCCCGTATGTCGGCGCAGCCCAGCTCGAAGCGCGCGGCCATTATCCCAGCGGCCCGTTTCGCGGCTACAAAGGTGACGCTTGGGAAGGAGGTCATCGCGAGCCATTCATCGTTCGCTGGCCGGGCGTAGTCAGGCCCAGCAGCGTGTGCGGCCAACTCGTGCACCAGGCCGACCTGCTGGCCACGCTGGCTGACATCCTCGGCACGAAGCTGCCCGACAACGCGGGTGAAGACAGCTTCAGCCTCCTGCCGCTTTTGCGCGGCGAGGACAAACCGATCCGCCAACACGCCGTCAGCTGTGCCATGTCCGGCGTCCCCGCCTTGCGCAACGGCGACTGGAAACTGATCGCCGCGACCTCCGGCAGCGGCGGATTCAACAAGAACCAGCCCCCCCTCGAGCCGGCAACGCCCGTACTCCTGTACAACCTGGCCGACGATCTCGGCGAGACCAACAACCGGGCTTCTGAGCACCCAGATCGCGTCACTGAAATGAAGGTGATCCTGGAACGACTCATCGCGGACGGCCGCAGCACGCCGGGCGCGCCGCAGAAGAACGACGTGCCCGTCCGCCGTTTCCCACAGCAGGCCCAGCCCAAAGAAAAGGCCCGGCCCTGAGACAGGCCACCGAGGCGATCCTTGCCGACCTCCGACGGACACCGGTGGCGTTATTCGAACAGTGCCATCAGGCTGTCAGCAAACAGGGTGTGCCCGAATTCGTTGGGATGGTTGATGTTATTTTCCATCAGAGTCAGGTAGGGGATGCCCTGCCGCCAGAGCCGCCCGTAGCGCAAGGATGCATCCCCCAGCGCCACGTTGTGTTTCTCCGCAAACTGGCGGAGGCCAGCGACATAGGGGCGAGGATCGTTGTCAATGTCCCGCTGTTGGGTGAACCCCATCCAGTCGGGGATCACGTAGTGGGGCGTCAGAATCGCCCACTCGGCGCCGATGGACTGGAAATCGACCTGCAGCTGGCCGTACCGTTGCTCAACCTGCGCCGGGCTCAGTCCGGCATCGTTCACAAACTCCGAAACAATCAAGTCTGGTTTCCGGCCCAGAACCTTTTCCCGGTAGTTGTGTTCACTGCCAGCCGGTTCGGCCAGATAACTGCCCGTGTTACGCCCCCCCCAGGCCTCGGTGACAAGCTCGATTTTCGCGGCCGGATACTTAGCACGCAGCCGCTCGACGAACATCGTCTGCCAGCGTTTGTAGGTGGTAACACTATCGCCCCAGGCCAGGATGGTCAGAGGCTCGCCAGACTTGAGCTTATTCACGGTCTTGGGCAGACGCGATTCTGCGATCGTGGAATCCGCTGGGGGTGGCTTGGGGTACGCGGTTTCCAGGATCGGGAACAAGTTGTCGGCGGTCAGCGCGGAGATCATGCCGGGGATGAAGATGTTGGCCAGGCGACGCTCTCCAGCCGCAAGACCAGGTGGTTGGCACATGGAAACATGGGGCTCGCCGCGTTTGAGCACGATCCGGCCCTCGGTTGTGAGCACCACGGCATCCAGGCGACGCTTGACGTACCGATAACTAATGAAAACCGGCTGGTCGACTTCGATCCGGCCAGCCGCTAGACGTCCGACCGTTCCCCAGTCCAGATCGGCCTCATAGTCCTGCCCCTTCTCAAAACGGATCGCCGTGGCCTCAGTTCCCGCTCGCACCACCAGGCTGGCGGCATCCAAGGCGCCTTTGACTGTGCATTCACTTGCCCGCAGACCGGCCAACGTAGTTCCTCTGGTCCAACCGGGCGCCTGGGGATTGAAGTCCCGGAGCTTCTCGTGCCTTTCGTTGGTAACCGTAGCCATTTCCGGTGGAGCCACGTCCAGCGTGGCGCTGACCGGTGACTGGTTCACGGCGGCCGTCACCGTCACACGCCACTCACCCGCCAATCTCACGTCAGCCGGTTCAGCGGCCAGGGCGACCCAGGTCCATAGAATACCGCCAACGACACCGACTGACCTGCTCCCGCCCGTGCAAAGCACTCTTTTCATTTCCATTCACCTTTTGCTTGTTCTGTGGTGGTGTGTGTCCAGCCCCCGCGGTACTCGCGTTGGGCTTGTCCAGCTCGTAAGGCAGTGCGTAGCTCGGACTTCTGGCGTGCAAGTTCGGTATCTGTCCCAGGAGCAACAGCGATACGGCTCGCGCGACCGACGAGAAGGCGAAGAGCGTGAAATACGCTGTCCGGGTTCCACCCATCCCGTGCAGGACGGCGGCGCCCAACAACGACCCGACGACCATCGCGGCCGCATTGCCGACGTTGTAAATCGTCAGCAACCGCAGACGTTCCTGCTTCGGGATCGCCTCGAAAAACATCAGCAGAATTGCCAGCTCGTAGGCCGCCCAGACGACACCGGCCGCCAGTTGCAGTGCGATCAGGTAGCCCATGTGATCGGACACCATCCAGAGCGCCGAGGCAGGGACGATCCCGATGCCGCCGATCCACAGCAGTCGCCGCGCACCGGTCCGGTGCGCGAGCCGGCCCCACAGCGGCAGCAGGATGGCTTTGCCGAGGAAGCCCAAAGCCATCAAGGTCGCGTACTGCAAATAGCTGAGCTTGAGTTCGGACAACATATACGGCGTGAAGTACGGACCGGAGGTATAAACCGCCGCCTGGATCGCCAACAGATAGGCGAGCAGCCGCACAAAGGACCGTTTCACTTCCGGGGAGAGCCTCGCGGTCGGAGCCTGCCAATCGCGGGTGGCCGCCGAATGGCCTTCCCCCTGAGACGTCAGGAAGCCCACGGAGGCCAGGCGACTGGCAGCTGCCACGGCAAACAAGCCGGCGAAGGCCAGCAGGGGGCGCCCCGTCACCGCCCCGGCTTGCAGGGCCACGCCTCCCAGCAGGAAGCCGGCCATCATGCCGACGTGGTAGAATCGCGAACGCCGCGCCAGGAACCGAGCCCGGACTCGGGCGGGCACCAGTTCCTCCATCCACGTGCTCCAGGCCGGACCGGTGGCCAGACCGGCGGCCCAGTACAAGCTGGCTGCCAGAAATGCCAGCCAGCCCCAGCCGGCACCCGCCAGCGAGACCAGTGGCAGAATCAACAGGCTGGCCGCTTGCGCCGCGGCGCAGGCGACGACCCAGCGGCGGTAGGACCGCACCCGGCGCACCGCCCAGGGCGAAGCCAATTGCAGCAGCGCCCCGCCAAGCATCGGTACGGTGGCCATCAATCCGGCCGCGATTTCACCCATCCCCAAGGCCAACACAAACGCCGGGAGATAGTACTCGCCGATCCCGACCATCACACTGTACGCCGCGCCGTCGCCCAGGCTGGCATTCAGATCCCGGCGCGAACACGCCCGGGCGACGTCCGACGTGGACAGCGGCTGGCAACACGGGTCAGGTTCGTCAACGGCGACGGCATGTTCCTGGGAGGCGCCGTCGATGGACACTTCATGCGGTGCTGGCACGGGCGGAAAGCAACAGTTGCTGATTACAGGAAGTGGAGAGCCAGGCTACGAAAACGCGCGCACCGTGCGCGCAGCATACAGCTAATACGAATTAGGGCCGCGCCGTTGGAGCTTCGTGGGCTGTGGCGTCATCATTCCCCAGGCCGCTGAGGTTGTGAAAGAATCAAATTGCCCCACGATGCTTGCGCAAGGCGTAGGGTGGGCACCGCCCACCCTACGATTCTTTCAGCAGCCTCGCTGACCTGCCTGGGCTGGCAGAGGGATGCCAGGTTGTGGCGAATTCGTGCGGGCTCAGCTCATGCCTTGGGTTTGCGGGGCGGCTTCTCGCGGGTGCCAAGCCAGTCATCGAGAAGGGCCTTGAGTTCCTCGACGGTCACCCCGCCGTGGTCCTCGCCGGAGTTCCAACGCTCCATGATCGCCTTCTGGCGGTCGCGGAGAACGCCCTTGGGGAGAAACTTGCCGTAGAACCTCTTGAGCACCTTGAGCCGACGGTCCACCGGTTTGGCCGGCGCCTCGGGTTCAGCAGGGGCCTTGGGTTCACCCTTAACTTTGGGTTCGCGCTTGGCCTTCGGCTCGGCCGGGGCCTTGGATTCTCCCTTGGCTTTTGGTTCGCGTTTGGCCTTCGGCTCGGCCGGGGCTTCGGATTCGTCCGGGGTGGTTGCCGCGTCTTCCGCCATGTGACTCGACCTAACTTTCCTCATGGGGGCGGGAAGGAACGCTGTTTCCCCGTCCCCGACTTTGAAACGCGGTCGCGAAACACGGCTTTTTGTCCGACGCGAGCCGCAACTAGATCCCAAGCGGAAAGTATACGCAGTTCCACAGCCGTCTGATAGTCCACCAGTGTGCGCGGCACTCCGAGGCTGTGAAAGAATCAAATCGGCCGACGATGCTTGTATCAGGTGTAGGGTGGGCTGTGCTCACCAGGCACCAGCACCAAACGGTTTTCGGGGTTGTCGGTGTCAAGCATGGGGTTTTACGGTTTCGCATAGACGGACCGCCAGCTGGGGTCAGACGTACGGATTTCAGTTTTCGCGGTCGTGTGCCCAAGCCTAGGGAAAGCCTTCTGCCCGCGAAAACTGAAATCTGTACGTCTGACCCCTTGTCTCCTCCCTATAAAGGTAAAGACCTGAGTCGCCGTTGGAGACTTCGGGCTAACAAGTGGTTCCAATCTGTGGGAGGGTTGTGCATGTCCAAATTGACGGTTGTGTTGTTGATGGGTGCGTTGGTCGCCGGGGTTTCTCAGTCTGCCATCGCGTCGGACATCGGTTTCAAGGTCAAAACGCTCGCCGGCAAAGAAGTTGATCTGGCGAAGCAATATCAGGGCCAAGTGCTGCTGGTAGTCAACGTGGCCAGCAAGTGCGGCCTGACGCCGCAATACAAGGACCTGCAGGCCTTGCACGAAAAGTACAAAGACAGCGGGTTGAGCGTGCTGGGCTTCCCGTGCAATCAATTCGGCCAGCAGGAGCCGGGGACGCCGGTAGAAATTCAGCAATTCTGTACCCTGAACTACGCGGTCAAGTTTGACCTGTTCGGGAAGGTCGATGTCAACGGCGACGGCGCCTGCGAGTTGTACAAGCACCTGACGGCCCTGGACAGCAAGCCGAAGGGGATCGGCAAAGTCAGTTGGAACTTCGAGAAATTCCTGGTCGGCCGCGACGGCAAAGTGGTAGCTCGGTACGAGCCCCGCACCAACCCCAACAATCCGCAGTTGATTCAGGACATCGAACGCGAACTGGCCAAGAAGTAGTCACGAGAATCTAACGTGGGTGGGCGATTTTGGCCCGCGAAGACTGCCGAAGTCTCGGAGACTTCGGCAGTTTCTCTTTTCTTGGAAGACTGTAGGGCGGGCTGTGCCCACCAATTCCAATACTTCCAAATTGCGGTCCTACTCGCCTCGCTCTGCCGTCCGTTGTTACTTCTCCGCCAATTCCAGCGTGCCCCATAGACTTGGGTCTTCCATAAAGGGAAACTCCGGACTGACACTGAACGTCTGCCAGCCCAGCTCGCGGTCGATCACGGCGTAACTGAATCCCACCCGAGGCTGCTCTGCGGGGTCGAAGCCCGTAATCGCCGCCGCCGGAATGTGAGCTTGCAGCAGGTAGCCGTCGATCCGTTTCTCGCTGCGAACCTGCAGGATTTGCTCGGCCAGCGGTTTGGGATTCTCGCGCGCGCGGTTGATCATCAGCAGCTGCCCGACCGGTTCCTCGTCTCGGCGCCCCCCGCCGAACGGCAGAAAGGCAAAACGATGGCAGAAGCGGCTGGCGCGGTGAATGTTGTGCGTGTCGCGCGCGTCGATCCAGACCTGCAGGCCATCGCTGTCGTCAATCCGGCCGGCCCGGCACCAGGCCACCTGCTTCTTGCCCGCCACGCGCAGGGTAAACGATAGGCCCTGGTCGCTCCAGGCGGCCCGCAGGTCGGCAAACACAGGGCGGCCCTCCAGCTCGCCGAAACTGGGCAGCACGTACCGCTCGTTCAATTCGACGCCTTGCGGCGACCAGACCGGATCGCAGCGGCGACACGGGGTCGAGAAGCGGAACAAGAAGTTGGGTGCCAGTAGTGGTTCAGTCATGTGGAGCCAGAATCCTTGAGCGATGCGGAGCCGCCGCGCCCAAACTACCCGCCTCGCTCTCGCCCGGCAAGTGGTGTTGCCCAACCAAACTCACTTCACTTGCAAGACCCGCTGTAAGGCCGCTCGGATTCGGGATTCGCAGTGTGGGCCGACCCACAGCCACGTGTCGGTAAAGTGATCGGCGAACGCCGCATCCGTTGGAATATAGCCCGGCCAGCACTCGCCGTAGCCGAGCGACAGTACGAAAGCATCCGGTCGCAATTGTTGGGCCAGCAACTGGTAGCCCACGAACGACTCGCCGGGGAACTGTACAATCAAGACGGTCGACGGCCCGGCTGCCGGCGCGTTCTCGCGTGGTGCGGCGGTTGCGATCTCCAGGCAGGGCAAATCGATCTTCTGGCCGCGTTCGAGGCGATCGAGACTGCTGAGCGCCATCGCGGCCAGGATGCGGTCACGGACCGCGGCCTGAGCGTTTTGCAGCGTGGCGGTCAGCGGCTGACGTTGGTACGCTGCTTCGCCGCGAAAAGGCAAATCCAGTTCGGTCAGGCGGAAATCGGCGTGCTGCACGGGCCGACGGACCGTGGCCTCCCAGGCCGCCTTCATCCCCTGGTACAAACGCTGGGCCAGAGCCGTGCGGTGGGCTGGCGAACCGTCGTTGTACTTTCCTGCCGTCACGTCGCCGCTGGGGCCGCTTGCGTAGATCTGCAGCACCGCCGGATCGTCGGTTTGTCGCATCCGCCGGGCCTGACCCACGAAGTCAGCACTCACGCCGCCGCGGCCGTAGTAGCTCATGGGATGCGTGGCGTAGGCGTGCCACGCAACCAGCGGGGTCTCGCCGTCCCAGAAGCTGATCGTCTTCAGGTACGGATCGATCAGATCATCCGGCGCATCGTGATAGACCGGGTTACCGCCCGAACTGCTCCCCCGATTGAAGTTCACTCGCCCTTGAGCGTCGACCACGCGGCGGTTCGATGCGATGCGTTCGACCTGAGCCTGGCCGAGGCCGATGTGCGTGACGCGGCGTGCGTGTTTCAGACTCTCCCGCAACGCCGCTGCGAGCCGCTGAACGCACTGTTCGTGAAACTGCCGATCGTACAATTCCCCCACCAGTCCGACCTGATCCAACCAGTCCTGAGCGCCGCGGTCGATTACCGGCGCATCGTGCTGATGCACCGCACACACCAGCACCCGCTCGCGGGATGTCCCGGCCGCCTGGGCCAGCGATTCCCGCCACTGGTCGTAAGCGCCGTTACGGATCTCGCACCAGTCGACGGCCACCAGCACGACCGGCTGGCCAGCCCCGATCAGCACGAACCCGCGGGCTTCCAGGGCGTCGACGATCTCCTTGGACTTCGTGGGCAGGATCCCCATGCACCGATGTCCCAGTGGGATCGTGACGTCCGCCTTGAACGTGGTCAGTTGCAGCGCTGTGTCAGCAGCACCCGCGGGCCAGCCTGACACCAGGCCCTGGATGACGAGTGCCATTAGCCAAGTTCTTCGCACATACATAGCTCACCTCGCGCCGGGGTGGTCGAAACTCAAACTCCTCTGCCATCCGTCCCGCAGCGGCAATTCGGTGCCAGTTTCCTGCCCAGACCGGCCTATTGTTCCGAGTCGGCCGCCAGTGAGATGCAGACCAGCTCTTTGTCGTTGCGGGCGAAGACGCAACGTTGGGCGAATGCCGGGTGACTCCACCAGACCGAGCGGCCGAACGCCACGCCGGTCGGCTTCAGGATATGCGCCCGGCCTAGTTCCTGATACTTCTCCGGCGTCAGCCGGGCGATGATCAAGTCACCTTGCTCGTTCGCCAAGAAGAAGCGGTTGCCGTGCTTCACCAGAAAGGCGCAGGCGGAATGCACTCCGCGATCGCCGTTCGTGGTCGCAGCGTAGGTGGTCCACAACTGTTCGCCGGTCGCCAACTTCACGCAACGCAGTTCCCCCTTGCCGTCCACGCCGTACAAGTAACCGTCTTCCAGGAATGGCGTGACCATCACCGGCCCGATCCCCTTGCCCCGCTCGCCGCGCCAGACAACTTCGGCCGTGGGTTGAGCGCTGCCCAGTTGCAGCAACACGGACTTGTTGACGATTCCGCCGGCAAACAGGTACTGGCCCAACTGTCGCGGCGTGGCGATGCCCATGGCATAGTTGGCATCCAACGGCACCGACCAATAGACGCGACCCGTCTCGGGGTCGAGGCCGTTGATCGCTTCGGCGTCCCAGATCACCAACTGCCGTTTGCCACCAGCCTCGATCATGGTCGGCGGGCAGTAGCCTTGCTCTTTGGCCGACAGTGCCCGCCACAGTTCCCGGCCGGTATGTTTGTCGAAGGCCACGGCGATGCTACCCGGTCCGCCGACGACGCAGAACAGCCGATCCCCATCGACCAGCGGATGCCCGCAGAAGCCCCAGATCGGCGTCGTCGCTTGGTAGTCTCGCGAAAAGTTGCGAGACCAGACGACCGAGCCGTCATGCGTCTTCAAACACCACAAGTCACCTTCCGCGCCGAGCGCATAGACCCGTTCGCCGTCGACAGTCGGAGTCGCCCGAGGACCGGCCGGGAAGGAGATTTCGTAGGCACAAGCGTAGGTGTGCTTCCACAGCAACTTGCCGTCCGCGGCGGAGAAGCACAGCACACGTTCCTGGCCCTGCAGCTTGTTCCGGGTACTGGGATCCGGCGTCTTGTCGCCGCTGGCCAGGTAGTCGGTCACCAACACGCGCCCGTCAGCGACTGCAGGCCCTGCATATCCACCGGCGAGCGGCACGCGCCATTTCACGGCGGGCCCACTAGCCGGGAATTTCTCCAAGATACCCGTCTCGCGCCAGACGCTGTCGCGTTGCGTGCCCAGCCACTGCGGCCAGTCATCCGCACGGCAGGCGCTCGACGCGACCAGCGCCCAACAGATACCCATCAGCCACCGAGGCAGGATCGTGTTCATGGCAGTCCCTTTTCACAAGCGGGTTTCGAAGGAGAGATTAGGTTATTCTTCAGCATTACCATTAAACGCCCTGTCTGGCCTTCGTGTCCAGGCGTAGTACAATGACGAGCGATTGCGGGGCGTTTGAGGCCACGTCAAGTGTTGCTTGTGTCTGAATATCTAACTGGGAGCTACATCATGCAGAGTTCTGTCGACCGTCGCAGTTTCCTGAAAGCGGCTGGAGCCCTGACCGCGGGCGTTTCTTTGGCGGGTTGGAGCGGTACACGCAGTTGGGCCGGCGAGGCTGCCAAGGGGTGCCCGAACGCCGAGAAACTCGGCTGGCGACTGGGCTGCCAAGCCTACAGCTTCAACCACTACACGTTCTACGAAGCCATCGACAAAAACGCCTCTTTGGGCCTGCGTTGGATCGAGGCTTACCCGGGTCAGAGCATCAGCGCCGAGAAAAAGGACGCGAAGATCGGCGAGGGGCTGTCCGCCGCCGACCGTAAAGAGGTCAAGCAGCGACTGGCCGATGCTGGCGTTAAGTTAGTCAACTACGGCGTGTGCGGCCTATCGGCCAATCGCGATGCCAGCCGCAAGACGTTTGAGTTCGCCAAGGACATGGGCATCGAGACGATCGTGTCGGAACCCGGCGAGGACGCCTTCGATACGCTGGACAAACTCTGCGAAGAGTACCAGCTGAACGTCGCGTTGCACAATCACCCGAAGCCCTCGCACTACTGGAACTCCGAGACCGTGCTGAAGGTCTGCCAGGGCCGCAGCAAGCGGATCGGCGCCTGTGCGGATACGGGCCACTGGATGCGTTCGGACTTAAACCCTGTCGAACAACTCAAGAAGCTCGAAGGTCATATCGTCAGCTTCCACTTTAAGGATCTGAATAAGTTCGGCGGCGGCGCCCACGACGTGCCCTGGGGCACGGGCGAAGGCAACGTCAAGGCCGTGCTGACGGAGATCCACCGACAGGGCATCAAAGCCGTGTTTTCGATCGAGTACGAGCATAACTGGACCACGTCGGTGCCTGAGATTGCCCTGTGCGTGGCCTACTTCGACAAGATCGCTGCGGAGTTGGCCAAGGCCTGACACGGCCCGTGTCGTTTTTCCGCGCGCTATCGTAGGTCAGCCTTTCCAGGCTGACGGTCCTGGCACGTCAGGCTGGAAAGCCTGACCTACGTTGACGGCGGCCAAGCCCTTCAGCCCGTTGGCCGGAGCAGGATTCTTTCCTGAGCAACAGCCCCCGAACCTGCCGTGGGGCTGGCTGCGGCGAAGTGTGGCCTCGGCAGCGTCGGCCCGGCCGGCGCGTGGCCAGCGTGCGTCAGGATTCGGGGCGCGACTTGCTGCTGGCCGACATTAGCCTCGGCAGCCACGCCCAGCGTGCCGGACCACATTTCAAACGGCCGGCCACCGCGCTCATCGCCTTCGAAGAACGACAGGTACGTCATGTTCTCGGCGGGAATGAATTCGTGCTCGGCCGGCGCCCACTGGGTTTGCTGATAGACCCGCCGCCAGGTCCCGCAATTGAAATACATCTGGTTCAGCACCACGCCGTCCGCGTAACTGGCATCCAGCGGTACCGACTCCGGCTGATGGGTATGGCCGTACACGATGTGGCGAGCCCGCCGGTTGCGAAAATCCGGCTCTGCCAGGGCGTGTTCGTAGTAGGACGGACTTCGCGCCCCGCGCAGTCCCGCCAGCCACGCCGCCACTTTGTTGGCCCAGCCGACGGACAGCCGCTTGCTGAATTTGAGCGATCGCTCCAGACCGTCCACCAAGTCCGAGGGCTTCCAGGTGTCATGCTGCCGGACGATCGGCAACTGCAGGAAGTCATCCGCCAGGCGGTCCCAGATCTGTTTGACCTGTTTACGCACAGCCGGGCTGGAGCAGGTCCGTTCGAGCAACCCTTCCAACCAGGCGGGCGCCAGGACCAACGGCCGGATATGGTCCAATTCGCGCAGGCCCAGCGCCAGGGACGGCGAGACCTGGGGGCCCAGTTCCTGCACCACGACGGAGGCAAAGCGGCTGATTAACTGGATCACGATGGCATCGCCGAGACTGCTGGTGTTGCGATCCTCGGTGAAATTGAGCGGATCGAAAATGTCGCCGTGTCGAGCCAACACGCGGTGCCGCCGGAACGTCTCCAACAGCACGTCGGATTCGGCCGCCTCATGCGGCAAGGGCTGGTTCAGCGGGTTCGCCAGCGACATTTGATGCGTCACTTTCTGGCGTAACATGTCGTAGCCTCGACCCGGGACGTGCAGCATCCAATCGTGATTGCCGACCATGTAGTAGATCCGCACCGGGATCGCCAGCGGCGGGGCGTTGTAGACCGGCTGACCATTCCGGGCTGCCGGGGCCACGCACACCAAGCCTTGGGAGGCCAGGCTGCGCAGCACGGACAAAGCCGGCTCGTTCCGAGCGAGGATGGCATCGACGATATCCGCGACCGTTTGAACCACCGGCGGCGAGTTGACGTCGTCCCATGGTCGGACCGTCGTCTGGAGCCAGCGATCCGACCGAATGATGTCCAACACGTCGCCCAACAGCACCAAGTCAATCCGATCGATCGGACGGTAGGAACTGTCCGTCCGCCAGGAAGCTCGCGCGGCCAAGTACCGCAGACGTTCCGCAAAGATGTGGAATGCGCCAGGGTGAATGTTGGTGCCACTGCTGCCGTCGTTCAAATGCAAGTCGCTGATGAAAACGAGCATGCTGCCATCCTTGTCTTGAGAAACCGCGCTAGCCGTATGCCTTTTCGTCATAGGTCATCGGCTGCGGTTTGCACCGGACATGATCGCTATTCCAGTGAACTGGTCTGTAGGGATTGGGATGACGCCCACCTAAACCGATACGGCAAGCTCGCCGACTTGCGTGAAGTGCGGAACCGTCGCAGTCCGGGAGATTCTGGCAGAGTTTTCCGGCAGGCCGTCGTCGTCCAAGTTCAGGCACCAAGTGATCGGGCCACTGTTCGCCGATGGACTGATCGTCGACCTGTCCGACGAAATGGCGACCAAGGTTGACATTCAGTTCTATCTGGACGCTCGCGAAGCGTCACTGAAGGAGATTCAGGAGTAGGCAGCATGTCAGCGGTCGAGCTCCCCTAGGTGTACGTCCGAACCTTGCATGAACATTGGAGCATTTGTCAACGGTCATCGTTAGAATTAAGGCGTCCCCGCGCGTTCCGCCGCCAGGCTTGGCGGGATACCCCGAAACCCGTCCCGTGGCCGCCGTCGCAATTCCGTTTCGCGACATAGGTTCCATCCGCGACCGGGCCGTTGATGTCCGAGGGATCTGCCGCCAGAAACGGCGGCGTATCTGCACCCACCCGAATACAGGGTGACAAATGAAACCCCGCGAGCAGCATTATGGCCGACAAGTAATGCGTGCCCCAATGAGGGGGACCTTGCCCTAAGTACTTGACCTCCCGTCAGTTCCGTGGTAACCTGCCGTCCGCTATCAGTGAGCGTTTAGCCGCCGGACTCGCCCGGAAATGCCGCGGTACGGCGGTAGAATTAGAAGTTCGTCGCGGTAGGATGAATCGATGAATACGGTGTACCTCGAAACTACGGTCGTTGGCCACTTGGCCGGACGAGTGCATCCCGACCCGATCGTCGCAGCTCGCCAAACGGCGACCCGGACGTGGTGGGCGTCGGAATCGGCGCGGTACCAGCTTTATGTATCGCAGTTGGTCCTCGATGAATGCGCTGGTGGCGATGCGTCTGCCGCCGCCGAACGGATGCGGGAGATCCAGTCGATCGATTTGCTGGGGTCTTCGACGGAAGTCGACGGCTTGGCAAAATCCCTGATCGCAGGCAAGGCGATTCCCACCACAGAACCGCGGGACGCCTTCCATGTTGCAATCGCGGCTGTCAATGGTATGACTTACTTACTGACGTGGAACTTCAAGCACATCGCCAATGCTTCGCTGCGACATCGGATTGAGCAGATTTGTCGTGATGCCGGATTCGAACCGCCAATTATTTGCACACCGGATGAATTGATGGGGGCTGATGATGTTTCGTGACTCAATAACAGAGGACATTCGGGAAATCCGCCGCCAATTGGCCGAGGGTTTCGAGAACGACGTCGATCGGATCGGGGAAGACTTGCGTCGTCGGGAAGCCAGTTCGCGCCGGCGGATCGTGCGACTTCCAAAACGTCCGCCACTCGCCACCGCAGCGACGAACCAACGGATGAAGGCGAGCGGGTGACTTGGTCCGGGATCGTGGCGGTGCCGCTCGCACCCGCCGCCTTATCCGTAACGTTCGCCTTCTCAGACAACGCGAGGTGCCTCGATGAGTGTCGTTAACCCGTACCAATCGCCCACGCCAGATCCCGCCACTTTGGCCGCGCATCCTGCTGTTCGCGTCGATGGCAGGCAATTGGTCGTGCGATCGGGAGCGGTCCTTCCACGAGTCTGCGTGAAGACAAATCAGCCCGTGTCGGAGGCCGATTTCAAGCAACGACGCCTCAGCTTCTGTCCACCCATTGTTGGGCTGTTGATCCTGCTTAGCGGGTTGTTGCTGATCCTGGTCTATTTCATCGCCCGAAAGAGCTGCCTGATTACGGTTGGCGTCTCTCCCTCCGTTAGACGTAAGTATCGCAACCGTTGGATCGTCAAGATTGTTGCGGTCGTTGTCCTGTTCTTCGCGATTCTTTTCGCTGCCGCAATTGATTCAACGCCCCTTATCATTATCGTGTTTGTCCTGTTCATCGTTGCGATTGTGTCACTGTTCATCGGCAACTCCCCGTTGACGATAACAAAATACCGGAAGGGGGAGTTCTGGGTCTCTGGCTGCTCAAGGGAGTTCCTTGCTCGAATCAACGGATGAACAAGACACGTGTTCGTTGGCATCGAAGTTCGGGCTATGTCGCGCCAGATGACTTCATGGTTTCCGGCCGTCCTGCCCGAGGCACCGGCCCCAATTCACAACATCGAAGGCGGATGGACCGGAGCGGCGGTCTCGGTCCTCGATGATGGTTGGGTGATTGCCCGCCGCCCGGTCATTCGTTCGAGCCGCGGGCGGTCCCCGCAGGGCTCGCCCGCAAGTATCCCGCTCTCTCACTGTTGGAGCTTCCTGATCATCTCTTCCAGAATCGAATCTGGCGTCAGGTCGGACGTCACGAACTCACAGGTGCGAAACACGTACCCGCACGAACGACAGATCCGTCGGCGGGTCTTGCTGTTTTCGCCTGGCCGCGTACTCAGGAGGCGGAAGTTCTGACACTGGCCTTGATCATAAGGTGGCGCAGAACGCTAGCAGCGGATCGTCGTAACCCGACGCGTCAGCGAGGAAACGCCGCTCTTCCTCGCTGACGCGTCGGGTTACGATGCGCAACCTTATGATCAAGACACTTCGGACTTTGAAGTTGCGCATATTTGTCCCGCCGACTGCCCCACCGACCCCGCGTCGATGGAATACGGTTTGAAAACTACGCGGGATCCCACAAAACTCCGCCCGTTCCGCCCTCGCCACCCCACCGCCGCCGCTGGCGGCGGTGGGGTGGCGAGGGCGGAACGGGCGCGCCGGGACATGGGCGTCGTCTAGTCGCCAAACCTGCATCCACCGGCACGGGGCCGGTGGGGACCAGGCAAATGCGCAACTTCAAAGACTTCGGACGGGGCCTTGAGCGCAAGGTCGCGAAAAAACTTAGGCGACCTCCAGCGGCTGTAATCCTGTCGCTGGTCTGGTATCTTGAGCGGCATGGTCTTCCAAGAACAATTCCTCGATGTCATCGACCGGGACGAGGCCGAGCGCCGGTTCCAGGCGGTCCTGCGTCTGGAGCCGTTGGGCGAAGAGCTGGTTCCCTTGGCCGACGCTTGGGGCCGTGTCCTCGCGCGGGACGTGACCGCCGCGGTCGACGTGCCCAGCTTCGACCGCTCGAACTTCGATGGTTTTGCCGTGCGAGCCGTCGACACGTTCGGCGCGTCGGAGGAACGGCCCCGTGAACTGACGCTGGCTGGCGAAGTGATCGCGACGGGGAGCGTGCCGAGCACCGAGTTACTGCCCGGCGGCGCGCTGTCGATTGCCACGGGCGGGATGTTGCCGCGCGGCGCGGATGCGGTGCTTATGGTCGAATACGCCGACGGGGAAGGCGACCAAGTGTTGGTCCGTCGTGCCGTAGCGCCAGGTGCGGGAGTCGCGTTCGCCGGCACGGACATTGCGGCGGGCGAGATCGTCTTGCGGCGTGGGGACCTGCTCACCAGTCGCGAGACCGGCGTGCTGGCGGCGATCGGCCACAGCCCAGTCGGGGTCTGGCGCAAGCCGCGGGTGGCCATCCTGTCCACCGGCGACGAACTGGTTGCTCCCGGCGAGCCACTCCGGCCGGGCCTGATCTACGAATCGAACTCGCGGATCATTGCGGACGCGGTGCGTGAATTGGGCGGCGAACCGGTCTGGCTGGGCATCGTCTGCGATGATCTCGACCAACTTCGGCAGCGGCTGGCCGCCGCTCTCGGCTCGTGCGATGTCGTGCTGCTGTCCGGTGGCACCAGCAAAGGCCAGGGCGACTTGTCCTATCGGGCCGTCCGCGAGTTGAGCGCGCCGGGCATCGTGGCCCACGGCGTGGCCCTGAAACCGGGCAAGCCGATCTGCCTGGCCGCCAGCCAAGGCAAGCCGGTGGTCGTGCTGCCCGGTTTTCCGACTTCCGCGATCTTCACCTTTCACGAATTCGTCGCGCCCGTGATCCGTCGCTTGGCCGGGCGGCCTCTCGAAACTCGGTCGGTCCGGCGCGCTCGCTTGGCGGTCAAGGTGAACTCCGAGGTCGGCCGCACTGAATACCTCTTGGTCGGCTTGGTGCAAAACGCCGGCGAGCCGACCGGCGACGCCGCCTTGAGCGCGTATCCACTGGGCCAAGGATCGGGTTCCGTGACGACTTTCAGCCGGGCCGATGGCTTCGTCACGATCGGCCGGCGCGTGGAACTCGTGGAGGCCGGGACGATCGTCGACGTGCAGTTGCTCGGCCGTGATCTGCAGGTTGCGGATCTGGTGGTAATTGGCAGTCACTGTGTGGGGTTGGACTATTTGCTGGGGCGTCTCCAGGATGCCGGCTTCCGCACCAAGTTCCTGGCCGTCGGTTCCACGGCCGGACTGGACGCCGCGCGGCGCGGCGAGTGCGACCTGGCGGGCCTCCATCTGCTCGATCCGGCCACGGGCCAGTACAACACTCCGTGGCTCACGCCCGAGCTGGCGTTGATTCCCGGATACGGGCGGATCCAAGGCGTTCTGTTCCGGCCGGGCGACGGGCGGTTTG
Organism: Planctomycetota bacterium; assembly: GCA_026692885.1. Next base: position 8,600 of record JAPLNJ010000578.1, on the reverse strand, counting down.
CCGGCCGCGAGGTACGGGAGGCCGTCGCGGCCGCGAAAAGCGATCCGGCGTGTATCCTGGTGAATCGTAATCAGGGCAGTGGCACGCGGATCCTGATCGACGAGTTGCTGGACGGATGGCAGCCGCCCGGCTACGCCTTTCAGCCGCGCAGTCACAACGCGGTGGCTGCCGCTGTCGCTCAGGGCCGGGCCGATTGGGGCGTCGCTATCCGCGGCGTCGCCGATCACGCCGGGCTGGGCTTCCTGCCGCTGACCGAAGAGCGTTACGACTTCGTCGTCCCCCAATCCCGCGTCCAGCGGCCGGCCGTGCAGGCCTTCCAGCAGTTGTTGCTCAGCGCCGACATCCGCCGACACCTGCGCGCCCTGGGCTTCGTGCTCTCCCAGTAAGCCGAAATCTTGACAGAAAAACCGCATCGCCCTGGCCACGGCTGCCGAATCCAGCGGGTCACCACCCGTGGCATGGACGATCCCGCCCCTGGCAACTAAAATCTCCGGGCGGTTGTGCTCGGAATCCTGCTCATTCCGGCAGGACAGCCCAACAGCTTTGTCCAGGCTAAGCATTAGGGTCGTGCTAAATAAGCGGCAAGGCGCTAGCCGCCGGTTTCGAGCCACCGGCGGCTAGCGCCTTGCCGCTCACAACCCTAGACTCAAGCTTTGACAGAGCCCAGAAGCGTTTTGTCCAGTCACGTTCAATTCAGGAGAGACACCCATGTACCGTGTTCTTGTCGCTGTGGTGGCGGCGTTTGGTCTCCTAATGGCCAGCACACCCGCCCGGACAATGGCCCAGGAAGTCAAGGAACCCTCGGCCAAGAAGACGTTGCGCACACCTGATGTGGTCTACGTTCCCACGCCCCAGGAGGTGGTCGACAAGATGCTCGACATGGCCAAGGTCGAGAAAGGGGCTGTCGTTTACGACCTGGGCTGCGGCGATGGGCGCATCGTGGTGGCTGCAGCTAAGCTAGGCGCGAAGGCGACTGGTTGGGACATCAATCCGGAGCGGATCAAACAGGCGGAGGAGAACGTCAAGAAAAACGGGGTCGAACAGAACGCCAAGATCATTCTTGACGACATCTTCACCCTCGACCTGAGCGGCGCCGAGGTGGTCACCCTGTACCTGCTACCGTCGCTCAACGTGAAGCTGATCCCCCAGTTGGAAAAACTCAAGAGTGGCTCACGGATTGTCTCCCATGACTTCGACATGCGAGGGGTCAAGCCGGACCAAGTCGTGCCGTTCACTGGCAAGGACGGCGCCAGCCACACACTCTACCTGTGGACGACGCCGCTGAAGAAGGAACTGCAGTGACATTCGCTTAGGATCGCGAAAGAAATAACTGTCGCAAGAATGTGGTCATCTCGCTCCGCGAGATGACATGCCATCACGCGGAGCGTGATGGATACTTTGAAGACCCGACACTAATTCATTTCGCGGTCCTTACCCCTTTCACTTCGAGTCCTTGGACGCTGTCCCACCGAAATACTTCTTCACGATCCAGTCCGGTTGCCATTGATCGGGAGTGCGGGGGCGGCCGGTCAGGTCGAGCGGTTCCAGCGGCTTGTTCGTCGTGGGCAATTCGAGCGTGTCGCCCACCTTGGTCTGCCATCGCTGCATCAACTGCTGCAGGCGCGCGACGTGCTCGGCATGTTCCGGGCGGTCGATCAGGTTGGTCGTTTCGTTCGGGTCGGTGTGCAGGTCGAACAACTGCCGGTGGCCGATCTTCGGGTAAGCGATCAGCTTCCAGCGTTCGTCTCGTACGGCGCGTTGGATTTGGATGAACGGCAGGAACACCGAGTCGCGGACTCGTTCCTGCTTTCCCTCCCACAACGGGCGCAGGCTTTCGCCTTCGAGGTCTGCGGGCGGCTGGATGGCGAGCACGTCACACAGGGTTGGGAACAGATCCAGCAGGTAGGTGAAAGCGGTGGTGGATTTGCCGCTCGGGAGGCCCGGTCCCGCCATGATCAGCGGAATGTGCATGCTGTGTTCGAAGACGTTCTGCTTGCCCAACAAGCCGTGACTGCCTAACGCGAGTCCGTTGTCGGCGGCGAAGATGATGATTGTGTTGTCCGCCAGACTCACGTCCGAGCCGGACGTGCCACGCTGACGGGTCTGCTGGAGCGCCGCCAGGATCCGCCCGATCTGTTCGTCCATGTGCGTGATTAAGCCGTAGTACTCGGCCAGTTGATCGCGAATCATGGCCTCGGTGCGCGGCCACGCGCCGAGGTTTTCGTCACGGCCCCCTTGCATCATGCCGTTGTCGAACGGGAGCTGCGGCAGGAAGTTTGCGGGCAACGGAGGTAGGTTGCGATAGTACGGCTCGCGGTAACTCAGCGGCGGCTGCCGGGGATCGTGCGGCGCGGTGAACGCCACGTAGGCGAAGAACGGCTTTTGCTTGGGGCCGTCGTGAGTCCGAAGAAACTCGATGGCCGAGTCCGCGAACAACTCGCTGGAGAATTTTTCGCCCGTGCGTTCCGCTGTCAGCTTGCCGTCCGGCCCGAGATCGCGGACGGGGACCTTGGTATGATCCGCCATGCCGCCGAACATGACGGTCTTTCCTTGCTGGAAAGCCCGCAGCCAGGACGGCTGGCCGTTGTGCCATTTGCCGGTGCCGAAGGTCACGTAGCCATTTTCCTGAAGCAGTTCCGGCAGCAGCTTGGTGCCCTTGAGCGACACGGTGTCGACGTGGAACCACGTCTTGCCGCTCATCAACATCGCTCGACTGGGCACGCACACCGCGCCGCTGTTGCCACCGAAAACATAATTGCCACGGAAGCTGAAACCGGAAGCCGCCAGTCGATCCAGGTTCGGTGTCTTGATGTGGGGGTTGCCATGGGCCGCGATGGTGTCGGCCCGCATGTCGTCGGCAAACAGGAACAGTATGTTCGGCCTGTCGGCGGCCTGCACCGCAGCCGACAGGGACAGCAATAGAACGCTGAGGACAGCAATGTTGCGGTAGGTCTTGCTCATGGTTTGGCTTTCTTGGCTAGAAGCGAACGGTGTGGCCGTAAGAGGTGAGCATTTGCTGATCGTCCCAAATTCCCACGGGAAGTCAATCGCCGGGCGTGTGGCTGGCGTTTCTTGGTGGCAGTTCCCGTTCCAGGACTATGGTAGACTAGCGCTTTGTCAAAGCTTGAGAGCCTAGGGTTGTGAGCGGCAAGGCGCTAGCCGCCGGTTTCGAGCCACCGGCGGCTAGCGCCTTGCCGCTCACTTAGCGCGACCCTAATTCTTAGCCTTGACAAAGCACTCGAGCGATACAAGGAGCTAATTGATGAAACGAACAACTCGCAGGGACTTCTTGAAGACTTCCGTGACGGGAGGATTGGCGTTGGGGCTGCCGAATCTGGGTGTCGCCCAGCGGCGTCTCCAGGCCGCCGGGCCCAATGCCGAGGTCCGGGTGGCTGTGGTGGGGCTCGGCGGGATCGATACCATCGGGGGCGTAGGTGGGCGGGGACGCCAACTCATCCGCCGGTTGCAGGAAGTTCCCGGCGCCAGGGTCGTCGCGCTGTGCGACGTGGATCAAGCAGTCTTGGACCAGGAAGTTCAGCCCTTCAAAGATCGGCACGAGGTCGTCGGAGCCTACACGGACATCCGCAAGTTACTGGACGACAAGCGTATCGACGCCGTAGCCATAGCCACCCCCAATCACTGGCATGCGCTGGCGACGATCTGGGCGTGCCAGGCAGGCAAAGATGTCTATGTCGAGAAGCCATTTTCGTACAACATCTGGGAAGGCCGGCAAATGGTTGCCGCAGCCCGGAAATTCGGCCGCATGGTCCAGGTGGGCACCCAAAGCCGTTCCAGCGAGGTCCTGCGTCAAGCCATCGAATATCTCCGTAGCGGCGAGGTCGGGCCCATTCGCTATGCCCATGCCATCGTCTACCGGGCCCGCGACGGAATCGGCAAGGTCGGCGCGCCGGCGCCGGTATCCCCGACGGTCGACTACGACCTCTGGTGCGGTCCAGCCCCCCGAACTCCGCTGCTGCGCCAACAGTTGCACTACGACTGGCACTGGTTCTGGTCCACCGGGAATGGCGAAATCGGCAACAACGGGGCGCACTCCATTGATGTGTGCCGCTGGGCGCTGGGGCAGCTCCAACCGCCCCCGCGGGCCATGAGTATTGGGGGCCGATTCGCCTTCCACGACGACGGCGAAACCCCGAACACTCAGATCGCGCTGCTGGATTACCAACCCGCGCCGCTCATTTGCGAGATTCGCAACGTGAAAGCGGCCAAGGGGACCGACACGCTAGGCAAGTTCCGAAACCTGAGCCAGGGGGTCGTGATCGACTGTGCAGGCGGCTACTTCGCCGGTGACGCCTCCGGCGGCACCGTGTTCGACACGCAAGGCCGGAAGATCAAGGAGTTTCGCGACGACCGCAAGCCCCACGAATTGGCCCTTTCGATTTCCCACTTGGCAAATTTCGTGGCAGCCGTCCGCAGCCGGAACATCGGCGACCTGCATGCCGAGGCTTTGCAGGGACACATCTCCGCCGCCTGCTCCCATATCGCGAACGCCTCGTACCGCATCGGCCAGCGGTCTGAGCCCCACGCGATCCTGGAGACGATCCGGTCCAACCGGGAACTGGCGGACGCTTTCGAACGCTGTCGTGAACATCTGCAGGCCAACGGCGTCGATCTGGCTGTTACGCCAGCCGTCGCCGGACCTTGGGTGACTCTGGATTCAACTCAGGAACGTTTCGTCGGCGAATTCGCGGACCAGGCGAATGAGGTCTCGCAACGCGCCTACCGCAAGCCATTCGTGGTGCCGGAGGTCGCGTGATCACCTTGATCGGGCCTGTCCCGCGTTCCGCCCCGGCAGTTCGCGAGGCGAAACGCAAGGGCGGTTAGAGTCACTGCGGTGAACATCTTCACGCCTCTCTCGTTCCCACGCTCCGCGTGGGAACGCAAGTGTTTGGACGCTCCGCGTCGTCTACCCAAGGACGCAGAGCGTCCGTGGCTTGCGTTCCGACGCAGAGCATCGGAACGAGAAAAATTGAGGACCTGGACAACCGCAAGCTATTCACAGCAAGGGCGGTTAGGGTTCTCGCGTGCGGGCAGGTCCGCTCTATTTCTTCTCCTGGCCTTCCGCCGTTTTGGCACCCGCTGACTGCCGCGCCTTCATCCTGGCGGCGGAGGCTTCCTGGAGTTCCTCCGGCGAGATCGCGCCGTCATGATTGGTGTCGATCTTGTCGAAGTTTTGCTTCAACCATTCCGGCGCCTCGGACTTGCTGATCTTGCCGTCGCGGTCGGTATCCATCCGCTGGAACATGATCATGCCGCGCTCGACGCCCGCCGGAGCTCCCATGCCTGGTCCGCCCATGCCGCGGCCGCCCCTGAATCCGAAGCCCATGCCGGGCTGCCCCATCGGTGGTCCACCCATGCCACCCTGACCCTGTGGGCCATGCCCCATGCCGGGAGGAGTCATGCCGGACGGTCCCATCGGTGGCTGTCCAGCACCAGCTCCGCCCATGCCATGACGCCCCATCGGCCCGAAGCCCATGCCGGGCTGCCCCATCGGCGGTCCGCCCATGCCACCCTGACCCTGCGGGCCGCGGCCCATGCCGGGAGGAGTCATGCCGGACGGTCCCATCGGTGGCTGCCCCGCGCCAGCTCCGCCCATGCCATGACGCCCCATTGGCCCGAAGCCCATGCCGTGCTGCCCCATTCCGGGACCACCCATTCCGCGCTGTCCCAGCGGTCCACGGCTCAGGCCTGGATGTTGCATGCCGGGCCGTCCCGCCCAGCTGTGGGCCTGTCTCATTGCCGCGGCGTGGCGAGCCATCTGAGCTTGACGAGCTTTGTGCAAGGCGGCCAGCCCTTGCGCGAATTCCTCGTAGCTCAACTTCCCGTCCTTGTCCACGTCCAAGCGATCGAACATAGCTTTGGCACCCTGCGGGCCTCGAACAGGGCGAGCCGCCCACGCTTCGCGGCCCTCCGGCTTAGCCTGCTGTCCGCGTTCGCGGCCTGCGGCGGGTGCCTGCGGCGATTCATCCGCCGGTTCTGCGGCTCGTTGCGGCCGACGCGCGTCGAGCATCTGCTTGGCGAACTCGGCAAATTCGGCCTTGTCGAGCTTCTTGTCGCCGTTCCGGTCGGCCTTCTTCAGCAGTTCGCCGAATCGCTCCAGCATCGGAGGCGGAACTTCATCCACGGTGATGAACCCATCCTGATTGCGGTCCAACCGCTCGAACATCACCCCTGGACCGGCAGGCCCTGTTCTTTTTTCTTCCTGCGCATTGCTGCTTGGTGCTAGCACCAGAGCGGCCACCGCCGCAGCCCCGAACAACAGTGTCTTGACCATGCTCCCAACCTCCTCCAGCAAGTGAACCGAGAAAACAACCCGAGAAAACTCTGTAAGCCATAGGAACCAAGCCGCGCCAATGGCGAACTTCCACGCTGTGCTTATCCGTAGCATGACTCTCCAGATCCGTGCAGTCCGTCGCAAAATGCTGGGGAAATCTGCACGGCTCTGGAGAGCCATGCTACGGGGACTCGAAAAACTCAAAGCCTCTCCGTGTGCCGACCAGCCGAAGGCGATCAGCACATCGCAGTTCTTGAACACCTCAGGCGTCGCCGGGTGTCGCCGCTTGGAAAGAAAGCCGCAGAATTCTCGACAAACGCCGTTTCTGGTCCCCCCCTCCCGGCGCGGGGGCAACTTGCTACGGCGGAGTCGCACCGGCACGGCTCTGGAGATCCATTTGACAAGTGGTCCCGTGCGTCGGGTTTGTGCGTGTGACGCGACTGCCGCAGGCGACCATGATTGACCGCTACCGCGGCCCAGGCCATAATCCGGCCGTCACCCATCCCATTTCCCCACCAAGGACACACCGGTCATGAAAACAATCTTCAACAGCCTGAGCTTGGCCCTGCTGCTACTGACGCCGTTGGCCGCTGCGAATCCGCAGCCGATCCAGCAAGGCCAAGGACACCCGTTCGCCTGTGCGGACTACAGTCAGGGAAAAGTCTTCCTGGTCTCGGACGCGGGCCAAGTGGAATGGGAATATCCGGCGCCCAACTGCGACGATCTCTGGGTGCTTCCCAGTGGCAACCTGCTGTTTGTCACCGGCCACGGCGCGAAGGAAGTCACTCGCGACAAACAGGTGGTCTTCTCCTACGAGTCGAAAAGCGAAGTCTACGCCTGCCAGCGTCTGGCCGACGGCAACACATTCATCGGCGAGTGCAACGCCGGGCGACTGTTGGAGGTCGATCCCCAGGCCAAGATTCTGAAAGAACTGCGACTGCTGCCGGAAGGCAAGGACGGCGGCCATGCGTACATGCGCAACGCCCGTCGCCTGGCGAACGGCCACTATCTGGTCACCCTCTACAGCCAGCAGGTCGTCCGCGAGTACGACGCGCAGGGCCAGCTGGTCCGAGAGATTCCGGCCCCCGGCGGTCCGCACAGCGTGATGCGGTTGCCCAACGGCAATACGCTGATCGCCTGTGGCGACATGCAGCCCACCGGCGCGAATGTGCGGGAGGTGGATGCCGCTGGCAAGGTCGTCTGGCAGATCACCCGCGAGGAGCTGCCGGGCATCACACTGGCGTTTCTGACCGGCCTGCAGCGGTTGCCCAACGGCAACACGGTTTTGACGAACTGGCTGGGACACGGCCAGTTCGGGAAAGGACCGCACTTAATCGAGGTGACTCCCGACAAGCAAGTGGTCTGGACCTTCGCCGATCACAAGACCATGAAGACCCTCTCCTGCGTGCAACTGCTGGATGTGCCCGGTGACGCCACTAAGGGCGAGATCCTGCATTAGGACGGCTTCGCATCGGCTTCGAGTCTGGGGATTTGTGATGTACGGCTGGTGTGCGCATCTTCCTTTAACCGCGACCCAACGGAGCCTGCTGGAAAAGTCACATCGGCGTATGTGCTTGCACCCTACACCGTCTTGCAGTCCCGTCCGCCGGCGCGTAGCCTAAGGAGTATGAGCTCGGCCATTGAATCCGCTATCGAACCGTTACTGCATTCGCCTTGTCTGCGCGAGATTGTGGAAACGCTGCAAGCCCGATTCCAGGCAGAGTCCGCACGCCGCCAGGCGTTCTACGAGAAGCTGCGCGATGACCAGAAGGCGGAGTTTATCGAGGGGCAGGTGATTCTGCACTCCCCCGCTCGCAATAAGCACTTGATCGTACGGCAGCACCTGGAAAAGCTCTTGCACACGTACGTTGGCGTCCAGTGGGTTACGAGGCAGAGCCTCGTAACCAGAGCGATTCCTCAAGCCCTATTTCGCGGGTTGCAGGTGAAAGTCGTTGTCAAACCGGACGACGGTCAGGTTCTTGCCGGCGGGCAGTTCGCGCAGACTCTTTTCGATCTTGCTGCGATCGCCGACCACAACCACCGTCAGGGCCTCGGTGTCGAGGTACTTTTTCGCCACCGCGAGAATCTCCTCCGTGCTGGCAGCGGCAATCTTCGGCACCAGGCTGTTGAAGTAGTCGTCGGGCAACCGGTGCTGCACCAGCGTCTCCAGTTGAGCGGCCAGGGACGAGGACGTCTCAAACGCGGCCGGGAAGCCGCGAGTAACGTACTTCTTGCAGAAGTCCAACTCCTCGCCTTGCACAGGGCGCGAACCGGCAATCTCGGCGACCTCCTTGAGCAGTTCCGTCAG
>JAPLNJ010000577.1 GCA_026692885.1 Planctomycetota bacterium | reverse complement strand
CGACGCAGGCAAGTCGATCCACGATCGTTCTGGGGCTTCACGACGCTTACCAAGATACACATTTCTTGGGCAAGGGAATGTTGGGCAGAGGAATCGGGAAGGGAGGGCAGACGCGGCAATAGCCAACCAGCATTCGTTCTCCTATTCCCCTGCCCCGCATTCCTTTGCCCTTCCCAGCTTGTGCTTGTGATCAAAGCGAATGTTCCTGCCTCGACAGGCGGTCGTCGAATCCCCACGCCGTCAGCGCTGCCGGTTGGTGAATCCCGCTCTCTCCCCGCGTCGGTCCGACACGCCGACGCAGATTGGCGAGACTTGCGTAGAACCACGTGGGGCCGTGCAAAAGACTGCCCTTGTGGGCAAGTCGAGTGCCCGATTTCTCTTGATTCGAGAAGTGGCCAACCTGCTCAGGTCTGACAGACCTCCGCGCGCTGGGGTGCGGCGCTAGTCGGACTCGCGAGGTCCGCCGAACTACATCGCGGCGCGCAGTCAAAACGATGACAAACGCGACGTGGCCTGCGCGTGACTGACGCTCGAAGGTGCATTTTCTTTGCGCACCTCGGCCACATCGACCGACGCCTCGAAACGGCATAGCCGGGGACAACTCACAAGTCGTTCATTTCCCAGTGCACCGTCGCGGGACAGTCGGCCGACTCGGAACGTGGCTACGTTTCCCATAGGCGGTGGTGTAGCTAGCTCGACGTCGAACAGACCGGTGCTCACGGAGAATTTCGTGCCCCCCGGCACCGGGCCTCGCGGCGAAGCCGCTTTGCAGGGGTGACGGCGATGGACTAAAATGGCGCCGAAGATACCCTCCGGAAGATGGAGGACAAACGATGATCGCATGGATCGGCGGCACGGTGGTCGATGGCGAACTTGCACTTCGATAACTTCGCTTGGCTGTTCCCAAAGACAGGAGGCCCCTATGCACACCACGCGGTATCGATTTTCACTGGCAGTCTTGCTTCTCTGGCTGCTGTTCCTGGCAGCGGACGCTCCGGCCGAACCGCCCGCGGCGACAGCGATTCGTCATCCGCTCGAAGCAGCCAGCGCGATGGACCAAGCGGAGGCCACGCCGGAGGCGCGCATCGAGCGGGTCGGTTCCACATGGCGGGTCCACGTCAGCCGCAGCCACGATCGCCTCGGGATCACCTTCCGGCCGCCCGCAGGGAGTTGGGACGTGACCGGTCACGACTTTGTCGAAACCCAAGTCAGGAACATCGGGAAACGCCCGCTGAACGTGCATCTGACCTTGGATAATCCGGATGCCAATCGGACCGAGCGGAAAGGTTGTTGCATCGGGTCCACCACCATCCCGCCTGGCGAAGAAGGCAACTTGAGAGTCTCCATCGCCGCCCGTCCGCCCCGGGAGTTGGAGGCGGCGTTTCGTGGCATGCGGGGCACGCCCGGCGGCTTCCAGACTCGGCCCGGCCAAGGCATCGACCCGACCAACGTGGTCGGCATGGCGGTCTACGTGTATCGGCCCGGCAGCGACGAAGAGTATGAAGTCTCGGCCCTCCGCATCGGCGGGATTCCGGCGTTTCCTCTGCCAAAGAATCTGGATGAGCTGTTCCCGATGGTCGACCGCTTTGGGCAGTACCGACACAAGGATTGGCCCGGTAAGACCCACTCGGAGGACGAGTTGGTCCAACAACGCCAACAGGAAGCGGCCGATCTGGCCGCGCATCCGAGTCCGCCAGGCTGGAACCAGTATGGCGGCTGGTCAGGCGGACCCAAGCTGGCGGCGACCGGCCGGTTTCGCGTGGCCAAGTGGCGCGAGAAGTGGTGGTTCGTCGATCCGGAGGGACGCCTGTTCTGGTCACACGGCCTGGTCCGCGTGACCTGGTCGAGCGGCTATACGCCGATCACGGGCCGCGAGCGTCTGTTTGCCGACTTGCCAGCACGTGATTTGCCGCTGGCCGCGTTCTACGGCTGCAGTACGTGGCCCATCTCGGGACTGTACGAGCGGGGCACCGAGACCTACAACTTCACCGGCGCGAACTTGCTGCGCAAGTACGGCCCTCAGTGGCCGGCGGACTTCGCTGATGTCACGCATCGCCGGCTGCGAAGCTGGGGGCAAAACACGCTGGCCAACTGCTCGCAGCCGGCCATCTACCGGCAGCGGAAGACGCCGTACACGGCGACCGTCTACAGCCTCGCTTCGCCGCCGGAAGACACGCCGGGAGCCACCGGATACGTGGCCACGATCCACAACGCGAGCCGTGTGATCGAGGGGACCAGCGGCGGCTGGGGGAAATTCCCCGACGTGTTCGATCCCAGCTTCAAGGCCACGCTGCTCAACGAAGTCGCCCAGCATCGCGGGCAAGCCGTGGGCGACCCGTGGTGCCTGGGCTACTTCCCGGGGAATGAGCTGAACTGGGGCGCCGACGAGACCTCGCTGGCCCGCGCCATCCTGACCTCGCCCGCCGACCAACCGGCCAAGCGGGCCTTGGTCGGCGACCTGCAAGCGAAGTACGACCAGATCTCGAAACTGAACGCCGCCTGGAAGACCTCCTACGCTTCCTGGGACAGTCTGCTCGAAGTGACCACGCCCCCCGGCCCCGAGCAGGGCCGCGACGACCTGGCTGTCTTCCTGGGACGCGTGGCCGACGCCTACTTTCGGCAATGCCGGGAGGCAGTCAAGGAAATCGATCCCGAGGGCCTCTATCTCGGTTGCCGTTTCGCCGGCTGGAGCCACGGCGTCGTGTTCCGCACGGCTGCCAAGTACAGCGACGTGATCAGCGTCAATCGGTACACGGAGACGCTGACCGATCTCCGCCTGCCCGATGGCATCGACAAGCCGGTACTGATCGGCGAGTGGCACTTCGGGGCGCTCGACCGAGGCAAGTTCCACGCCAGTCTGCAACCGGTGGCGAATCAACTGGCGCGCGGCGAAGCCTATGAGAAGTACGTGGCCAGTGCTCTGGAGAATCCCCTGGTCGTCGGCACCCACTGGCATCAGTTCGGCGACCAAGCAACCACCGGCCGCGACGACGGCGAGAATTTCCAGAACGGATTTGTCGATGTCTGCGACACGCCCTACGTCGAGACGATTGCCGCCAGCCGCCGGATCGGCTACCGCATGTACGACCTGCGGGCCGAGCAGCCCTGAGAGGTTGTGAATCTTTCTTTCAACATGGTCGCGTGTGGGTCTTGGACCTGTATTGGTCTTGGACAAGTCGGTCGACGATTGCGATCCGGGCAGGGGGAGGCTAATATGCCTGTCAGTCTGCATTGGAGCAGGATTGAAGTTCGCAAACCTGCGGCACAATAAGCCCCAGCGCCATGCCAGTACGTTCGCTGCCCGAGAGATTCCTCGTCGCATTCTCCCTAGCCGGCGAACAGCGCGGCCTCGTGCGGGCCATTGCCGAGGCGGTCGAGACCCAGTTGGGAAATGGCGGGAGAAACGCAGGACTGGGTCGAGAAGCAGCTCCTTCCCTGCCTGATCCGGGCAACTTGGCTGCGCGTCGTCATCGCGGGACAGAGCGGTCCCGCCCCTGCACCTACACGATGCTCCGCGAATAGGTGTGGGGCGGGAGGCTCCGGCCAGCTTACGCTGGCGGCTTCCATGTGGCGTGCGCGGCTCCGGGCTAGGTGCGGAGCGGGACTGCTCTCACCGACTTACGTCGGGAGCTTCTCGGACGGGACCAGCCAGCAGTGACGGCATTTCGCAAGGTTACGATCAATGCCTCCTGCCGCTCGCCCTGTCCCGAAAACCTGCAGGCGGGATGTCCGGGCGACTCAGGACAGAGACCGAAGACCGGGTTGGAACAGGCGCTGAAAGCGCAGCTCGGCCAGATCTGGGCAAGACACTTTCTGGCAACAAAGCGGCCGCGCAGAAATAACTTGAACAATAGGAATTTGTAACGATGGCGAGTCTGGGATGGTTGCGATGAAGGGCGACTTAATCTTTCACCCTAATCTTTCGCCTTAATCTTCCTCCGGCTGCATGGGAATAGAGGGAGAGATTAGGGGGAAAGATTAAGGCGAAAGATCAGGGTTCCGGCGAAGCCGGCTAGGTTCAACAATTGGCCGTGGGACGGATTGGCGATCCGGCCGGAAAATACCGGCCGGATCGTCAATCCGTCCTACAAGGGTTTGACCAACTTATTTCTGCGCGGGCAACAAAGTGACTCCTGCTCTTACCACGCGACCGGTCGGCAGGCGATGAAATTCTCGATCACCGGCTTGCCGTAAGGACACCAGGTCCAGGAGAATGGTTCGGTTCACCAGGAGACAACTCAATGACGACCCCGACCCGACGTGACTTGCTGCTGATGCGTATGATTCCGAGGCGTACCCCAGGGAGAGCGGATTGCGATGGGATAGATTTGCGAGCGGAACTTTCGAGGATCTGCGGGAAGATCGGCCTGCTCGCGGCGGTTGTGTTCGCGACGGGAGGAGCGGCGGACGCGGAAGTGCTCGAAGTCCGCAGCGGGGCTGCTGTCCTGGGACTGGACGGGACGACCGGCGCGCCCGTGCGGTTTGCGGATACGGGAGCGGAATTGGAGTTGGGCCGCGGGGGCCGAGAGCTGTTTCGCCTGGTCGTGAGCTCGTCGGCTGCTGATCCGGGACCGCCCTTGGAGCTGTCCTCGCGGGATGCGAAGGCCGTGAAACGCCTCGCAGGTGACGGGGTCCGTTTACGGTTCGAGGGAATCGGGAATCGAGCCTTGGCTGCCGTCTGTGTCGTGGAAGCCGGGACGGACGGGCTCTTCCGGTTTCGCATCACGTTGGAGGGCGAAGCGGGGGCCACGGTGGAGCGCGTAGATTATCCGCTGCTGCCTGTGGCGGCACCGCTGGAAGGAGACGGCGCCGGCGATGAGCTGGTTCTCGGCACGACGAAGGGCGGAGTGCTCGAGCGCCCGCATCAGTGGCAGCCGGGGCGCACTACGGCGGCCACGCAGCCCGGCAATCTGGCGGCGCAGTTCGGGTGCTACTACGGACCGCAAGGCGGTGTGGTGACGTACTGCGAGGATGCCGCCGGACATCCCAAGACCTTGATGGCCGGGCGGACGGCGACCGGCCTGGTCCTAGGCTGGCGTCACCTGGTGCGGCACGATTTGAAGGAACCTTTTGCTTTGGCGTTCCCCGTAGTGGCTGGCGTATTTCGGGGGACGCGAGGAACCGCGACCGATTGGCGCGACGCGGCGGCGATCTATAAAGCCTGGGCCTTGAAGCAGCCGTGGTGTGCCAAGCGGCTGGCCGCACGCGACGATCTGCCGGATTGGCTAAAGGCGGGGCCGGGGCAGGTGCGGTTCGGACGCGAGTGGTTGGCACAGCCGGAGCGAGTCGAGGCGTGGCTGGAGAAGTACTGGACCAAGCATTTCGCGGGCGTGCCGTTGATCGTTACCTTCTGGGGCTGGGAAGGGGTCGCGACGTGGGTGCCGCCCCAGTACTTTCCACCGTATCCTTCCGAGGACGGGTTGAAACGTTGTGTCGATGCCGTGAGGCGTGCGGGAGGGCACGCTTTCTTCTGGCCGTCGGGATACCAGTGGTGCTTGAGCTACGGCAAGCGAGAGGACGGCTCGTTCGAATGGGAAGATCAGGCTCGGTTCGAGCGCGAGGCCAAGCCGCACGCCATGCTCGGCAAGGACGGGAAGGTCATGCTCACCAACCCACCGTGGTATGCCGGCGGCGAGGCGGCGACGCTCTGCCGCGGCGACCAATGGTCGCGGGATTGGTTCACCGGGATCGCCGTGGGGCTGGCGAAACGCGGAGGGGAGCTGTTCCAAATCGATCAGGTAGTGGGCGCGGGGATGCGCGGCGGGGGCGATTGCCGCGCCACGGGGCATGGCCACCCGCCGGGCAGCGGCCTCTGGGACGTCGCGGCTGCCCATCGGCAGATGACCGAGCTGCAGGCCGCTTGTCGGGCGGCGGGCGTGAATATGGTGCTGGGCTACGAGGAACCGCAAGAGCTGTTCCTCCCCGAGGTCGGCATCCAGGATTACCGGGATTACGAGGTCGTCGGGAAGACCCCGTTGTCCGGCCATCGGCCCGACTCGGTGTTTGGATACCTGTATCACGAATTCGTGCCACTCTTCCAGAGCAACCCGCGGGCCGAGAGCCGCGAGATGACGGCGCACTGCATCGTCACGGGTCAGATGCCGCACCTGGTGCCGCACTGGCCGGTGGAACCGCACGCCTTTCCGACGCAGGGCGGATTCGAGGAGTGGTTGGGCGACGTGCCCGCCGGATGGGAGCACGTGCGCGGGTGGAAGGAGCAGAAGTTTTCCGGGTGGCCACGGCGCGACCCGAGCATCCGGCATTCGGGCGCCAGCAGTCTGCGATTGGAAAATGCCTCGGCGGAAGAGATCACGCAGGTCTCGCGGAACCTATCGATCGGTGCCGCGGGCCTGCGCGCCGGCGGGAAGTATCGACTTTCCGCCTGGTGTCGCACCGAGCGGCTGGCAAGACCGGCCGCCATCAACATCGCAGCCCTGACTCGGGAACTGAAGAGCCTCGGCTCCTGGAGGCTGCCCTTCCCCGAGCCTGGCGATTGGCGTGAAGTCTCGGCCGACGTAATGGTGCCGAATCAGGGCGCCGAGATGTTGCGCGTGATGATTCAGGTCGAGGGACCGTGCCGCGTATGGGTCGACGATTTCCGGGTGGCTGAAGTGGACGCCCAGGGCACGGCCCAACCGATCGTGCGCGACGGCCTGCCCTCGCAGCATCAGTTATACAAGCAATGGATCGAGTTGTATCACGGCGCCGGTCGTGCCTATCTGCAGTTCGGCGTGGCGATCCCGCCGCCCTCCGTGGAACCGGCCGGAGCGGTGCAGGTCGGCGCCTTCCGCGCTGCGGATGGCAGCGAGGCCGTGATCGCCGTGAACGTCACCGACGCCACGCGGCAGGCGACGCTGGGGTGGCAGGGGAAATCGAGGCCCATCGAGCTGATGCCTTCCGCGGTCAAGTTGCTCCCGCAGTGATGGCCCGTTCGCCTCACAGTGCGCTCCGAAGACGAGCCTGTTGACCCGTTCCCGTTGGTCAGGTAGTCACGATCTTCGAATTGGAGACAAACTTCGATTCGACGTGCAGTCTGTCGTGCGCGTCCCATTGGGCGAGCGGCAGGAAATAACTTACCCCACTTAAGGTAGGATGGTCTTCCAAGACCGTCCCGATAGGCCTGGAAATGCCGACCAACGGGTAAGTTATTTCCTGCCGCTCGCCTTGGCAACCTAGGACTCAACAGTTACGCTTGCAGCGCGGTGGGGTGTTGGCCACTCTACATGCAGGAGATGGAGATACCGTGAGAAGATCCTCTTCCGTCTGGCGATTCCTGGTTCTCGCAGGTTTATTGTCGACCAACCTTGGGACCGCCGCCGCCCAGTCCGATGTCGCCCAGTGGATTTGGTATTCCGACGCCACTTCGTCGGTGAACGTACCGGCGGGCAAATGTTATTTCCGTCGGCAGCTGACGATCCCCGCCGACCGAACCATCCAGTCGGCCGTCTGCTCGATCACTGTCGACAACGCTTTCGTGCTGTTCATCAACGGCAAGCGGGTCGGTTCGGGCGACGACTAGCAACAGATCTGCTCCTTTGACGTCAAGCGGTTCCTCTCGCCCGGCGACAACGTACTGGCGGTCGAAGCAGAAAACTGGGTCGGCAACGGCGAGAACCCGGCCGGCGTGTTTGCCCGGCTGCGAGTGGACGTGACCGGCGCCACGCCGCTGGTGGTCTGTTCGGACACGCGGTGGAAGTCGGCGACGGCGGAAGCTCGCGGTTGGCGTGAAAAGGACTTTGACGATTCAGCCTGGCCAGCCGCGCGGGCCGTCACGTGGTCGGGGTGGGCCGGAGTATCGCTGGACGCAGCGATTGTCGCGGGCACATCGACCGATCTGCCGAAGGCGACTGTCGAGCGGCTTGCCCTGGCGAACAAGACGCTCGCGTTCGTCGAGAAACACGCCGCGCGTCCGCAACTGGCAGCCGAACTGGCCGCGCTGAACAAACGAGTCGAGCAGGCGGCCGAAACGAACTCGTTCACGGAGGCCCTGTACGACGACGTGTGTGCGCTTCGCCGTCGGATGATCTTCTCGCACCCGCTGTTGGACTTCGACGACCTGCTGATCAACAAGCGTCCGCCGCCCGGCTATTCGCACATGTCGCGTCAGTACCTGGGCCGCTACAGCCGTCCGGGTCCCGGCTTGGCGGTGCTCGAGTCCTGGAAAGAGAACCCTCGAGAGCGACTGCTCCTCGAAGGCCAGTTGCCGGTCGGATCCGTGTTGCACCCCGATCTGTCCTTCGATGGAAAGCGGGTGCTGTTCTCGTTCTGCGATCACACGCAACCGGACCCGAACCTGCGTCGTTTCGTGCTCTTCGAAGTCGGGGTCGACGGCCGTGGACTGCGGCAGATCACCGGTCGGCCCGGCGACCAACTCGCTCGCGAGGTGGGCCTGACGACGACGCTGATCGAGGATTGGGATCCGTGCTATCTGCCGGACGGCGACATCGCTTTCGTCAGCACGCGACTGCAGACGCACATCCGCTGCCAATACGGCGGGCGGTATTTCGCCAATTTCGTACTCTACCGGGCCGACAACGATGGTTCACAGATTCGGCGACTGTCGTTCAACGAGGCGTGCGAGTGGGAGCCCAGCCTGCTCGACGACGGACGCCTGCTGTATACTCGCTGGGATTACGTAAACCGCCATTTCTCGTATTTCCAGGGTTTGTGGGTCACGCGGCCGGATGGCACGGCCACGGGTCTGGTGTACAAGATGTACTCCCGAAACCCCTGCATGACCGGCGAGCCCAGGCAGATTCCCGGCTCGCGCAAGATCGTCAGCACGGCCATGGCGCATCACAGCTACACGGCCGGCTCGATCATTGTCATCGACCCGCAGCAGGGGCCGGAGGGCGAGACGCCGATCACCCGCATCACGCCGGAGATCTCCTTTCCGGAGACGGAACCCTGGCCGGCGAGCGGCGCCTACTGCAATCCGTATCCCCTCAGCGAAGATCTGTTCCTCGTGGCCTACACGCCAAATCGGCTGGCCCGAGAGGGAGCGGTGCAGCGCGAGGCGGCCTACGGCATCTATCTGCTCGATTCGCTCGGTGGGCGAGAGTTGATCTACCGCGACCCGGCGATGTCCTGCTTCGCCCCCATGCCCGTCCAGCCGCGACCGAAGCCGCCGGTGCTGCCGTCGCTGGTGGAGTCGACCCCGAGCCAGACGACAGGCACCTTCTATGTGGATGACGTCTACCGCTCGACGCATACCATTCCCCAGGGCAGCGTTAAGAATCTGCGCGTCGTCCGAATGTATGCTCAGCCGATCGAGACGCCGCCGAGCCGCAGTAAGGCGATCATCGACATGCCCAAACGCATCCTGGGTACGGCGCCGGTCGACGAGCACGGTCGAGTGGCCTTCCATGCTCCGGCCGGACAGCCGTTGCTGTTTCAACTGCTCGACGAGAACGGTATGTCGGTGATGAGCATGCGGTCGGCCGTGTACTTGCAGCCGGGCGAGGTGAGCGGCTGCGCCGGCTGCCACGAACCGCGTCACAGCACAACGCGCCGCGTGGCCCTGCCCCACGACGTTCAAGTCCACGAACTGACACCGCCGGCCGGTCCGCGCTACGAGGGCGGATTGAGCTTCGCGCGCACCGTTCAGCCCGTGCTGGATCGGTACTGCCTCGAGTGCCACGGACTCGACAGAATCGAGGGCGACGTCAAACTGCTGGGCAGGATCAAGGACGTCGTCTTTCCGTACCCGGAGTGGCCCGGCCCCAACCAGATGATCGTCAGCGACGCCTACGAAAGTTTGGTCAACCGACCGGGACTGATCAAGCTCGCCCAGTGCAACTTCGAGGCCGACTACTCGACGCCCAAGGACTACTTTGCCCACGCGGGCAAGCTGGCCTCCCTGCTGCTTGCCGGGCATCCGGACGAGGTTGGCAAACCCCGTGTGAAGCTCGACCGGGAGAGCTTCCAGCGCATCGTCGATTGGCTTGACGTGAACGCGATTTGCTACGGCGACTATTCGTGGAACAAGGTGGAATGGCGCAAGGCGTCGCCGCCCCACGAGGCGGCACTCAGGCAGCACATCCGCAACCTCTGGGGCGAGAAACTGGCCGGTCAGCCTTTCGCGTCGCTGGTCAACGTGGCCGAGCCGTCGGAGAGCCGCATCCTCAAAGCACCCTTGGCGGCGAGTGGAGGCGGCTGGGAGCAAATCACCAACGGCGGCTGGCGCAGCACGGACGAGCCGGGATACCGCACGATGCGCCAACTGGTCGAGGCCTCGATCGCACCGCTGGAATTCCACGACATCGCTGGCACCTGCGGACGTGACAAATGCGTCTGTGGAACCTGCTGGGTACGGCAGGCCGAGAAACAGCGGCTCCAGCAGACAAGGCCTTGATCATAAGGTTGCGCAAAACGCTAGCAGCGGATCATCGTAACCCGACGCGTCAGCGAGGATAACTTCCCAGTTTCGGCGATCCACCTGGGAAGCCGCCGACGTGAGTCGGCCGGCGTGTCCCGCCCCGCAGCTAACGCCCCACGACTCCCAACAACTGGAAGCCGCCGACGTGAGTCTTTGAAGTTACGCATTTCCGGGCTCTGCCGAGGAAGCTCCCGGCGTTAGCCGGGAGAGCCGTCCCGCCCCGAACCTACCCAGGAGCCACGCACGCCACACGGAAGCCGCCAGCGTAAGCTGGCCGGAGCCTCCCGCCCCACACCTATTCGCGGTGCATCGTCTAGGTGCAGGGGTGGGAACACTCCCACCGGCTGACGCCGGGGGCTTCTCGATGGAGCGGGCGACCGCGGCTAGGTTGTGGGCGGGATTTCTCTCCCGGCTGACGCCGGAAGCTTCTCCCCATGCGGCAAAATGCGCAACTTCAAAGACGTGAGTCGGCCGGTGGTTCTCGCCCTGGACCTACCAGCGCGGCGGCACAAAGCAGGCGAGAGGCAGGACGCTTCGACCGACTCACGTCGGCGGCTTCCAACCCCGTTGCTTTCCGGGCTCATAGGTGAGATGCGGGACGCTCTGACCGACTTACGTCGGCAGCTTCCGAGAACCGGCAAGTTATTTCGGCACACGTTGCTACCAGCTCAGCGCCGTCTTGTCGCCAAGACTTCGTTGACGGCGATGCGGTGGAGCCAAGTTCCGAATGCCGATTGGCCTCGAAACGTCGCGATCTTCGTCATGGCCTTCAGAAACGCGTCATGC
>JAPLNJ010000576.1 GCA_026692885.1 Planctomycetota bacterium | reverse complement strand
GCTTGCGGGGGTCGGGCGTCATCCTGACTCGGCCCAAGTCCAAGCGATCAGCGTCCCAACAGCACTGAACCGTGATGTCGGCCTCCGTCAAACCATCGGTGTGGTCGGCACAGGCTTGGTAGAGCAGGTCGAAGTCAGCGTCGGGAAGGTCAAATAACTGCCCACGAAGTTGGCCAGCAAGTTCAGCACCGCGTAAGCCATGACAGTAATCGGTGTTTTCGTTGACCCGCCTGCTGTCGTGGAACACGGCGAAAAGTTGGACCACTTCGATGTTGGCAGCCGTGGCGGTCGCCAGACGCACCCCGTTTTCCAGAACCCATGCCCTCGGCCAAACCCGTGCTCGCGATGGTTGAGCATGGCCGCAGGTGAAGCCCGTCTTGATAACTTACCCTCACGGTTCGGGTAGCCTGAGCCCGCTCGCGTTGACCGTGCCATGATTTCTCAGAAGCGATCACCCGAGGCGGCTCGTCCGCCGTCGAAGCGGCATCTATACTGGCGGTCTATCCCAGATTTCGTTTCCCTCACAGTTTCCGTGGTGACGTAATCCGGCCTCCTGCCGTTTGCCGTCCCTTGGAAGGAGAGGCCAGTCATGCGTACCGCCGTGATTTCCTGCACTCTGACTGCTCTGGCCGCATGGGCCGGGCTGGGCCAAGCGGCCCCGCCGGATTTCCACCTTCCGAACAACCCCGTGTTGCCCGAGGGGCTGGGCGTCAACATCCACTTCACCGACCCGCAGCAGGGCGAGATGGAGATGCTGACTGCTGCCGGCTTTCGCTGGGTCCGCATGGACTTCGCCTGGAACGGCACGGAACCGGAGCAGGGCCGCTACGACTTCAGTGCGTATGGTGACGGCTCCGCAGCCGAGCGTTGTGTCGTTGGCGTTCCGCAATCCGCTGGCGGAGCCACTCCGCGTCGGCGTGTCGCGCGACCGACTGGCCGCCGTCGCCCCAGGACAGACGGTCACCCTGGAATACCGGCATCCGGTGCTTCGCGACGCCGATCCCAGAACCGTCCAGCTACCGTGCGTGATCGACGGGATGGGCGAGTTGACGCAGGCGACTCGCGTAATGGTCTCCAATCCGCTGAGCGTCGAGGTACTCCCCGCGACGCGCGACACACTGCCCTTCCACATCGCCAGTCCATCCGGCGAGGCGTTCCGTGGCGTGCTGCGGGTGACCGAGTCCGCAGGGCTGTCGCCGGCACGCACCGAGATTCCGCTGTCCTGGGAAGCCGGCCGGCGCGCGAGCGACGTGTCACTGCCGTTATCCGCCGCCCCGGAGAAGTCGTGGCGAGTCGGCCTGCGGATCGAAGGCCCCGACGGGAGCATCCAACTGGATCGACCCACGACGGCGTATCGTGCAGTGGACGAGTTCTCGCGTCTCACCGCCGAGTCGCTGCCCAAGGCGTACCACCTCGTACCGGACGGCGACGCCAAGGTGACTTCGATGCAGACGATGACACTCGCTGCGCCGCCCGCAGGGCCGCCCCAGCCCGGCGTGGCGGCCGTGCGGATCACATACCGGTTCGAGAAAGGCTGGAAGTTCGCCCGGTTGGCTCCGCAGGAGTCGGTCCTCCAGGCCATCAAAGGCCAGCCGCTGGCGTTTGGCCTGTGGGTCTACGGCGATGGTTCGGGCAATCACCTCCGCTGCCGCCTAGTGGACGCCACGGGCCAGACCTTTCAGCCCGACGGTGGACAACTCGATTGGCGAGGCTGGCGTTATGTACGGTTTCCGCTGGACGGCAGCCAGAGCGGCCACTGGGGTGGCCAGGATGACGGGGTCATACGCTACCCGCTGCGGTGGGACACACTTCTGCTCATCGACAGTGCCCACCGCGAGCAGACCAGTGGCGAACTCTACATCGCCAGTCCGACGTTGAGCCTCGCGGCCCCGGGGCAGTAAGTGGCTGTAAAAGAGCAAGTCCGCAGATTGGCCGTAGGACGGATTGGCACTTTGGCCCCGCGTTTCGGGGCTAAAGTGCCAATCCGTCCCACCACCGATTCGCGACGTTAATCCTTTACAATCGCTAAGGGTCGAAACCCAGATCGAGAAGCCCGGCTGAAGCCGGCTCCTGGAAATGCTTCGGGCAGCGGCTGCCGCCAGCTGAAGCTGGTGGCAGACAGGGTGTCGGCTGAAGCCGACAGCCCATCCGAAACAATGCGGCCAGCACCAATCATGCTTTGGTTGACGGCCATTGACTCATGCTGGCACCGCAAAGACTTCACGGAGTTCCGGGACACTCTCCCAGCGTTGCCAACCAATGGATGCTCCGACGTCGTTTTCTTGTCTGCGGCGACGAAGACGTCGCCAACCGCAGCATGCGGGCAGGCGTCATGGGAGCCGCCGATTTGGCCAATGGGACCAGTGGCAGCAGATGCCAGCGGCATCGTCGGCCGCCGATTTCTGCCGAGACGGCGTCACCCGGCCGCCGCGTGTGACCCAGCCATCATCCCGGACGCGAACGCCGCCTCGCGTGCACCCGGGCCGGATCTTTGAGCTAGGCCACGTTTGCGTGATGCGAGCGAAGAACCTCGGCCTGTCGGCGGGCGACGTCGAGTAGTTCCTCGTCTTACGCGTCCCAAATCGCACCCGCAACAGCCCCCGGAGCCAGAGTCGCCAAATTGGCAAGAAGTTGCCCCATGCGCATCTCCGGGCACGACTCGCTAAGTTCAGCCAGTACTTCCAGCAATTGGATTCGTGTCGTGGTCATGGTAGACGCTCCCCTACAGTTGGCAGGTGACCGCATGGCGTCGAGAGCTCGCCGATGGCCCAGTCACCCTAAAGTACCGAACATATGCTCCTGACCCCTTTAATTCCTTCGTCGGAAAATAGGACGCCGATCCCGACAACGGATCGAAAAAACCATCGCCAAAGCGTTTCCATCTTGCGTCTTACTCAGGCGGACAAACACGGATGACCACGCGGCCGTCAAGTTTCAATCCCGGACCATGCAGGCCGCGGTGGTCCATCCGTTGGTTCGACGCCGCCTTTGGGACGGGTACAGCAAAGGACCACACGACCGCCGCCCGACCCGCCTAGAGATTCATCTGGCTGAGGCACCGGACCTATCGTATCCCGGCCACGTATCGAGTCAATTCTTAAGTTCGCCAGCGCCGCCGCACTTGTTGCCAGGATCGCAGATACGGATTTCGTCGATGTCACGATGACAATTGAACAATTTGCGGGATGGGGAAGATACAAAGATGATGCAAGACGTAAAGTAAAACAAATGTTCGATGACGCGAAAGGGAGTCTACACGGATTTGGTATTATAACTGTTACGCCGGAGGCATTGCATTTTACCGCTCTAAAGGTGGACTGGTGGCTACACTATCTGAAGAAGAATCCAAACAAAGCACGCGAGTACACCTTCACGAGTACTGACGGCGCAATAGTGTTCGCGGGAACTACGCAACAGCTACAGGAGATTTTGAAGCGTTGTATCGAGAACGGTGTGTACTACAAATCTGGTTCTGTTGACACCATGGTGTTCATACGCGGCGTGGCCGCACCGGAAAAAGAGAAGGCCGCCAAGGCGTCCCAACCGGCCGTTCCGGGACAGAAACCATCCATTTCGCCGTCGCCCTCGATAGCCCAGCAACCGCCATCGGCGCAAGTTCCCGCAACGCGCACCTGCCCTCGGTGTAAGGGGAGCGGCAAGGAACTCGTGCAATGTAAGAACTGTTCCGGCGCCGGTGAGTTACGGTGTCATTACACGATGCAGTGGAAGTACTTTTGGAACAAATGGGAGACTGAATGTAACGGTGGCAAACATCCCGAAGAAGGAGATCGGAAAAAGAACTGGAACGTTACCTGCAAGGGTTGCAATGGACGGGGATTCATTACTTGCCCGACATGCAATGGCAGGCGCGATGTGCAGCAGACGCGCAGGTCGACGGCTTCGGAGAGCCATCGTACAAGACTCTCGGCCTGTAGGTCGTGTACGACGAGCTGCACTGCTGTGCCTACTGCACGTTGCCGCTGCCTGCCCCTGGCAGTACACTGAATTACCGTTTGCGCAACATGACTCTAGCCCCGAGGCGAACCGTATGAAAACGATGAAGACTGTCCCTTACCGCCGCTTGGTCGGTCGCGCGTGCGTGGCAAGCCTGCTGGGCTGGGCGCTCGCCGGCTCGCTCCTGGCTGCCGAAAAAATGGGCTCCGAGCGCTGGCAGAAGGCGATCGATGCTTTCGAGGCTGCCGACAAAGCCAATCCTCCGCCCCAAGGCGCGATCCTGTTCATCGGCTCGTCCACGATTGTCCGCTGGAAGACGCTGGCCCAGGACTTTCCCGAACACCCGGTGATCAACCGCGGCTTTGGGGGCTCACAGATCGCCGACAGCGTCTGCTATGCCGACCGGATTGTGATCCCATACCGGCCGCGGCTGATCGTGCTGCGGGCGGGCGGTAACGACATCCATGCAGGCAAGACGCCCCAGCAGGTGGCGGCTGACTTCCAAGCGTTCGTGGAACAGGTGCGCGCCAAGCTTCCCGAGGTTCGCATCGCCTATCTGACGATCAACGCCTCGCCGTCGCGGTGGGCCAACGTCGAGCGGGAGAAGCAGGCCAATCAGCTCATCAAGGCGTACATCGCGGCGGGCCAGAACCTGGACTACATCGACACCTGCGACGCCACGCTCGGCGCGGATGGCAAGCCGCGGGAGGAATTGTTTGTCCAGGACCGCCTCCACTTCAACGACGATGGCTACCAGGTCTTGGCGTCCCTTGTGCGGAAGCATCTGAAGTGAACCAGGGAATGTTACCGGGGACCCGCGCGGAACAGCCAGAACTCGTTTCGGCATGCCAGCCAATGGACAGCCGGGGTTGCTTCATCAAGCTGCCTCGGGCCACGGTGCGAGTTTGCCGTTCCCTCGCGGCGTCGGTCGTCTGTGGCTGGCTACTGCTGGCCACGGCGGTGGTGGCTGCGGAGGAATACCAGGGACCGTGTGCCCTGGTCGCTGCGAAAAACGGCAAACTCCTGTTCGTCGCTTGCGCCGACGCGAGGCAAGTCGTCTGGGTCGAATTGCCCGGTGGCCAAGTCATCCGCCGAGTTGACGTGCCGGCCGAGCCGACGGGCGTCGTGTTGACACCTGACGGTACGAAACTGATCGTCACGTGCGCGGCGCCTAAGAGCAGCATCGTCGTGTTGAATCCGGTTTCGGGCCAAGTGACGGCCACGATCCCGGCGGGGCATACGGCGCTGGCTCCCACACTCACACCCGACGGACAGCGGCTATACGTCTGCAACCGGTTCAATCACGACGTCTCCGTGATCGATCTGGCCGCTGGCAAGGAAGTAGCACGAGTACCGGTCGTGCGGGAACCCGTGGCCGCGGCCGTCACACCCGATGGCAGAACGGTGCTGGTGGCCAACCACCTGCCCTACACGCGGACGGACTCCGCGTTTCTGGGCCAGGTGACGCCTGTCGTGACAGTCATCGATACCCAGACGCAGGCCACGGCCTCGATTTCCCTGCCCGCCGGTTCGAACAGCCTGCGGGGTTTATGCGTCTCGCCGGACGGCAAGTACGCCTATGTCACGCACATCCTGTCCAACTTCAATCTGGTGCCGTTTCGCGTCGACATGGGTTGGATCAACATGAATGTGCTCACGGTCCTCGACATCGCGCAGCAGCGGCGCGTGAACACGGTTGGGTTAGATGAGCTGTATTATGGGGCGGGCAACCCGTGGGGCGTGGCTTGCACCTCCGACGGCAAAGTCGTCTGCGTCAGCCACGCCGGGACGCACGAGTTGAGCCTGTTGGACACCTCGATCCTGGCGAGTACCCTGGGCATGATGTTCATGTCGCCGCAGGTCGGCGCCATCTCGGCGGATCCCCGTTTGGGTACCGGTCCTTGGCAGCGGCTCGAACTGCCGGGGAAAGGGCCGCGCGGATTGGCCGTCGTCGGCTCGCAGATCTACGTGGCCGAGTACTTCAGCGATGACCTGGCCGTGGTGGATCTGCAAGCCACAGGTGCCAGCCCCATCCGCACAATCGCCCTCGGCCCGCCGCCGCAATGGACCGTGCGGCGGCGGGGCGAGCTGCTCTTCAACGACGCGACGATCTGCTACCAACACTGGCAGAGTTGCGGCAGTTGTCATCCGGACGGCCGCGCCGATGGGCTGAACTGGGACCTGTTGAACGACGGGCTCAGCAATCCGAAGAACACCAAGAGTATGTTGCTGGCCCACCAGACTCCGCCGGCCATGGCGGAGGGCATCCGGATGTCGGCCGAGGAAGCCGTGCGGTCGGGCCTCGAACACATCCTGTTTACCACCCGGCCGGAAGAGGAGGCCGCGGCCATCGACGAGTATCTCAAGTCTCTGCAACCGGTGCCGAGTCCACGCCTGGTCGACGGGCGACTCAGCCCGGTCGCCGAGCGCGGGCAACAGCTGTTTCGCAGCGACCGTGTGGGCTGCCACAAATGCCATCCGGCTCCGCTGTACACCGATCTGAAGCGGCACAACGTCGGTTCGCGAAGTCCGAGCGACTTCACTGACCATTTCGACACGCCGACGCTGGTCGAAGTCTGGCGCACCGCGCCGTACCTGCACGATGGGCGCTACACCACGCTCAAGGACTTGTTGGTCGAAGGCCGGCACGGCCGAAGTCGCGGCCCCGCTGACGGATGGACCGAGCGGGAACTCGACGAACTGGTCGAGTTTGTATTGTCGCTGTAACGCGGCCGCGCTGCGCTCGCGGCGGTCAGTCGGGGCCGGAGGCGGGAAGCGGCGATACCTAGTACGTCGTCAAGGCTTAATCTTGGGGTGACCGATGCGGTGGCGTAAGCTTCCAGCTTGCGTTTGACGCGATGAATCGAAAGGCAAGCAGGATGCTTACCCCACTTTTTGCCTTAAAGACGCACTAGGTGCCGCGAGCCGTGTCGCTGTCAGTCGGGCCACTGATGACGGTGGCGGCGTCCTCGACACTGCCGCATTGCGAGCAAGCAGTGCCACACGAGTTCCACCGCGTCTCGCCGAGCAGGGCCACGCCCGTCACTCATAAGAACAGTCCAGGCTCTACCTTGAAGTGTTCCGCCAGTTTCTTGATATGCGCCTTGCTCAGATTGCGCCGGCTGCTCAGGATTGCCGCGCCCAAGGTTCGGTTGCCCAGCAGTCTACCTAGGTCCGAAGCGGTCAGGCCATGCTCGCCCAGCAGCGTTTTCAGAGTGTCCAGCGGAGCAAGGCGGGAATCGTCTATCGGGAACCGCACGGCTTCGTAGGTTTCTACAAAGGTTGAAAGGGCTTCCAGGTAGTCTTCTTGATCGGCGTTAAGATCAAATCCGGCCAAGCGGTCGATCATTTCCGTTGCGTTGGCAAGGTCCACCTCATCGTGAATGGGGCGCGGGGGCAACTTGGCCACAAGCTCGCCGTAGGTCTTGGGCAATTCACGGAATCTGTTTCTTGTCGCCGTCTTGCTCATAGAACGTCCTTCCACTTCTGCTTGTGCTACCAATCCCCGGCGGATTCTGTACCGGGAGGAGGCTAGACGAACGGGTTGACGACCGTCACGGTCTCGTAAGTCATGCCCGGATCGAGATCCTCGCTGTACAGCGTGTCAACTCCTGCGTCGTGGCACGCCGCCAACACCAACAACATGCTGTCCCAGTGGGAGAGACTGTAGCGGGCACTCAATTCCAGGGCTTTCTCCAAGATCAACGGACTCGGCATGATCAAAGGAAACATGGCCCGGATGCGTTGTAGGTAGAATGGGGTGTCCGTGCGGGCGATGCGTCCGCGATCCTCCCATTTGCGCAGGCAGCTGAGCAATTCCCCGGCCACTTGCCACAGCAAAACGGGGCGGTCGCCAGTCTGGCCGAGGCGGTTGAACAAATCCCCCGCCTTGGCACGTTTGGCCGGCTCATGCTGGTCCAGAGAGTAGACCACCACATTGGTGTCAACGGCGTTCATGCAGTTCCTCACGGCTGAAGCGTGCTCCGCCCGAGTCGATCGGACGCTTGTCGCACAACTCCTGGAAGGCCTGGAAGGCCGCCCGCCAATCCTGCTCTGATGCCGGGAGGGGCTCGACACTTACCTGGACCCGATAGTGATCGGGAAAACCAATCGGCTCGTCCAGTTCCAGACCGCCGCCGACGACCGTGGCGCTCATTAGCACTTTCATCATCGCCTCCGCGTGAAATCCAACTTCGCTGTTATCTTACCATATCGACAAGCAGGCCAACATCGGAGGGCATCACCGCGGTTAACCCGCCGGCCACGGGTGATATCCGGCACCTTGGAAACAACGCTACAATAGCTCCGTTGATGTAGGAACTGCCATCGAGAAGGAAAGGAACCACTGATGAGAATCAAGCACCGTGCTCCAGCGTTTTGCTATTGGGCGGTCAGCCTGGCGATTCTGCTTGGAGGGTTTGCGTCCGCTTATCCAGCGGCAGCCGTCGAGTCGTGGTCGGCCGTTGTGTCGCCCGACAACTCACTGGCGTTCAACTTTGTCCGTGGCGATACATCGGTCGGCGGCCTGACGCTGGGTGGCTGGGGGCCGAGTTGGGCCTGGGTCGGAATCGGGGCGAAGGAAAAGGCCACCGGCGAACGGTTGGAGGTCACCGCGCCCTTCGTCGTCAACCAGGCGAACGGCCAAGTCATCGACATCAAATTCCAGGCCTGGAAGAGTGCCGCTCGGCAGATCTCGTTCCGGTATGACCTCAGTGCCGCCAAGGACGTTCCCATCACGATGGTGATCGCTGGCGTGAGCGTGGCGAAAACGGTGGCCGGCGGCAAGCTGATTCTGTCCCCTGCCGATGGACAGGAAAGCACCGTCAAGCTGCCCTTCGGCCGCGGTGTTCAACCGGCCACGGCCAAGGCGGTGCTGGAGATCGATAACGTGGGACCGATCGCGATCGCGTTGGACCCGCCGTGTCCGATCACGTTCGATGGCGACATGCGCATCATGCTGGCCTCCGAGTTGTTCCGGCAGGGCGAGCGCAGCGTCACGCTGACGTTCACTTTCCCGCAAGAGATCGCCCTGCTGGCGAAGCAAGCCGACCTGGACCAGCTGACCAAGACGCTGGCCGGGCCCGACTGGTTCCCGTTCCAGCCGACCAACGAACTCGGGCCGAGCGTGATCGGCATGCAGGAGTGGCTCGACGCGCCGGCCGGCAAGCACGGCGGCGTGCGAATGGTGGGGGATCGCTTTCAGTTCGCCGACGGGACGCCCGTCAAGTTCTGGGGCGTGAATCTGTCGTACGGTGGCGCTTGTGCCCCCGAGAAAGAAGTGGCCGAGTTCACGGCCGCTCGGTATGCCAAGTACGGCGTCAACGGCGTGCGGCTACACAAGTTCTCCTATCCCAAGAACCAGATGGGCATCGGCGACTTGAACGACGCGACCACGATGGATCCACAGGGCCTCGACCGGTTGGACTACTTCGCGGCCGAGATGAAGAAGCAGGGCGTCTACTTCGGCTGGTCGCATACCTTTGGCTTCCACGTCTGCTCCGGCAACCGTGACCGGCTGGTCGCTTACGACGAGATCGAGCGAAACCTGAAGGGCAACACCTACGGCTTCATCAACCTGGCCGAGGACGTGCAGGACCTGATGATCGAAATGGTCGTCAAACTCTTGAAACACGAGAACCCGTACACCGGCACGGCCTACGCCGCCGAGCCGGCCTTATCGTTTATCGAGTTACAAAACGAGGACGACATTTTCTTCTACACCTCGGAGAGCGCCTTCAAGGCCTGTCCCACCTACCAGAAGCTGTTCGTGCAACGCTTCTCGGATTGGCTGCAGGCGAAGTACGGGTCGGACGAGAAGCTGCAAGCAGCCTGGCCGGGAGCGGTGCAGGCCGACGAGAGCCTGGCCGCGCGCAACATCGTCCCGCAGCTGAACCCGTGGTTCTTTGGCGACGGCCACCTGCCGGGGCAACAGGGCGGAGCGCGGCAACGACTGCTCGACAACGCTCAGTTCCTGCACGACGTCCAGAACAAGTTCTACGGCAAGTTTGTGAAAGCGATCCGCGACGCGGGCTACCAAGGTCCTCTCTGCGGCTCACCGTGGCAAGCGCCGTCGATGGTGCCCCACTACTACAACCTGCGGTCCGATTATCTGGCGGGCTACATCGACCGGCACAATTACTTCGGCGGCAAGCTGTTCGATTCGATGCTCAGCCAACCCGGCAGCGGTTACTTCTCCAGCGGCTTGCAGCAAGCGGTCGACCGCCCGTTCGGGCTCTCCGAGTGGATCCACGTCTACCCGTCGCTGTACAGCGCCGAAGGGCCGGCGATCGTGGCGGCCTACGGGATGGGGCTGCAAGGCTGGGACGCTTCCTACGAATTCCAGTCGCAAGCCGCGCCTCGCATGTTCAGCGACCGTGTCGGCTGGTTTGCCTGGGGGGTGTGGGAAGCGGACGTGCCGACGCAATTGGGTCAGTATCCGGCCTTCGCGCGCATGATCTATCGCGGCGACGTGCGCGAAGGCGACGTGATTTCCACGCGGCGGGTGAGTCCGCCGGAGCTGAGCACCGGAGCATTTTCGTTCTCCGACCAAGTTGTCCAACACGGCGACGTGAAGACCTTCGGCGGTACTGTGCCAGCGGAAGCGTTGGCTGTCGGCCGGGTGGTCGTCGAGTTCACCGACCAGCCGCAGCCGTCCACGTTTCCGCAGCTGGAAAATTACCGCCGCGGTTCCGCGATCGTGTCGGCCACCCAGCAACTAGCCTGGGACACGGCGGGTCAAGGCTTCTTCCTAGTCAACACGGTCGGCACCAAAGCGGTCGTCGGTTTCGCAAGCGGGAAACCGCACAAACTGGGCGACGTGACGATTCAACTGGATTCGCCGTATGCGTCGATCTTCCTGACCGCTTTGGATCGGCAAGCCACCTTGGAGAAAACCAAGAGCGCCTTGCTGACGGTCGTCGCGCGCAACTGCAACACGGGTTTCAAGTATTTCGCGCTCGACACCAAGGTGATCGACAACGGGCAAGCGCCGATCTTGCTGGAGCCGGTCAAGGCGGCCATTGCCATCTCCCATCGCCAGGTCGCCGCGGTCCACGTACTGGACCACGACGGCCGCCGCACCGACAGAGAATTGGCGGTCAAGAACGGAGCCTTCACGATCGACGGCGCGCGAGACCAGACGTTGTACTATGAGGTGGTGTTCCGGTAAGGATCGGCGCATCAATAACTGTCGCAAGAATAGTAGTCGTCACGCTCCGCCGTGACGACATGTCATCACGCGGAGCGTGATGACTACTTTGAAAACCCGACACTTATTGATGCGCCGATCCTAAGCTCGCGTGCAACCAACCGGCCTACAGCATCCTTCCCACCGGGCAACTTGCGGAGCAGGGAGTGTTGGCGAAGACGTTCAGGCCGGTGGAGGCGCCCAGACGGGCTGCCGCCGCCAGGGCACCGAGGTTTGGCAATTGGGGCAGTGGCCAGCCTTGCAGATTCAGGTGCAGCATAGCGCGCAGGCTAACGCCCAAGCCCAGCACGGGGGGCACCGCGCTGAGCTGCGAACCAAGACGCGCCGTCTCCGAGAGACTCGCCATGGCCGTGGCTGTGGCCGCCAGATTCAGCGACTCCTCCAGATTCACCATCAGCGAGCGCAGCGCCAGCGCGAGCAACTTCCACGCGCCCGGCAGACGCAAATTGATCCCGAACACACTCCGCTGCAGGGGCGTCAAAGCCGCCAACAGGTTGGCCAACGTGTTCAGCTGGGAGAGGTCCACATTCAGCGGCGGAATCGGCAGACCGAGGGCGACTTGCAGGGCCGCAGAAAAACGCAGGGCCATCCCGGGCAGGGCCAGGTTGAACCCCAAGGCGGCCGCCGCGTTGATCAGCCGCGCGTAAGATCCCAGCGAGGCCAAGTTGGCGACCAGTTCCGCACTGGCCGTCATCGTGGCGGTCGCGGCCAGGTGCAGGCCGACGCGCGCCGCCAGCGCCGCACGTAACTGCAGCATCGCGCCCGGCAGTGTCAGATTCACGCCGAACGTCGCCTGCACCGCTTCGCAGGCCCCGATCAGGGCCAGGAGGTCCATGAGCGGCACCGTTAGGGGCTGCAGCAGCTCCATCAGCAGCTGCATCACCGAGGGTAGGTGGACGTTGATCGAGCTCGTTAAGGAGGTCAGCTGCAGGGAGGCTTTGGCGCTAAATACATTGGTGCCGGTCGTGCCCGCCAGGAAGGCCATCGCTTCCAGTTTGCCGAGATCGAGAGCCGGGAACGGAAAAGGTGGCAACCCCAGATGCAACGCCGCCGCCAACTGGGCCCGCGCGGAGGCGCTGACGCTGGCCGACGCCAGGGCCTGCATCGTCCCGACGCCGCTCGCCAACGCACCCAACGTGGACAGCTGGGCCGGGCAGTGGGGGATCAATTCGGCCAGCAAGTTCAGCGGCAAGTTCTTCAGGCTTTGGAGGAAGTCGCTTAACTTCCGGATACACATGCAGGGCATGTCATAACCTCAGAGCACGCCGAGCTTCTGGAGCCCTTCCGAACTGGTTGCAGATGGCCCCGAAGCCGTCGGCGATCATGGTGTTTGAAGGCTGACCAAAGTGGACTGCAGGCCGCTGATCAGCAAGGCGTCAGCGGGGATGAGTCTACCATGACGGTTACGGGACGGCAATCCAGCCGCAGCCACGGCCGACCATGGGAAAATTGTTCGGCGCTGGTGCTGCGACGCGATTTGAGTGGCGAGTGGCGATCGTCAAACGAACCCGTCTGGGGCCTTGATCGTAAGGTTGCGCACTGCCGTTAGTGCTGGTAACGGTCCGGGTAGGGCAATGCAAAGTTGGGGATGACATGGGAAATTGGCACGATGGCAAGGGCGAGAGCCTGTTTCGCTGCTTGCCCCGAAAGGGCGCACATGACAGCCCGGGACAACGCCCGGATCTGATCTACAGGTTTTCGCCCCGCTAGGGGCAGCCACAAATCAGCCCAGCGGAGCGGCGTTCGCCGCGTAACGCCGCCCTGGGTTATGAGCGGATTGAGAACACCAGCCCCGGGCACGTGATCGGGGTCGGCCCCTTTCCCAGGGCAGCCGCTGGGCTATCGGGTTGGCCTCCGTTGGCGGCGAACGCCGGTGATTGGCGATGATTGGTTCCAATCGTCGGCGGCGGTTGTTGGCGGTCGTCCGAACGTCCGCACCAAAGGTGCGTAATTCGATAGCCCAGGGCGCAGCCCTGGGATCGGAAGCCCCCCGGAAATCCCTGCCCTGAAAGGGCGCAACCTGCAACGGGTGGTGCCCTTTCAGGGCACAAGCCTTGGTCACGCCTGACGAACGATGCGCGTGTGAGGAACCGCCTTGTTGGCCTTGTGCGAACGACAGGAAATAACTTACCCAACTCAATGTAGGATGGTCTTCCTAGACCGTCCCGATCGGCCTGGAAAGGCCAACCTACGGGTAAGTTATTTCCCGCCGCTCGCTTTGGCTGCCGGTCCCTGGATTTCGGAGTACACATTTCCGCGCGGGTCGAGAACCAGAAGCTTCGCATAACCGATGTGTTGTCCCGCCAAGTGGTCGCACAGCGCGGCCAGATCCTGCTGACGTTCCGTCGGCGGGCACGCCATCCAGGCCGCGCTGGCATGGATCTCAATCTGATCGCCCCGATCCACCATACGCGGGAAGGCCCGGAACAGCACACTTTGCAGGCGACTCAACCGCGTTGGTCGCCAACCGCGAAAGTCGGTGCAGTCCAAGTACTGGTAGAACGTCCCGGCCGCGGGCGCCTGTTCGTGTCCAAAGAACCAAGGCTTGATGCGGTTGACGAAATGGATGTTCACGGCGGCCCGCTCCGCCGCGGAATCCAGCTGCGGCACGAACAACGAGGGGAAGTTCCAACCGGGATCGACCGGCTTCCATTGCCGATACAACGTGACGTTCAGGGCGCTCTGGTCCCAATACGGACACCGTTCGGGATGGCGTTTCACGTAGTTCATCGTCGCCTCGCAGACGCCGGCCTGACGCCACCGGCAGAGATCGAGGACCATCAGGCCCGAGTTGAAATAGGGAGCCTGCGGATCCAGCCCCAACCCTTGGCAATCGCACTTCTCGTTGCCCAGCACCCGCAGGCCCAGGTCCTGGGTGGCGATGATCGCGTGGCCCGAGAAGTCCAGGTCCCAGAGTTGGGCGAGATCCCGTTGAAACACCAGATCCGCATCCAGGTAAATGCACTTCGGCTCCGCCACCAGCTCGGGAATTAGCAGCCGCGCGTAAGCCAGATGGCTGGCTCCCGTATCTCGCGGCAGTCCGTCGAAGCGTGACAAGGGCGGGACCAGTCGGCCCAGATGCACGTTCCGGCCGCTCTTCGCCAGCGTGTTCTCCAAACGGTTCCAGGACTCGTCGGCGATGCCGCCGTCCAAAATGTGAATGTGGTACGCACGGCGGGCGTCGCTGTGGATCAGCAACGAGTACAGGGAGACGGCCAAGCCGACGGCGAAGTACTCGTTCGCAGCGCAAACGAGCAGGACCGGACTGTTCTCGGCAGAGTCAGGTGTCATGGTCATTTACGGAGTTTGGATGATGCAAAGCCGTTCACAGCAGTGGGCGTCACGGGGACTCGCGGATCCGGTGGCCGAGCCAGTGCTCCCATTCTGCAGCACGTTGCGTCCACACGTAGCGTGCCTGGACATAGTCTACCTGGCGGCGTAGGTGCTGTTCCAGGTCGTCGTCGCTGTCGTCCAGATGTCGGCGGAGCAAGGCGACGGCAGCGTCCCGAAAACGCTCCTTGTACGCCACCGGACCGTCGGCCAAGGAGATCAGCGTGCCGAAGCCGGCCGTCGTCTCGGGCAACGCTCCCTGCTGACTCGTGAGGATGCCGCAGCCGGCCGCCAGGGCCTCCATTACGGCGATACACGAGGTCTCGGCGAAGGTGTTGGGATAGGCCAGCGCCGTGACAGATCGCAACTCCAGCGCCAACCGGTCCTGGGCGATCGCTCCGAAGTACTCCACGCCCTGCATCTGCTGGCAGGCGCGGTACAGCGCGCCGAAGTGTTGCCGATCCGCCTCGATCGGGACTTGGTACACCTGCATACTGGACCAGACTCTCAACCGCGTTCCGGGCACGGCTTCGCGAATCTGGGGGAACATGTCGAGCAGCAGGCTCAAGCCCCGAAACGGCGTGCTGGTGTAGGCCAACACGGGTGGTCGAGTCTTTGCAGCACGGATCGCCGTTCCGGGTGGAAACAGGCCCTCGAACGCCGGCGCCACGGCGTTGTGCAGGATGACGGCCACTTCCGGCGGGATGGGGAATCGCGCCAAGAACTGCGAACGCTGCCAATCGCTCTTGAACACAAAGTAGTCGTACCCTCGGCACGCCGCCGAGTCCTGGAAGCTGCGGACGGCGGGCTCGTCAGCGGCGTGCCCGGTCCAGAACACGAGCAATGGCTGGCCTCCGAATAGATCTCGCAAGTTGGCCGGCGCCAGGGCCGCGTTGAGCACGACGCAGACGTCGGCAGCCAGGTTGCGAGCCGCCTCGGGACTGGTCGCTGCAATGGACCGGCAGGCCACGCCGTGGTGGAGGCCCGGCTGGTCGGTGTTCGTCAACAGCGTTACCTCGTGGCCCCGCGCGGCCAGCGCCTCCGCCAAATAGCACAGCGCGGACTGTCCGCCCCCCAAAGGCCGTCCATGAACGGTCTGGACCGTGTAATTCCAAGGAATCGGATCCAAGAAAACCAGCTTCATGGTGTCTGACACCACACGCGCCACCGCTCCCGCAGCAGGCGTACCAGATGCCCCGCAAACCGCGGTCCATCACACAGCGGCGACGCTGCCACTTGCGCGCGCAAGCCAGCACGTAGCGCCGCCAACCGGGACAGATCGTGTGCCCAGTCCACCGCCAACTCCACGTACTGATCGAGGTCGCGGGCGATGGTCTCCGGCAGTCCCGCGGCGGAAAGGAAACTGAGCGACTGGCGACTGGCGAACGTTTCGCCGGGGCAGGTGATCACCGGCACTCCCATCCACAGCGCTTCGCACGTCGTCAGGCAACCGCTATACGGGAAAGGATCGAGGGCCAAATCGATGCGGCCGTACTCGCCCAACAGGTCCGCGTGAGGTGACGGCCCCTGGAACTCCACCCGGGCAGGATCAACTCCGCCAGCCGCGAAAAGTTCTGTGAACCGTTCCGCCACTGCCGGATCGTCGAACCAGTTGTACTTGAGCACCAGGCGGGCGTGCGGCAGGCGCCTGAGAATCTGCGACCAGACGCCGACCACCTGCGGCGTGATCTTCGCCGGGCGATTGAAGCTGCCGAAGGTCACGTGTCCGGCCTGCCGCGCCGGCAGCGGCGAGACCGGCGGCGCGTACTCCGGCGGATCATAGCACACGTAGGCATCCGGCATGCGCCAGGGCCGCTCGCGATAGAACGGCTCGGCCTCGGGAGGAATCTCATGCCGGTCGGCCAAGATCCCATCCATGGCCGCCAGTCCGGTGGTACCGACGTAACCGAGCCAAGTGATCTGGAGCGGCGCCGGCTTGCGCGCGAACACAAACAACCGGTTTCGCGCCGTATGCCCGCTCAAGTCGAACAGGATGTCGATCCCGTCTCCACGGATCTGCTCGACCAGCCGTTGGTCGCTCCAGCCGACGACGTCGCGCCACGTCGCGGCGGCGGACTGAAAACGGGCCGTCAGATTGTCGTGGGCCGGCCGGTCGCTGTAGCACACCACTTCGGTCTCGCGCGGATCGAGATGCTCCACCGCCCGGACCACCAAGTAGCCCACCGGATGACAACCCAGATCCGGCGAAACGAACCCGAGCCGCAGACGGCGCTCGGGATTTCGCTCGTTGCGCAGCGTCTGCCATTCGGCCCGCAGCCGAGCCGTGTGACGCCGCTCAAACTCGTCGTGCGCCTCGGCAAGTTCCGGAAGCGTCACGCCCTCTCGATACTGGAGCGCCGCCAGTAGATTGCTGTGAGCCGGGGCGAAGTCCGGGTGGCATTCCAGGGCTCGTCGGCAGCAGGCGATCGCGTCGTCCGGTCGAGCCTGAGCCAAGCGGGCCGCCGCCAGGTTGTTGTGCGCTTCGGCATGGGTGGGATTCAGGGCCAACGCGCGCTCGTAGCACGCCACCGCCTGCTCGATGCCGCTCTGCAACGTCCCCAGATTATTGTGGGCCTCGGCGTAATCCGGCTGCAGCTCCAGGGCGCGCCGATAGCAGGCCGCGGCTTCCGCCAGTTGCCCCTGCGCCTGCCGCACCACCCCCAGGTTGTTGTGCGCCGGAGCATACTCGGGCTGCAGCGCCAGCGCGCGGCGGTAGCACGCCGCGGCTTCGTCCAGCCTTCCTTGACACTTCAACAGGTTGCCGAGATCGTTGTGCTTTTCGGCCGAATCCGGCTGCAGTTCCAGCGTGCGGCGATAGCAGGCCGCGGCCTCGTCCAACTTGCCCTGGGCCTGCCAAATCAGCCCCAGACGGTAGTGGGCCTCGGCATAGTTGGGCCGTAGTTCCAAGGCGCACCGGTAACAGGCCGCCGCGTCGTCTAGCCCCCCCTGGGCCTCCCGGGCCGTTCCCAGACTGAACTGCGTCTCGGCCGAGCCGGGCTTCAGCTCCAACGCTCGACGGTAGTAGGCCACGGCGTCTTCCAGCTGTCCCTGAGCCTGACAGGCGTTGCCGAGGTTGTGGTGCGCATCCGCATAATCCGGCCGCAATTCCAGGGCCTGCCGGTACGAGGCCACGGCGTCCGCCAACTGCCCCTGTTCCTTCCGGACGCCCCCCAAGTTATTGTGGGCCTCGGCAAATTCCGGGCGCAATGTGATGGCCCGCCGGTAGCTGGTGACCGCCTCGTCCAGGTTCCCTTGCTGCCGCAGCGCGTTGCCCAGGTTGTTGTGTGCCACCGCATAGTCCGGATTCAGTTCCAAGGCCCGCCGGTAACAGGTGATGGCGTCGCCGAGTTCCCGTAGCGCCTGGCAGACCAGCCCCAAGTCGCTATAGAACGCCGGCACCTGCGGATTCAGGGAGATCGCGTGCCGGAGGCATTCGAGCGCCGCCTCGTGTTGACCGACTTGGTAGGCCACCATACCCAACAGATGCCACGCCTCCGCGTGGTTCGGCTCCGCCTGGAGGACCTGACGATAGAGCTGTTCGGCACGAGGTAATTGACCGGCCCGGTGACAGGCCATGGCTTCGGCAAGGGTTTTGCTGCTGGCAGACATTGAATCCTCGACAATGGCGGACGTGCCGTAGCGTACGCGATTCTTCGCGAACCGGCAAGTGCGTGCCGAACCGCCCCGCCGCCCCAGGAAAGGGCGGCCCAGAGTGGCCCGGCGGACCACTGTACCGTCTCTTCCGGCCGGCGAACTTTGGATACAATCTCGCCTGAGAGGAGCCCTCAACATGAAATCCGGGAGTAGGTTCGCGAGCGTCAGTCTCGTCCTGCTGACCTTGGCGACGGCGGTTGCCGGAGATGGCTCGCCGCACGTCCGTGTGGTCAGCGGTGGGCCGCACTCCATTCCGCCCGGCTATGTTCCGCCACTGGTGAGCAACGGCAGCCGCTGCCTGCTGGTCGACTATCAAGTGTAGGATGGTCTTCCCGTAAGACGGCCCTCCGAGGCCGTCCACTTCGTCCCGCAGGTTGGTTTACCAGACGGCCTCGGAGGGCCGTCCTACGGGTAGGTTATTTCCTGCCGCTCGCCTCACGTCCACCCGTTGCGTGTTCTCGGCTCCTTGCTGGTGGTCGAGCGTGTGCAACCTCTTCACGTGCGATGCCGCTGGACGCTACATCCGTCGGCTCGCCGAGAAGCGGATCGGCCTGCTCAAGGCCAAGTGAACGCAGTCGCCTGCGGCTTGCCGCTAAACGAGGAAACTATTTCGTGAGCGTTGCTACCTCCCCACACGCCACGGAATCGGCTATCTTCACACGCAGCTTCCTCGCCGTAGTCGGGTTGGTCCGACATCAACCCCAACCAGGAGAAACACGATGCGACAAACACTACAGTGTCTGGTCTTAGCCCTCATAGCGGTTGCGTGGACGGGGAATCTCGGGGCGGCCGAGTACCAGGCCGTCCCCGCCCAGAAGATTCGGCCTCGCGAAGGGATCGGCCACGTGATGGCCAAGATCCGAGCCGGTCAGAAGGTGACCGTGGCCTACCTGGGCGGATCGATCACGGCGGCCAATGGTTGGCGGCCCAAGACGACGGCCTGGCTCCAGAAGACATTCTCCGGTGCGAAGTTCGAGGAGGTCCACGGCGCGATCGGCGGCACGGGCAGCGATCTGGGCGTATTCCGCGTGGGGCACGACGTGCTGCAATACAACCCCGACCTCCTGTTCGTCGAGTTTGCGGTGAACGACGGCGGGGCAGCGCCGGAGGCCATCTGGCGCAACATGGAGGGGATCGTCCGACAGACTTGGCGCAAAGACCTCAAGACCGACATCGTCTTCGCCTACACGATTCACGAGGGCATGATCGAGGAGGTGAAGAAAGGCTTCTGCCCGCGATCGGCCTCGGCCATGGAACAGTTGGCCGATTTCTACGGCATTCCGTCGGTCAACTTCCAGGTGCCCGTGGTGGAGTTGCTGCAGCAGGACAAGCTGGTCTTCAAGGCCGACAAACAGCCCGAGGGTGATAAGATCTGGTTCGCCGCCGACGGTTGCCATCCCCGCGACGTGGGGCACGAGATCTATCTCAAGCTCATGGCCGACGCCATCACGCAGATGCAGGACAGCCGCCCCGCCGACCATCAGGCGAAGCTCGCCAAGGCCTTCGTGGCCGACAACGCCGAGGCCGCCAAGATGGTTCCCGTCCAAGAGAAGATGCTGTCGGGAGACTGGAAAGCCCTTCCCGCCAGCGACGACAAGCAGAAGGCGTTCGGCAATCGCATGGGCCAGATCTGGATGGCTGCCCAGCCCGGCAGCAAGCTCAACTTCAAGTTCAAGGGCTCGGCCGCCCAGCTGTACGATCTGCTCGGCCCGGACGGCGGCCAAGTCCTCATCACCGTAGACGGCAAGACCGGTGCGAAGCCCGTTCCACGATTCGACAGCTACTGCACCGGCCATCGCCTTGCCACGCTGAATCTCGTGGCGAACGCTGATCCGAACCTGGTCCACGAGGTGACGGTGGAGATTCACCCCGAACAGCCCGACCGCCAGAGCGTGGCCTTCCGGTTGAAGGATCCGGACACGGAACTGAAGCAGCCCAAGTACCAGGGCACCGGCCTCTGGGTCGGCCAGATCCTGCTGCTAGGCGACCTGGTGGAGTAAGATTGTGGTTCGAGAGCCCGGATTATTCGCGGGTCGCGTACGACGGCTCTCCGAAGCCGTCGAAGTCAGCATCGGGCTCGCGCTCGGCACGGGTCTCCGACCCCGCCGACCGAAGGTCTCCTGCGATTGTGGCGACCTTCGGTCGGCTGGGTGGCTCGGTCGGGAGACCGGCCACAGCGCTGCGGGTGGACTATTTCCCGCGAGCGTCGAGCAACCTCGTTCGGTGCCCGGAGAGGAGGCGGCTAGGCCTCGCTCGGCCGCGGCTACGCGAGACCTTCCCGAACCTCACCTTTGAGGACCTTTGAGGGAATTAGGGGGCAGGAGTATGCATTGGGTAGTCTCGCCGCAGAAAGGGCGTCTGCCCCTCTTTCCGCCCCTCGAGGTTGGAGTTCACGCTTTCGCGTGCCCACGTCGGGAAAGGTCTGCGGAATATGACACGCTGAAGCGTGAACTCCAGCGCACGGCAGGGGGAAGTGGGTTAGAAGTCTAGCGGATCCCAATCGTTGCCGTAGTCGAACAGCGGGTACGCTCTCCAGCGGCGGAGGGCCAGTTCGCGCCCGACCTGCTCCAGGTACTGCTCGGCGTTGCTGTACGGCCAGTCCTGCCAACGTTGCGCGTAGCCGTGGCGGACCGCGTTGTGCAAGACGTAGTTGAACGAAGCCCAGAAGTGTCCTTCGGACTTCATGGCCGTCTCGGCGGCATTGCACCACACCTTGCGGCCGCGCCGGTCATCTTCGCCGTTCCACTCATAAGCCGTTCGCCCGTGCAGTTGGCCGAGTTCGTGCAGCAAACGCTTTACTTCCAGGACCGCCACGAGCGCGTGATAATGATTCGGGAGCACGTTCCACGCGAACAGGCTGAGCGTATGTGCCGTGAGCGTTCCGACCAGTTGTTGTTCGAACGCGCGCATCCGCGCGTCCGAAACGCCGATCACGTGCTGATGCTCGTAGCAGGCGGCCGTGATCAGGTAATACGCCGTGTCTGCCTGATAATGGGGCGGGCTGTGCCATGGCAGGCGACTGGAACGGCGGTAGTCCAGCGTCTGCTGCCGTTGGTCCGACGTCATCTCGCGCCACCGGTACATCGGACGATCCGGATCCTGGGGCATCGTTAGCGTCTCGCTTGGTTGGAGTTCACGCTTTAGCGTGCGTGATTGTCTTCCGTCCCGCGACGGTCCCAACCTACCGCCGTATCTCGGCCCGTACAAGTGCGCACGAGCAGGAACCCCCGCGACGTGAACTCCAACCGGCGTGCTCCCCGTTGGAGTTCACGCTTTAGCGTGTTAGGCGGGCCATGCCCGCCGCTGAAAAGAAAACACGCTAAAGCGTGAACTCCAGCGCTCCAGCTACCGGAGCGGCGGACGCAGCAGCCACGCCTCGCCGTCCAACATTGTCAGCGTCAAATCGTGGTAGGTCACACTGCCACCCTGCACGCCGAGGCCGATGTTGCCTCGAAACGGCAGTTCGCCGGTCAGCAGGCGGAACAGGATCACGCCCAACGAATACACGTCGGCGCGACGGTCGGCCGCGTGCGACTGGCCGCGGGCCTGCTCCGGTGACATGTACGCCGGTGTGCCCAGCACGGTGCCGTCCAGCGTCATGGTGATCTCGCCCGCCTCTCGCTTGGCCAGGCCGAAATCGGCGATGTACGGCCGACCGGCCTTGTCCAGCAAGATGTTGCCGGTGCGTCTCGATGACAGGGGCGCGAGGCGGGTGAACGTATGCGGATTACTCGTCTGCTGAGCGAGTCGTTCGTCCAGCCGCAGGTCGCTTCGGGACTACTTCTTGCCGGCCGGGCCGAACGTGAGCTGGCCGCCGCGTTCCAAGTTCCAGGTGTCGCCCAGGGTCCCGGCCCATTGGATGAACTGCTTGGTCTCGCTGCGGTACACCGTCACGTTCAGCGGCAGCACCGCGTTATCGGACGGCGTGAAACGCAGCACGGCCAGCGGGATGCGCCACTCGCAGCGCCACACATGTTTGTCGACGGCGGCCGCATAGCCGCTGGCCTGGGCCAGCGACTGGGCCTCGGCTTGGGCCGCGCCGCCCAGC
This sequence comes from Planctomycetota bacterium, assembly GCA_026692885.1. The sequence continues at coordinate 12,812 of JAPLNJ010000576.1, read as the reverse complement.
GTCAGGCTATCGACGGCCCCGTTGGCAAACCCGCGCAGCACGTAGGTGACCGGCTGGCCGTCGGCCCGCTGGCCTTGCACGGCCAGCTCCAGGGCCTCGTCCTCGCCCCAGACGCGGCCCAGTTTGCGATCCTCGGGGAACATGCTGACCACGACGACGCCGACGTACAGATTGGTCGCGTCGGCGCACAGCTTGGTCAGGAGCGGGGCTCCGCGGGCGCGGCGCTGGTCGGGCAGCTCACTCAGATCCAGGCCGCCGGACGGCCATTCGTCGCCGTCCAGTTTGCCGTCGATCACCGGCGGCTTGGGCATGGGCGTCGCGCGCTGAGACCGCGGCGTCTGCCGCAGGCTGCGGGCCACCGTGGGCAGGTCGTGGGCAATCGCCGGGCGCACGTCGCCCGACTGGACGATCTGATTGCCGCTCCACTCCGTGATTCCGTCCGGATCGTTGATCTTCAGCTTCCCGTTGAGGTGGAAGATATTGCCGGTCACCCGAAACCCGGCGCTGCGGGCGAACGACAGGTCCATGTCGCCGTCGTACACGAACACGTTGTCGCGCAGCGTGCAGTTGAGCGTCATGTGGTTGTGGGCGGGACGCGCCACGCCGATCGAGAAGTTGCGCTCCACCACGCAGTCGCGGCACTTCTCGTCGAGGTAATAGGACGAGACGCCGTAGCCCTTGCCCGCCTCGACGATGTCGCGGGCCACGTTACGGCGGATGATGTGCCCTTTGCCGCCCCCCATGTACACCGCCGCCCCGTCGTGCAACTCCTGCATGCAGTGATGCAGCAGGTTCTCTTCCACGATCGTCCCGTTGCCTCCGATGCACATGCCGGAATACGACGTGTGATGGACCTCGTTGCCGCGGATCACGTACGAGCCCTCGTTGCCGCCGGCGGCCACGCCCACGGCACTGGGATAGAACAGGCCCACATGGTGAATGCTGTTGTTCTCGATACGTCCGTCGCCCTCGCCGGTCTGGCACCCGCCGGCGCCCAGATGATGCAGATGGCAGTTTTCGACGCACAGCCCGCGTGTGCCCGAATCGCGCACCGCGTAGCCTGCCACGGCCGTGATCTCCAGGTCGGCCAGACGCACCGCCTCGCCCCGGCTGATGTGCACCGCGCCCCGGTACGCGTTGGCGCCAAAGCCGCCCGGCTGGCAAGGATTGGTCGTCGCCGAGAGCGTCAGGGCCCGGAGCGTAACGTTGCACACCGGCTTCTGTTTCTGCCCGGCCACCTCCACAATGGTCTCCACGCACGGTGCCACGATCATAGCCTGGGCCATGTCTTCGCCGGCCAACGGCCAGTAAAACAAGCGTCCCGCGTCGCGATCGAGGTACCACTGTCCGGGTTCGGTCATCCCTTCGCGCACGTTCCACACCACGTACGTGTTGACGCCGAAGGCCCCGGCCGGATGCGCCGCTGGCCGGGAAAACGTGAGCGTGCGCGTGGCCGGATCGTGAGCGGCCAGGCCGACCAGCGACTCATCCCACATGTGATACACGGTGACCTCGGCGTTGCGCACGCTCAGCCCCGGCGGCAGATCGCCGGCCCGATATTGCAGGTGCGTCAGTTCCTCGGCCGTGGGCTTGCGTTCCCAGCCGCCCCCGGCGGTGCTCATCCAGCGTACCGGGAAGCGCGTCTCATGTTCCAGCCGCCCGGTCTGCGGAAGCCGGGATCGCGGGCACAGACGATCGTTCACCACCAGCGCGCGGAAATCCCACTTGCCTTGCTGGACCTCGGGCACATCGGCAACCCAGAACTGAGGACCGTCCTTTCGCCATCCCGTGATCTGCCGGCCGCCATAGACGATGGTCTTGCCCACCCCGGCTCCTTCGACCGTCAGCCCCGCGTCGCGCGCCTCGATCACGACGGTCTGAGTGACGTAATGCCGTCCCGGCCCCAGTACGATTCGCCGCTGCGATGCACCTTCCTGGCGACTGGCCTCCAGGGCCGCGGCCAGGGTGGCCTGCGGGCCATCGGTGCCCTGCGCATCCGGTTGTGCGATATGGCCCGACCAGGAATCGTTCCCGTCGACTGCCACGTGAATGTCGGCTGCCTCGGCAAGCCCGGCCAGCGACCAGCCAATCAAGCACACCCATCCCAAGCGATACGGTGCGGCCATTGTTCGTCTCTCCTATTGGATAAGTGGGCTCGAAGCCGCTCACGCACCAGACGATTCGAGTCGTACGCCATCTGCAGTCGCTCGCCGGGGCTCAAGCGTCGCACACGACTTCGGCGTCCGGGGACTCGATGGTTCGAAGCAGTATCTTCGGGAGCATGGCGGCATTATACGAGATCGAAGGGTTGGGACCAACCGCTTGCCAGTCTCCCGTATTCTCCGTGTCCTCGTCTTCCTCGGCTACGCATTTGGCAAGCTGGAAGCTTACCCCACGACCAATTCAGCAGTCTCCGGAGAACTGCAGCGTACGGCCGAGGCGATAGGTGGACTTCATCAGATCCAAATGGGCTGCGTCGGCCAAGTGACGCTTCACGTCCTCGCACGACTCGTGGAAGGACTGAAACGCCTGGTTGTGCCGAGTGAGCAGCGTCTAGAAGACGAGAGCACCCAACGCCTTGGTATCAGTCACGCGCGGGGCGTCGCTCCAGAGCAGGTACTGGCCGATCCTATTCCTGGCGGCGTTGAACTGCCAAGTCTCCCCCGCACCCGGCGTCTTCGCACCGAAATCGGCGAACGGGATCCTGAACCACGCCGTCCAGATTCTTCCGGGCAAAGTCCACGGGCCTTTTTCCACGTTGGTCTTGAAGGCAAACTCCCACGTGCCGTTCCATTTCACGTCCTCGGTCATCCCGTTCCTTTGGTGCGGCGCGACGACCGAATCGTAGTGCGAGCCTGCGACCGGATTGACGGCCAGCCGGTAGACCTTTCCCGCCGCACCCGGCGGCATGATTCCGAGCTCGACGTGTTCTTGCGTGAAGATATTCCCATCGGGCTCTTTCTCGTACATGTCTTCCGGGTGCTGCGCGGGATACAGGCTTTCCAGACGGACATAGAGGGCATCCCTGTCGCGGAGGATTCTCATGCTGGTCCTCACGTTGGTGAACGGCATGCCGCCGCGGTCCTGGAAGAACGATTCGGGCACGTTGTCCCACGCCTTGGCGTCGATGGTCGGCGGAGCGTCGACCGCGGCGACCTTCAGCTGGTGCTTGTCCGTGAGGATTCCGGCGTGGATCGCCCGCGTGTCCCAGTTGAGGCACGTCTTATTCCACTGCTGCTGGTAACCCTCGTTTTCCAGCGCCGCATGCAGATAAAAATGGCCGTTGAACGGGCGCATTTCAGGCCAGTCACCGAGCGGCTGGAAGGTGCTCCGGCCGGTGCCTCCGGCGAGCCTTTCGAGATCCGCGTGCCAATCGTCGATCGCGTCGAGCAGCGGGTCCAGATTCGCCTGAGAGGGATTCATGGTCCAGGCGTTCTGCAGGAAGAAGATGCGCGCCATCTTCCGAATGTAGTCGAACTCGATCCGGATCAGATGGAGCCGTGCCTTCACGTCCGGATCGTTCGCCGCCTTCTCCGCCGAAGTCAGCAGCGCGTCCGCATCCGCACAGTATTCCGGCGGATACATGCTCATCACGTGCCATTTGCTGTCATGGTAGGTGGAACGGGAATACTTGCGGCTCCAGGCGGGCATGAAGACGCCGAAGAAATCCGAATAGATGGCGAGCTGCTTGTGCAGGAGGTCGAAGAACTGTGTCATCTGAGGTTCCGCATTGCCGAACGCGGCGGTGCAGAATTCCTTGTGGACGGCCTTCCAGTCGGCGGCTGGGTCGTCCAGCAGGCGGCCGTAGACGTAGTAGGCCGGTGCCTGCATCCCGCGCACGTAGCCGATCGCCCCGTCGCGCATGGACCATTTCACGTTGTTGCGGGCCAGGGCTTGGACAACTTCCGCCATATGCTCGGGCGTGCGCTCCGGCAGATACGGCCCGGCCTGGCCGAACCCGGTAAAGGTCTCCTCGAAGCCGCAGATGCCGGCGGGAAACTCGACACCCTTGAGCCGGTCGAAATCAAGCTGCGAGGCGAACTGAATCCTGACAATCACGTTCTGGGGGAAGGTCTTGATCACGTCCGCCGAGATGGGCGTATCCTGGTAGTTGAGCAGGACGATCCTCGCCTCCGGGTATTTTTCGCGGATGCGCTCGGTGATGCGGAACACGGCCTGCCAGAGCTGGCCCGATCGGCCCCGGGCGTGGATCTGGTCCCAGGATTCAGCCTGCAGGCCAAACAGCTTGTTGCACTCGTCGCAATTGCATTGGCACAGTCGAAAACCGTCCATGGTATTGATCGAGATCGTCTTTGCGCCGGAGGCAAGCAGCTTCTCGGCCTGCTGGTAGACGAGGTCCTGCGCGCCCTTGTCGGTCACGCAATAGGGCACGTGGTCGTCGAAGCCCCACTTCAGGTCGCAGGCGCGTTTTCCTTCCTTGGTGAGCGCATAGAATTCGGGATGGCTCTGGGCGAACTTGGCCGTCGGAAGGATCTCATACCAGGCAACTCCTGCCCCCTCGACGTTGCTCAGACGCGGGAAGAAATTCATGGCGATGTTGTAGAAGGTCTCGTCCGAGTGGTCGTAGCTGGCCCGCATCAGCGGCACCTGCTTGACGTCGATCGCGTCCGGCACGGCGATCTTCTCCAGCGGCAGAAAAGCGATGCTTCGCGTATCGATCTTCAACGCGCCGTCGGCGTTGAAGGCGCCGCGTGCGTCGCTCCGCGGGGCGTACAGGCTCTGGTCCATGTTCATGAACAGAAAGCGCACGCCGGCAGATTCGCGGAGGAAGTCGCAGACGCCCTTGACCGTTCCCAGCAGTGCCAGCGGAGTCTTCGCGCCGCGGACGGTATAGACCGGGTCCTGCTTGTCGTTTCCGGCGATGATCAGGTCCCGGCCGACGGCCTTGATGTGGTAAGTCCAGTCGTCGTACCGTTCGACAGAGATTCCGTGCTGTGTTGCGAACGCGGTCGCCCCGAGGTAGATGCCGTGCTTGTCCTGCGCCCGCGCGGCCTCCTTGACGACCTCGATCGGGAAGCCGTTCTTCTCGAACGTCGCCCGCATCAGTTTCGCGGCTATCAGGAGCCAATGGTCAACAATGTCGTCGTGGCACTTGTCAGGGACCACGATCTGGTAGTCGTGTTTGCCTTTTTCGGCGATGACGAGATCCGCAGCGTACGCCGTGGCCGGCGCCACTGCCGCCAAACACAGGAGGAGAAGGTGTCTTGACATGCTGATTGTCTCCGTTGGGACGATGTTCGTGGCCGAATCACGGTTCAGTCCTTCAGGTCTCCTATTCTGCCACCAGCGGCCTGCTAAGGCGAGCGGCAGACACCGTGGGGCAAGCTTCCAGCTTGCCATTCAGCCGAGCTTCGTTGGCGTCATGCTCGAACTCCGGTGCGACACAGGCCTGAAGTGGCTCCGCCAGGGCCGTAACTCTTCGGGCAGGGCAGGACGGTGTTTGCGGAAGTCCTCCCGCACGGCGTAGGCATCTTCCTCAACCACCGTTCTGTTCCGGCAACACACATCCCATCAGCACCCAGGCCACGCCCTGAAAAAGCAAGGCGATCCCCGCCAGCACGCTCTTGTGGAAGAGGCCGGACAGGACGCCGACCACCGTCCTGGCTGACACAGGCTGGGGCCCCGCGACCTGCTCCGCAAGCGCTGTCGCTTGGTGCCAACTCAACAGGTGCAGGAGGGCGAAGGCGACGCCCAGCACGAGCACAACCACGGCGAGGACCAGCGGCGCCAAATCGCCGCGCCGTTGTGCCGTGGGAGTCACCGCAGAACCCAGCGTCAGGCTCGCCGCCGCGAGCAGCACCGGCACCAGCCCGAGTACGCCGTATCCGATCTGAATCAACAACGCTGGGCTGCCGGTCGACGCGGAAGTCGACGCGACGGACGCAGACGGTTTGGCGGAGTAGATGGCGAAGGAATCCTGGGCGTGCCACTGGCCGACCACGACGATGCCAACGGCGACGATGCCGACGGCGACGATGCCTACGACGCCCGCCGCCAGCACCAACCGCCGGCTCAGCACCGGGAGCAGCCCGGCACGCAGCAAGGCTGCGAAGCCAAACGCGACCGCCGCCGTGCCCGCCGCCCAGAGCGTTGCCGCCGCCGCAGTGAACGCACCCATGCGGGCCGACGCCTCGGGCAAGTCACTGCCGACACGGACCAGCAGCATCTCCAACACCTTCGCCGCGGGTGGCGGCGTGGCGGCCAGCGCCGCTGCGGCGAGCAACGCGGTTGCGTTGCCGCAGCTCAGGCAACTCTTCTCCCACTGCCAGGATGGTCTCTGCACGGCGGTCGCCTCCGGCACTCACTCAGTAGTTCCCAGTATACCCTTTCGCCCCTGAGCTTGTCCCAGGGGCTTGACGGCTTCTGCACCACTGCGTCCTAACGGGGACGCAGCCGGTATTGGCCGAGGCTCAAAGAACTAGCTGCGTCCCCGTTTCGACTCTCGTTCGATTCGTGGCCCTATTGCCGTTTTCCTGTCGATGGCCATAAACCGCCTTTCGGAGAGTTGCGCCAAGCTGGCACCGAATCGGGGCATTTTCGCTCCATATCGCCTTCATGGCAAGCGGCTTTCTCCGAGTGCTTTCTGCGAGTGCCCCTTGAGCAAGAGATGCTGCCGAAGTTCTGCTGGTTCGCGGCTGCCGAGTCTATTGGCCGATGCAGGCCGGCGGGCCGGTTTCCTCTTTGGGGGAGAGGCAAGGCCCGTCGTGGCCCCCGTCTCCGTCCGGTGCTTGCGGCCCGTCAACGCAAGAAGGCCAGTCAAGCTGCGAACCTGACCGGCCTTCTGGGCGTCTGTTTCCGATACCGGGCCTGCGGTGGCTAGGCTGCGGCGTTGACGGCGAACGGAATCACGATGATTTCTGACTCCGTGACGTGACGGGTTAGGTTCCCCGGCCCTCTCCCCGGAGAGGCTGCTGAAAAAGTAGGTGCCGCGGGCCGAGCGACACAGGATCGACGGGCGCCTCCCGGTCCCGCTCGGCTCGCGGGACCTACCTCCGCCGGCCCAACGGGACTTTTTCAGCAGGCTCCCGGAGCACCGGGGCGAGGGAGTTACTTTGCGGCCGCTTCCTTGTCGCCAAATTGCCGCTGCCGCAGATCGGCGTAGCTGATCAGGTGGATGTTGCGCTGCCGGAGGATGTCCTTCACGTCCTGCGAGCAAAGCACGGCCACCGATTGGGCTTGGCGACGGGCGTACGTCCCCGGATGACAGACGGTGTACCACGTACCCGGCGGCAGGTTGCGCAGCGTGTCGAGGAACTTCAGGCGGGTCTTTTCCGGCAGGTCCGGCCCGCACCAGTACGCGAGCTTGCCATCGGGAAGCCGCACCGTCCCCCACGCCTCCAGGTTGGCTCCGAAATACTTCGCGCCGGAGTAGCGACCGTCGATGTCCTGCGCGTCATGAGTGTACAGCAGCCGGTACTCTCGGCACAGACGCTGGAACAAGGCGACGATGTCAGGACGCTTCCCGCCGCCGTCGGACGCCATGTGCCAGTCGAGGTAGACGAATCGGAGGCCGGTGCCGAGGCACTTCTTGATCTGCGCGCGGACTTCCTTCTCGACATCCTCAATCTTCGGCTGGGCCGCGGAAAAATCCTCCAGCCCGCGGTAGAAGAATCCGTTGGGAGCGATCAGGCTCGAAACCTCGTCGGGAGGAGAGAGCGGACGCATCGGCACAGTGGCCATCAACATCACGTGGATTCCCGGGCAGAGCGTGGGATGGTCCTGGCAGCGTGCCACGGCATCGTCGAAGTACAACGCCGGTGGCATCAGACTGGCCGAGGTGACGATTCCTTCGGTATGGGCTTTGATGAACGCCTGGTTCACGTCCAACGAGTGCCCCATGTCGTCGCCGCGTACCAGTAACTCCACGGGACGGTCACGGGGCTCGGCCGCCGCCCCCCAGGGCACGATCACCACCAGCATCAATAGAACCAAGGCGAATTGGCGTTGCATGGCGCACTCCTGTTTGGCGCTTCGGTTCTTCACCGTGCCGACTCGGGCCTGACAAACACAATTCGGTCGCAGAGGATGCGATTCCTGTCGGTCTTGCCGGACTTTGAGTACAACGGCCCCTCGAATTTCAACGAGATATAGACGTCCCACTGATTGTCCTCGCCCGGCCGATAAAGAAACTCGCCGTTGTACCCGACCATCCAACTGTGGGCCGACAGCCAGACAAGGCTTCGAGGAGTAACGGTCACGCGGTCCAGCGGGTACAACCGGTACTGGTCAGGCGTGATGTCCTTGAGATCGAGGACCTTGCGGGGGCCACGCTTCTCGGCGAAATCATAGAAGCCGAAATGGAACGGATTCTCCTGCACGGTTTCCGTGGCGATCCCGAATGCCGCCTCCGGATCCTTGACTTTATCGCGCGAAACGTAGGCGCCGTAATCGGGGACCACCTGGACGATGCGGTCAGGTGCTACGTGCGCCAGCGGCTCCGGAAGCGGCTTGCCCGGACTGCTGGCGGTGAGGTGCAAGGTGTCGATCACCATCTCCGGTTCCTTGCGGCCCGCGGCAGATTGCCTGGCGCGCTGCGCGACCAGTTGGGGATCGCGAAAATACTCCGGATGTTTGGCAGCGTTTCGTCGCCAGGTGAAGAGCGTCGTGATATCCAGATAGATCCTGGTTCGCTGCAGGGCGGCGACCCGCGCCGGGTCGTCGGCGACCGATTGCTCCGCCTCGTCAAAGAGCTTCTGCCATCCCAGGGCGTCGTCGGCCGAAGTGAATCGCACCGTCTGGGCAAGATACGATCCGCAAGGGACGTTCAGCTTCGCGGCCCGGGTGGCTCGTTCCAACTCAGCCAAGTAGCGACGCATGAGCGGCGCGGCCTTGCTGTACTTCAGCCGCAGGAACTCGGCGGTCAGTTTCTCCGCGTCGAATTCCGGATTCTGCAGGAGCTTGACCATCAGGTAGCTTTGCAGGTCGGCGAACCCGAAGTCGCAGTTAACGTCGACATCGTGTTCGAACCATGCTCCGGAAACGCCGGCCTGGTGCATGAGACGGATGTCGCTCACCAGACGGTCTACGTTCCCCATCGCGCCGTACCGGCCGTCGTAGGTGTTGGGGTAATACCAGACCCAGACGTTCTTGGCCGTCTGGCACCATTGCTTCAGATGCCCGTAGGTTTCGGCGTTTTGCCGGTTGTGGCCGTCGTGATAGTCTGGCCAGGCGGTCGTCTCGTTCCAGTCGGCGGCGAAGTTGTCTTCGATGGGCGCGAAGATCACGATGACGTTGTCGGGGAATCTTACTTCGGCCGCCGGGATCTGGGTCTGGGCCCGGCGGTAGGCGAGCGTCTTTACGCAGACCTCGGGATGCTTGCTTTTGAGCATGCCGGCCAGTTCCAGCACGTAGTCGAATAGCGGCCCCCCAGGAGATCGATATTTCTCTTCCAATTTCCTGCACTCCGAGCAGCAGCAGAACGCGCCGGGCGTGTCGCAGGCATCGACCGTCACGATCCCCCGGTTTGTGCCGCTACACCGAAGCGTCTCCTCGATGTTCCGGGTCAGTTCCTCGCGGAGTCCCGGATTGGCGAAGCAGAGTTGCCGGTTGGCGACCCGTTTGCCGTTTTCGGCCTGGGAGAAGAACTCGGGATGGCTGTCGAAGTAGCCCCGACTGTGCAGCCAGTCCTGGTACGGCCCGTTGCTCGGCTTGGGAGTCGGGGTCGGCGGGATGTAATAGAACAGCGTATGCACCCAGGCCCCGATCAACGGGAGCTCCTCGTAGCCTGGGTTGATGTTGGCCTGCTTGAGGCCGCCGGGGAAGTCGCCGAGGATGTCCCAGTTGATCTTGTTCCGCAGAAGAAAGAGCAGGCCGTTGGCTCCCAGCCGGCCGCGGAACTGATGGTTGTGTACCGCGCGGATGGGCAGCGGCAACTTCGTCCGCCGGTCGATCGCTCCCAGCGTGAGTCGTCGATGTTCGGGCACGGCCGGCGGGTCGAAGCTGGAATAGAAACGGCAGCCCACTTCGTTCTCCAGGAAATCGTACACGGCCCAGAGATTGCCGAATTGGCCCTGGCCGTACAGACACAGGTCCTTGCCGACCGTCTTGACGGCGTGCTCTTCAGGAGCGAACCCCGCGAGCGGGTCTTTTCCCAACGCGGGCTGCGTGCCTTCGCCCAGCCCGACGAAGATCCGCCGCTCGAAGTACTCGTAGTGGCCGGGCCGGAACTCCGCGCCGGTGCTCTTGTTCAAGAACGTAATGAGTTCGCTGACCGCGAAGTGGTCGGCCGGGGTGGCCTTCGGCGGGACCACGACGATGTAACCCGTCTTCCCATCGGCCGCCAACTGAATTGTCGTGCCCGTACGAGCGGCAGCTTCCTGGCCGCCGCAGCGCGTGCTGACGAGGGCCAGCGTCAGGACCACGGCGACGAACGTGTCTCGCATCTGGATCATCATTCCCTCTACAAGCAGCGGGTCTCCTCGCACGTTCAGCACCTCCAGTTCTTGCAGACTACGGCCAGCGGCGCGAGCAGCAGGGCCGTGAGGAGTGAAAGTTTCATGGCATGCGTCCAGCAGGTTTCAATCGCTGCAGGATGTCCAGCGATTCCTTCTCAATAATCTCGCCGGCCCGTGTGGTGAGATAGGAGTGCTCTCCGAACCAGGTTTCATAGCTGCCGCCTGCAAACGCTTTGGCTGTGGGCACGTAGCCGTGAGCGCCGTTGGTCTGCTCCGCGACCATCGTGTGCTGGAAGGGCGATTGCTTCTTAATGCTCATCCCGATTTCACAAAACAGTTCGGCGGGATTGGTCGCGATCGCGAAATCGTCACCGATGCGGATGCCAGTGAGGAAGCACGGATAGCTCGGCTTTTCCCTCTTCTTCATGTCGTTGAACGCCTTCTTGTAATGTTCGAGCTGTTGGGGCCAGTTGCGGGCGATCTCCGCCTCCTTGAGTTCCGGATGCTCTCGTCCCGGCAGCTGCATTTCGCAGCATTCAGTCGCCAGCGACGGTTTGGCGATGGGTTCAAGTTGCCCAAGGCACCGGATGATTTCTCCGCCCAACTTTTCGCCAAAGACTTCCCTTCTCACGCTGTAAATGGGATTCACGTCGCCGCAGGCGCCCGTCAGAAACAGCGTGGGCACGTCATAGCCCAGGTGCTTCTGGACGTACTGTTGAACATCACCGGGATAATCCGCCGCGATGACAGAAGCCCGTGTGTTGGCGGCGTGACAGGCAAAATTATACACCACGGCCTTGTAGGTTCCGTCTTTGCCAATTACCGCCAGCACATCGAACTCGGGATCGGCCGGACCTTCCGCCGAATATTTATCGCTTTCGGAAGGAGCCAATTGCCATCGATTCCAGGCGTGCCCATCTTTCATCACCCTGCGGCACTCGCTCACGCCCTCCGCCCTGCCCTTCGAGGTTCCGAGGTTGCATGGCGTGAGATCGCGCGCAGCAATCGCCACCGCCTCCGCGATCGGTGTTACCAGTTGGTCCTTGTAGTAGCTCCACAACGGGCCGTAGTGAGTATGTGAAGCGCAGATGATGACGTTGCTGGCTGGAATGCCGGTGGTCCTCTCGATCTGCTGGCCCGCCCGCACCGCATGTTCCACGGGATATTTCAACGTGTCCAAGGTGACAATCGCCACCTTCTGCCCTCCTGACGAAAGAACCAATGCCCTCACGTACAGGCGAGTGCTTACCGATGAAGACTTCTGCGGAGTCGGCGAACCCGCCAGCACGACTGGCTCGCTGGGTGTGATGTCCACGCTGCCGACCCCCGCATCGAGATAGCCGCGGGATGTCGCTGCTTCACCCTCCCCGGCGTTCAGCACCGCCAGCGGCGCAAGCAGCAGGGTAGCAAGGATAGATAAGTTCTTCATGAAGGAACCTCCGGCAGTTGGTCATGAGGGAACCGGCTCCCACGTGACGAAGGCCGCGTTGAAGGTGTTGACCGGCGGAAGTTGGCAGTGGTCTTTCAGGCAGCGGACGTTTCTCGTCCCTTCCCGGTCGTCGCAGGCAAAGACACTGACGTTTTCCGCCATGCAGTTGGCCCATGTGCGTGGCGCAACCAAGCGGATTCCTCCGACCGGTTGCAGCTTGCCCAGGTCGAGGACGAAACGGGCGGTCACCGGCGAGTTGCCATGCGGCGGAGACGTTTTAGGGTCCGTTCCGGTGGGCGTATCGTCGAGGAAGCAACAGCAGGTGGCCAGGTTGCCGTCGATGAGGTTGTCGAGCGGCTGCGGTTGCGGTGGGTAGGTGGGCGAAGGGCTCCACACGGCAACCGGCACAATCTCGTGCGTCCCTTCGCCGGAAGAAGTGGCACCGGCGAAAAAGGGCAGCAGCACGACGACGAAGTTCAGCCAACCACGGTTGATGTGCATGTGACTCTCCCAGCCGAGATGCCCATTGGCGTGTCGGGTTAGTGTCGGGTTTCAACTTGCCCCAAGATATCCGCGACTCGGCCGGTCGCCAACGTCTCGCGCGATATTGATGTGTGAGTTGTCTTCTGCTTCGGCGTATCTGCCGGCTTTACGCAAGGGACAGCCGTCTCCGTGACTATCAGGTCCTCTTTGGTCGGCGAAAGACGTCACAGGAAACGCACCCGATGAGTCTCGTCGGTCAGACGCGCAACAAGACGCCTCGGGACGGGAGTCGTTTCCGCACAATGAGAACAACTCCCATCCCCGGTTCCCTTCGAAGCGTCGGTCGATGTGACCGACGCAGGCAAGTCGATCCACGATCGTTCTGGGGCTTCACGACGCTTACCAAGATACACATTTCTTGGGCAAGGGAATGTTGGGCAGAGGAATCGGGAAGGGAGGGCAGACGCGGCAATAGCCAACCAGCA
>JAPLNJ010000575.1 GCA_026692885.1 Planctomycetota bacterium | reverse complement strand
TTACCAGACGGCCTCGGAGGGCCGTCCTACGGGTAAGTTATTTCCTGCCGCTCGCCTTATTGATACGCCGGTCCCAGGGCTGCGGCGGAGTCAGTTGTCGCTGGCCGCCGACGGGGAAACCAGCGAGACGCCGGGTGCCCTGGCCAACACGCTGCACGGATCGGTGACCCCTGCTTCGGCGGCGTGGACCAAATCGGCCAGCTCGCGAGCGGTCACATAGTAGTAGCGAAAATCCCGCTCCGTTCGGGCGTGCTGTGCCAACGCCTGGTGCAGTTCTCGCATCGGTGGTCCCAGCAGCACCTCGGTGTTGGCCGGTTTGGCGCCGTGCGTGTGCAGTTTGACAAACGTCCATTCCGGCCGCCCTTGCACGCCCACAGCGGCGCGCTGCCAGAGCTTCAGACGGCCGACGGACGGCGGACGCCGCGCATGCAGGTCGCCGTTTTCCAGTCGGGGCAGCACGCCGGCCTTGCGATCCCGCCAGTCCAAGGCCAAGGGGCCTTGGATCATCAACAAGCCCTCGGCCGGCGGGACGCCGCCCACGCGCGCCGCTGTACCCACGTCGTGCGACTTGGGACGGGCCGGATCGTCGATTGCGTAATAGATGCTGTTGATCGTCCGCGTCTGCGCTGGGTCCGGAGCGGCGGGCATGGTGAAGTCGGCGTAGCAGCCCGTCTGGCGGAGGATGGTCAGTTCGTCGTTGACCCCGCACCAGCAACCGTCGGGGTGCGAATTGTCCAAGGCCCAATTGCCGTGGATGAAGCCGTAACGCACCTGCCCCTCGGCGTCGCGATGCAACAAGCCGTGCTCCTGGTACAGTGTCTGCTTGAACCACTCCAGCCTCTCCCGCAGGTGCTCGGAGGTGTCGCGGTCGTGGTGCAGGTGCACTTCGACTTCGCCGAAGCCGAGGTGACAGAGTCCGGCCAGCTGATCCAACAGTCGCGGACGGTACTCCTCCAAGGGGAAGAAGAACGTGTGTTGCGGGGAACGCCCCAGGCTGTCCGCCAACCCCGCGACGGACTGCGGGTAATCGCGGACCCAACGTTCGACACGCGCCAGACGTACGTCCTCGTCCGCCTGCCCCCAATCCGGCTCATAGTGATCCGCCACGCAGAGAAACACGTGTTGCGGCCCGCTGACGGCAGCCCGGCAACTGTCCCTGATCAGCCGAGTCCATGGCTCCCATGACATTCCACGCAATAGCATCATCAGGCTCCTAGGTTCCAGTTGTGCACGGGTTCAGGCCACCCGCGGCGTGCGGATCCAGACACCGCTCTGGGGGCCACGTAACCACCGCACGAAGCCCACCAGCAGGGCCGCATTCACGGTAGTGAACAGAGCCGGCAACCGCAACAGGCGTCCCGCCCCGCCCGGCAGCGAGATCCGGTGCCCCACCAGCGCCAGGGCGTAGAAGGCGAACTGGGCCAACAGCAGCGCGAGGTAGCCGGGCTCGCCCGCCAGAAGCAGATTGCTTAGCAACATTCCCATCAGGAAAAACGGCGACGACCAACGCAGGACTTTGTGCGAGAGAAAGGCAAACGCGGTCCAGCCGCAGCTGGGGTGCAGCAGAGGCCACAGTCGCGAGATGGCCTGGAAGCCGCCGGCCCCGATGCGGGCGCGCCGCTTGAACTCGGCCCGGATGTCATGTGCGGTCTCTTCGCTGGCGACGGCCTGTTGATCGTAGACGATCCGGCATCCGGAACGCAGCTTGGCCAGCAGCGGAATGGTCAGATCGTCGATCAACGTGTCCGTCGGAATGGGTTGAAACAACTCGCGCCGCATCGCGTAGATCGCACCGTTGGCGCCCAGCACCGCGTCCAGCCGGCCCTCGCAACGTTTGAGGAAATTCTCGTAGCGCCAGTAGACGCCGTCGGCGTTGCGGCCCGTCTGGGTATCGTACAGATCCAGCCAGCCGCAGACGGCGCCGATCGTCGGATCCGAGAACCAGCGGACCAGACGCCGCGCCGCTTGCGGGTCCAGCATGGTGTTGGCGTCGGACAACAGCATCACGTCGCCCCGCAGGCGGCCCACCGCGTCGTTCAGCACCACCGACTTGCCGCGGCGCTGCGGGAAGGCCAGCAGCACGACGCCCTGGTCCGCATAGCGTTCCACGATCTCGTTGGTACCGTCGCTGCTGCCGTCGGAGGCGACGACGATCTCCAGTCGGTCTCGGGGGTAATCCAGGGCCAAGGCGTTTTCGATCCGTTCCGCGATCACGCTGCGCTCGTTGTAAGCGGCCACCAGTAGACTCAACTGCGGCAGCTGTTCGTCGTCGGAGTCCACCGGCTGCCGTCGGTGACCGAACAGACGGGACAGGACGTAAATCGCCAAGGGGTAACCGACATAGGCGTAGCCCACCAGCAGTGCGGAGATCCAGAAGATAACTTGTAGCGTGGTGTACATGGTCGTTCCTTTCCAGGGTTGAAGAAGATTGCAGAGGGTCAGTCAGCCGTCGCCACCGCGTCGAAATCCACTAAGTCATTTCGGCCCACGTTGCTACGCGCCGAGACCGAGGCGGCGACTTGACCCAGCACCTCGGCCAGTTGGCCGGCCTGTTGTCGGCGATCGAAGCCAGCCAGTTCCCGCGTGTGCGAAGTTTCGGGGGAGAGGGCGGCGAGTCGCCGTTCGAGATGTTCGCAGAGGCCCGCCACGTCCTGCGGCGAGAACACGGACACACCGGCGAATCCGCGTAGCACGTCCCGCAACTCGCCCTCGGGCGTGATGGCCAAGATCGCGCGGCCCGTGGCCAGGTACTCAAACGTTTTGCCCGGCACCACACGCTCGGCCCCCGGGACGTCGGACAGCAACAGACACAATTCGTCGGCTTCGCCCATCACTCGCACGGCCGAGGAATGGTCTACATATTCCTGTCGCAACAGCCGGCAGGGCAGCTTCTGGAGTCGTTGCAGGAGCGACTCTTCGGCCGTCGTGCAGCGGCCCACCAGCTCAATCTCCAGGCGGGAGGCCAGGTCCGGACTGCGACTCGCCAATCGCTCAATCGCTTCGACCAACGCCCGAGACGTGGTCAGATTCCACAGTGTACCGACATGCGACAAGCGGAATCGCCGACCGTCTCGCTCCGCCACGCGGGGCTGGAGTTGCGGCAGGTCCGCGGGATCGAAACCGTTGTACAGGCACCGCACGGGGATCGGCCGCCCAGCGTTGCGCGACTCCTGCTCCAGTGTCCGGGCGCTGCGTTGCGTGGTGGCGATCGCCGTGTCGGCATGGCGGATGACCAGCTTCTGCAACACGTGCTGCACCCACTGGGTGAACGGATGGTGCGACTTGTTTTCCCAGTAGCAATTGCTTCTCGTCCATTCGTCCCGGTAGTCCAGCACTAGGGGCAGGCCGCTAAATTGCCGCAGAGCCGCCCCGACCAGAAACGAGGAGAACGGCGGTCCACTGACCAGGATCGCGTGATGCGGCAGCTCGCGCAGCAGACGCCTTCCCTGCCGAATGGCCTCCGGCACCCACAGGATCTGCGGGTCGGGCTGCAGCAGCATGGTGGCGACGTTGCGCACCGCTCGCTTGATCTTGGTCAGCCAGCCAGCGCGCCGCGAGTCAGGCGGCGACCCTTGAGTTAGCGTCTGCTTCAGCCGATACCCCGGTTCCCACGACTTCGCCTGCCGGATGATGGTCTGCGGAGGAATCTCCTCCAACAGGCTGCGGTCGGTCACGGGCACCGAGGGATTGCTGACTGTCAGCACGGATACTTCCCAACCGTGTTCGGGCAGGTACTTGGTGAATTTCGCCACGCGTTGCACACCGGCGCCTCCGACCGGCGGGAACTGGTAAGCAATCAACAGGACTCGTCGGGTTGTCGCGGCCATGGTGCTTGATCTCTCGGGTTGTTCAGGTTTGCCTGCGAACCGTATGGGTGTTGTCTTGGTCCCTGCTGCGGTTCGTGTTGAAAGGTGGGCAAAAGCAATCGGTGTGCCAACACGCAGGGCCCGCGGACAGAAACGGTATCCGCTGCCCACGCCAGTCCGACGCGTCACCCTTGGGATTGAGCGTCTTGGCGTGGCATGGGCATAGGCATTCACTTTGGCATTTGATGAATGCCCCCGGCTTGCCCCTCGTCGTTATACATAAGTTCTTCGCCCCGATAGGGGCAGCCACATGACAGCCCAGGGCAGAGCGGAGCGGCGTAGCCGCATAGCGCCGTCCTGGGTTAGGAGAGGATTGAGAACACCAGCCCTGAAGGGGCGAAACAAGCCTTGGCCGCATCGGACGAACGCTGCGTGCGGGATGAACCGATTTGTTCGTCGCTACACACACAAGCCGACGTTGATCGTAACACTGCGAAATGCCGCCACTGCTAGCTGGTCCCGTCCGAGAAGCTCCCGACGTAAGTCGGTGAGAGCAGTCCCGCCAACTCCTAACACCGCGGCGCCTCACCGCGGGCTCCCGACGCGTCGGGCTGGTCGGAGATGGGGATCCGGGTTTGGCACAGGGCGGTAACACTCCCACCGACTTACGTCGGGAGCTTCTCGGGGGTGGATTGCCTCCTGTAGCTGCGAACGTGAGCCTCCACGGTCGTGCGGAAGGCCTTACGGCCTTGGAATCGGCGCACGGTAGAATCTTCAGGCCAGCGGAGCGAAAGCCAGACCTGAACGTCGGGTGTGCGAAATGACTTCTTCAAGGGCCTCGGCGGTGACGGCCGAAGTGTCATGTAGCAGGACGATGTCCCCGCCGGCCAGCGGATCGTTCCGGAACCAGGCGGCCAATTGTTCGGTGGACGAGGCCGCGAAGTCCTTCGGATCCTTGTTCCACAACACAATCGTCCGCTGCTCGGCCCACAACCGCCAGAGCTTGCCCAGAGTCAACTTACCGAAAGGCGGCCGAAACAGCCGGCTGCCGCGGCCCAGGATCTTCTGCAGTAAATCCTCCGTAGCACGCACTTCCTCGATCAATTGTCGGCCGTTCACCTGGTTCGGGTCGAGGTGAAAGAAGGTGTGACCGCCGACCGCGTGCCCTTCGTCCGCCAGACGCCGAACCAGGTCGGGATGCGCTGCGGCTTTCTCGCCCACGACGAAGAACGTGGATTGTACGGAATGCCGGCGCAAAACGTCCAGAATCCGCGGCGTCGTTTCCGGATCCGGGCCGTCGTCAAACGTCAGATAGACGATGCGGGAATTCGCTGGACCGCGGACCAGCAGTCGGCGACTTGAAATCGTCAGACGCAGGCCCCACAGGACCCATTGACGTAAGCGGTTCTTCCTGGCGACAGGTGGTGCGTTCATGTCTGGCAAGCTGTGGATTCTACGGGGGGGACGTCGTGACGCCGGCGGCCTTGATCATAAGGTTGCGCACGGCTGTTGGTGCCGTCAACAGGCAGGGTGGCTGGTGGCTGAGCCTAAGCGAAGCCCCAGTCCACTGTTGCTGGGGCTTCGCCTAGGCTCAGCCACCAGCCACCCTGCTAGCGTTTTGCGCCACCTTATGATCAAGGCTGACGCCGGCCGGCGGGCCGGCCCGCCCAATGCTGAAGTTCACGGGCGAAGGCCGCCACGCGGGCGGCAAACTGTTGCAGGGTGTGCGGCCGATCTGCTTCGTCCACCGTGGGACGCTGCGCCAAGACGGCCTCCAGAGCCGTGGCTAATTCATCCGGGCAATCTGGGGGAACCAGGCGAGCGGCGGCATGCCCCGCGATCTCGGGGACTCCACCCACGGCACTGGCCACAAACGGCGTGCCGCAGGCCAAGGATTCCAGCAACACGTTGGGAATGCCCTCGGAACGACTCGGCAGAACGGTCAGGTCGGCGGCTTGAAACCAGGTACTTAGTTGAGCGTGGTCCACCGAGCCGACGAATGTCACGTGCTCGGACAGACCCCGCTGCTGGATCTCTGCGGCCAACGTCGACCTCAACGGGCCGTCGCCGACCAGGCAGAGTTGGAAATCCTGGGTCCGCTGCCGCAGTCGATCGCAGGCGGCCAGCAACGTGTCCAGCCCTTTGACTGGCACCATGCGGCCGACCCACAGCAGCAGCCGACGGTCGGTCGGCAGTCCCAATTCTTGTCGGGCCGCCGCGCGGTCGCCAGGCGAAAACACCGACCCGTCCACGCCCCGCCGCAGGACGTGGACACGTTGCGGGGCGACATCCAGCGCCACGACCTTGTCTGCCAGGTCGCGGCTGACCGCGATCACGGCATCGGCCTGTTTCAAGACGCGTCGAATGCAGTCCTGACGCCGTGGATCCCGGGCCAACAGCAGCACGTCGGAGCCGCCGACCATGACCACGCTGGGCACGCCCAAGGCGCGCGCCAGCCGGACCGCAGCCTCGCCGTCGGGATGCGCCCAGTAGCTGAGCACGCAATCCGGCCGCGGGCCACGCCGGATGCGGGAAATCGTGGCTCGCAAGGACCACCACAGGAACGTTCCGTACAGATGCCGCAGCCTGCCTGGCGTGTAGTAGAACCGCGGATGATGTACGACCAGCCGATCGAGCTGACGTCGGCGAGGCCACGGCCGAAACGGGTGTCGGCAGCGAGTCCGCAGTTCGTCCCACCACGAAATCGGCGCGATCGCCGTCACCTCGTGCTCGCCAGCTAGGGCGGTCAACAAGTCGTAGTTGAACGTCGCCTTGGTCGGTTCGCAGAGGTTGGGGAATTCGTTGCTCAGAAACAGGAGTCTCATACTGGCGTCTCCGGCCTTGATCTAATGTAGGGTGGGCTGTGCCCACCACTATTGATTTAATGTAGGGTGGGCTATGCCTAGGGTGATGCAAAGTTGGGGTTGGTGCAGGAAAGCAATCGGGCAGGTATTGTTTACGGAAATTGGGCGGCAAAGACGGTGGATGTTCCTGGTTTTCTCGCCCCGCAGGGGCCAAAACAAATCAGCCCAGGGCACAGCGTAGCGGCGACAGCCGCGGAGCGACGCCCTGGGTACGGGTTCGAAGCAGCATGGTAGCCCTGAAAGGGCGAAACAAGGCGGTTCCTCTAACTCGCATCGTTCGTCAGACGTGACCAAGGCTTGTTTCGCCCCTTCAGGGCTAGTGTTCTCAAGGCTCTCATAACCCAGGGCGGCGCTACGCGGCGAACGCCGCTCCGCTCTGCCCTGGGCTGCTATGTGGCTGCCCCTATCGGGGCGAAAACCTGTGGATCACGACCAGGGCGTTGTCCCGATCTGTCATGTGCGCCGCTGCGGGGCAAGAAGCGAAACAGGCTCTTGCCCTTGCCACCGTGCCAATTCCCCATGTCAACCCCAACTTTGCATCGTCCTGGGCTGTGCCCACCACAAGCAGCTGTAGTTGGTGGGCACAGCCCACCCTACGTGCATCAATCGGGCTAGTGGCGATAAATCTTTCGCAGCCAGCCAGCCCATCCGCCGCGACGCAGGCCGGCGCGGGCGGTCTGTTCCAGCCACGTCCCGGTTCGGTTCAGCCCCGTCGCCAGGGTCGGCCAGAGTCGGCGGCTGACCAGCAGCAGCGTGCCGCTGCTCGTCTGGTGGTTGCCGAACAGTCGTTTGTAATCTCCATCTCCGAAGCCGAAGTCCAGCCATTCCGGCGCGTCACAGGCCAGCATATCCTCCAGCATCCGCAGCAACAGTACCGTACCCGGTGAAAATTTGGCGTAGGCGGCGTCGTAGCCGATCTCCTCCAGCCTGAACCGGCCGTTCCATTGCGTGCCGATTGCAAAAGCCACCGGCGTATCTTGGCTGCGGAGCAGATAGCAGCGGAGTGCACCCAACTCGGCCAAGTGCGTGAATTGCCGCACCTGTAGGTCATCGGATTGTACGCGGACGCCAAGCCGTTTGGCCTGCCAGCTCTGTTGCGAGATACTGGCCGACTCGGCCAGAAACGCCGCGACTTGCGCGGGTTCACGGATCGCGGACCACGTGTGTTCCAGCTGGCGTTGTGTCCGGCGGAAGTTGTAGCGCGTTTTCGACGAGAACTGATTCCAGTAGGCAGGGGCCTCCGCCGGGAATCGCAAGGCCCAGCGGGTTTGTGGTGCGGCCAGCCACAGCGCTCGGGCTTGACTCGTCTGCTCGGCCGCACGACACAAGGCGGAGTCGAGCTCCAGATCCTCAAACAGGATGCAATCGGGGGCGCCGGCGGGAGCTGCCAGCAGCGCTTCGAAGCGGGCGATAACGGTGCGGGCCGTCGATGCATCATCTGCACCGAGTACCTGATTGCCAACCAACCGTAAACCGCGTAGCGGCAGCCGTCCGGGAATCCCGCGCAGGAAGGGCAGCCGCACGAGCTTCTCCTGCAGTACGGCCAGTTGCGCAAGACCGGATTCCTCGCTCGAAGCGTGGACCAGTAGCCCGCGCGATCTGCGCTGGCCGGTTGCTGCCGGTTCCAGAACCAAATCCGGGTGCAGTTCGATGGCGGCTTCCGGGCTGCACTCGACCAACTCGCGCCATTGGCTGACCAGCTCTGGCTGAGTTTCTGCGACTGTCGTCAAGTCGGTGACGCGAAGGTCGGTGGCGTGCATTCGGCTTGCGGTATCTTCGACAAGGGCGAGCATGGGTATTTCCTTATCAGCGGGTTACTTCACCGCCACAAACCAGGTCTGCCGCGTCCCGGGCCGGAGCAGTTTCTCGACCCGGAATCCATGGCGGCGAAGTGTTTCTGCGATGCATTCGGCAGAGTAGGTGTGGCGGATGAAATGGGGCGAGGTCGGCCAGCCACGCCAGTACTTTTTTCCGCACCCATGTAATCCGTACCGGACCAACAGGCTGGCTCGGGTGAGCAATCGCAGGGGTTCGGTATTCAACTGCAGGACGAAGACGCCCCGGGTTCTCAACGCTTGGTACACGTCCTGGATATAGCGTTCCAGAACCGTGGTCTCCAGGTAGTGGAAGACTTCGTAGGAAAAGACCACGTCGAATTGATCGGCGGTCACCGCCTGGAGATCGCGGCCCGAGCTGACACGCCAGGTGACGTTGCGGCTGCGGCAATGTTGACGTGCGAGCTGGATAAATGCCTCTGACACGTCCACGGCCACCACCTGGCCAAAGCGTTGGGCCAACGCCCCGGTCATGCGGCCTGCGCCGCAGCCGATTTCCAACGCAGTGCACTGCGGGCCGGTGGGCATCCCCGTCAATTGCAGGGCCCGGTCGAAATCCTGAGCTCCCGTTTTCGCCGCGGTGTCCCAGTCGGCGTCGGCGGCCACGTGTTGGTCCATCAGCTGTAGGCCGCGGTCGCTGGCCGCGTCCCGCCACCACTCGGCGGCTGAGCCAAAAGTCGTCATCGTCCAGTCTCCTTGCAGGAAGGTGCTAGAGTCGACGATCTCTAAGCAATCCCTGTGCCGACGGCCAGTAAGGATCGTCGCATCAATAAGTATTGCAAGAATTCCTGCGCGGACGCTATGTGGCTGCCCCTATCGGGGCGAAAACGTGTGGATCAGGATCAGGGCGTTGTCTCGAGCTGTCATGTGGGCCCTTTCGCGGCAAACAGCGAAACAGGCTCTCGCCCTTGCCACCGTACTAATCTTCCAGGTCAACCCCAACTTTGCCTCGCCCTAGCCTGAACCTCCCGCAAGCGGCGAGATTACTGTAAGATCGCAACTGGCGTTGCGAGGTGTGGAAGCAAAACAACAGGTGAGTGATGAACGACCAGGACAAGACCAGGGAACAACTGATCGAGGAACTGGCCCAGTTGCGGGGGCAGATTGCCGACGCAAGTGCCTTGCCGGAATGGAGGACGGCAGCGGCTCTGTTTCAGGTAGCTCCGCTGGGGATTCACGGGTGTGATACCGAGGGCCGGATCACCTATGTGAATCCGCCACAAGAGACGCTGACCGGATTCCCGGCAGACGAACTACTAGGTACCTACGTTTGGGAACAACTCGCCCCTGGACCAGAGAAGGAATCCCTGCCTACGTACTTCCAGCATCTCGTCGCGGAGCAGCCCGCCCCCACACCGTACTTCGCCAAGAACATCAAGAAAAGCGGCGAGTTGTTCGATGTCCGTGTCGATTGGAACTACGTTCGCAACACGCAGGGAGACCTCACCGGGTTTGTGTGCATCGTCTCCGACATCACCGGCCACAAGCGGGCCGAGGCGGCACGGCGAGAAAGCGAAGAACGCTTCCGCAGAGTGTTTGAGGAAGGGCCGCTCGGTTTTGCCATGTTTGGCCCTGACCTTCGTATTCAGCACGTCAACAAGCGAGTTTGTGACATGTTGGGTTATTCGGAACCCGAACTCCTTGAATTAGGCGTTGCGGGCGTGACGTACCCGGATGACTTGGAGCAGGATCGCCAGCTTATACTACGCAGTCTGCGTGGCGAAATCCCGTACTACACCATCGACAAACGCTATGTGCGCAAAGACGGTCAAGTGTTCTGGGGACAACTGGCCGCGACGATGATCTTCGATGCAGACGGAAGGCCCACACACGACATCGGCATGTTCGGAGACATCACCGAGCAGAAGCGGGCCGAGGAGTCCGTCAGGCAGTCGGAGCAGAAAATGCGATTGCACGTCGAACAGACGCCGTTGGCCGTGATTGAGTGGGATCTGCAACTTGGGGTCTCCCAATGGAATCCGGGGGCGAAACGTGTTTTCGGCTATACCGAAGAAGAAGCTTTTGGGCGTCACTTCGCCTTTCTGGTCCCGCCCGAAGTCCGTGAACATGTCGATCCCTTGTGGGCGGATCTTCGTGCCAAGAAGGGCGGCGAACGCAGCACCAATGAAAATGTCACCAAGGACGGCAGGACAATTCTGTGCGAGTGGTACAACACGCCACTGGTCAACGCCGAAGGTCAGGTCGTCGGGTTCGCCTCCTTGGCGGAGGACATCACCGACCGCAAACGGACGGAAGCGGCACTCCGAGCATCCGAAGCCAAGTATCGCCAGTTGCATCGCAGCATGATGGACGCCTTCGTCAGCGTAAGCATGGACGGCCAGATCCAGGAGTTTAACGACGCCTATCGCCAAATGCTGGGCTACGAATCGGAAGAACTCCCCGCCCTTCGCTACACGGACCTGACGCCGGAGAAATGGCGTCCGTTCGAGGCCCAGATCGTCCAAGAACAAATTCTTCCACGAGGGTGCTCGGAGATCTACGAGAAGGAGTATCGGCGGAAGGACGGCACGGTCTTCCCCGTGGAGCTGCGGACATTCCTCATCACCGACAGCGAAGGCAAACCCGCCGCCATGTGGGCCATCGTGCGAGACATCACCGAACGCAAGCAAGCCGAAGCCGCTTTGAGGCAGGCCCACGACAAATTGGAACAGAAGGTCAACGAGCGTACCGCTGAACTGACCACGGCCAACAAACTGCTAAAGAAGGAAATAGAACAGCGGCGGCGGGCTGAGGAAGAGCTAAAAATGTTTCGCCGGTTTGTCGAAGCTGCCACACAAGGTTTTGGCATGGCCGACGTGGACGGCCAGATCACCTACGTCAACCCGTTCTTGGCTCGGCTGTTCGGGGCGCAAAGCCCTGACGACGTGATCGGCAAGTATCTGTCAACTTACTATCCCGCCGACTACCTGCCACGGCGGGAGCGGGAGATCCTTCCGGCCCTGCGTCGGAGGGAACACTGGCAAGGGGAACAGCTGCTGGCTTTCGCTGACGGCCAGCTGCACCCGACGATCCACACAATCTTCCCCGTGCATGACGACAACGGCGAACTGCTCTGTACCGCCGCCATGATTACGGACATCACCGAACTCAAGCGAGTCGAAGAGGATTTGCGTCAGAGCTACCAGCAACTCCAAGCAAGCCAAGAGCGATACGAATTAGCTGTGCGGGGAGCGGGGGTCGGCATCTGGGATTGGGACATCCGCACTGGAACATTGTTTTTTTCGCCCCGCTGGAAGGCACTATTCGGCTACGAACAAGACGAGATCGGCGACCGGTTGGAGGATTGGGTCCGGCTGCTTCATCCCGATGAGCGTGAGTGGGTTACTAAGTTCCTCGAAGACTTCCTGGCGGGCACGTCATCGATTATTACAGCCGAGTACCGGCTGCGTCACAAGGATGGATCTTACCGCTGGATCATGGCACACGCCGTCGTTGTTCGTGACGAGCAAGGAAAGGCGTGCCGAGTTGTCGGTTCTCATGGCGACATTACGGATCGTAAACTGGCTGAGGAGAAAGTGAAATTCGAACAACTGGCACTCCGCCGCATGGTGCTGGCTATCGACCATGAACGTCGCCTGATTACCTACGAACTTCACGACGGGGTGGCTCAGCAGCTGCTAGGGGCCAAAATGCTGTTTGAATCGCAGCCTCCCAAGGGGCGGAAGTCGAAAGGGGCGGCTGCCTATCGTGACGGAATGGAAGCGTTGAATCAGGCCACGTCGGAACTCCGCAGGGTGATGAACCGGCTGCGGACGCCCGTGTTGGACAGGTTTGGTCTGGTGGAGGCGATTGCCGACGTGGCAGCGCAACTGCAGTCAATCCCTGCGGCACCCGAAATCGAATACCGGCATGCTGTCCAGTTCGAGAGGCTGAATCCGACGCTGGAGAACTCCCTGTTTCGCATCGCTCAGGAATCGCTGACCAATGCCTGCCGACACAGCCAGAGCGAGAAGGTCCGTGTGACGCTCACGCAAGAAGGGGACGAGGTGACCTTGGAGGTCCGAGACTGGGGGACCGGTTTCGACCAGGGCACGGTTCAGGAAAACCGCTTCGGCCTGGAAGGAATTCGCGAGCGGTCACGGCTTCTCGACGGGAAATTGAGTATCAAGAGCGAACCGGGGCAGGGGACTGTGGTTCGGGTGACGCTCCCGGTGAGTGAGGCCGCCGACGCGGAGTAATCTGCTGGCGGTGGGTTGCTCTGGGACGACCGAGCCGAGGCGTTGGGGACGATCCAGTGCAACACCTGCCATCCGTTGTCGAAGGTCCTTGGGGGCCGTTTCAACATGGCTCTTGTCACCGGCGCCGATGGTCGTCAAACTTGTCGGGAGTCAGCGCTCCCGGATCGCGAGTAACACCGATGAACATTGCCCGCCGTCAAGGCCTGATTTCCGTCAACCTGCTTGTCTGGCTACCGGCAGGATTGAAAGCGAAGAACATGGAGCTCGAATCATGACTTCGGCAACCAAGGCAAACCACGTGCATTCGTCGATATTTGCCGTCGTGTTCTTCCTCGTGACGGTGGGCGCCGCGGGGCAGGCAGCCAAGCCGGCTACGGGGCAGCCCGCTCCGTTGGAACGTGGACAACTTGACGTCCGCCGGCAGGATTACGGCGAGTTCATTCCGAATCAGTCGGTGTTGAAGACGCCCCTGCGGATCGGCTCG
Source organism: Planctomycetota bacterium (assembly GCA_026692885.1). The sequence continues at coordinate 2,879 of JAPLNJ010000575.1, read as the reverse complement.
CAAGATATTCCCCGCGGTTTGGGATCGCATGCCCACAGTGAGATCGTGGTGCGTCTTCCCGTACCCGGACAACGGTTCGAGGCCCTGGTCGGCGTGGACCACAACCGCGACACCAAGGGTGGGCGGGGCAGCGTGGTGTTCGTCGTCGAGGTGGGCGGCAAGGCGGTCGTGAAGTCGGCGGTCTTGCGCGGCGGGGACGAGCCGGCACGCCTTGCTGTCGATCTCGACGGAGCCCGTGAGTTCCTGCTGCGGGCCACCGATGCCGGTGATGGTCCCTGGGCCGATCACGCCGACTGGGGCGAAGCGCGGGTGACACTGGCCGATGGCCGAAGCCTCTGGCTGGATGAGTTCGAGACGCGCACCGCCGACATGCTCGCCAAGCCCGCGACCTCCGCCCCCGCACCAACTCCGGAAACGCCGTGGGCTGCCGAAGTGCAGGTCGGCGCGCGCCGCGAAGCGTGGACGTTGGCCACCGACGACACGCGGTTGACTGTCGGCGTCACCGCCGATCACAAACTGTGTCTGTTCGAACTGAGCAGCTTGGCCACGAACTGGAACTGGACCGCAGCGCCCTCAGCATTTCCCCTGTTGGAACAAGTGGACATGGCGGGCGTCCCGTATCGTCCGGACTGGGTCTATCAAGACGGAACGGTCGATCAGGGCGAGGGGACTAAGGTGACGCTCCGGTTCACGAATCAGCATCCGGCGTTGGAGTTGAAATCCGTGTGGCACGCGCGCCGCGGCCCCGGTCCGATTCGCCACACCATGTTCATCAGTAACCAGGCCGAGCAACCCGTGACGATCTACAGGCAGGAAAGCCTAGCCTTGCACGCCGTCGGCCCCAACGATCAGACCAGTGTTTGGTATATCAACGATGATGGTTCTCTGCCGGATCGCACCGGCGTCTACCATGAGGCCCTGACCTCACAATACCGCAAGACGCTGCGCATCTCCGAGGAGCAGGACTGGATTCCTTTCGTGGCCGTGGACGCCGACGGAAAGCACGGCCTGTACTTGGGCTGGGAATGGAGCCTCGGGCGACTCACGTTGGCTGGCGATCCGGAAGCCCGCGGCGTCTTCCTGCAGGCCGGCAACCGCGGCGATTTCCGGACCCAGTTGGCCCCCCGTGAGACATTTCAAGTCCCGCCCGCCTTTCTGGGAGCGTACACGGGCGATCTGGACGACGCGGCCAACCGTCTGCACAAGTATCTGTTCAATCACAGCCTGCCGGCCGCGTTGAGAAACGATCCGACGTACCCCAAGGTGGAATGGAATGCCTTCGCCGCCACCGGCAAAGGCCAAGGGAGTTGGGATTCGGTCGAAGCCAAGTACTACCCGCTGATTGATCAGATCGCGCCGTTGGGATTTGAGGAAGTGGTGCTCGACGTCGGCTGGTGGCAGGGCGACACCACGCATAAACCGCACCCGCCGGTGGGCGACTTGGTCGACTGGCCTCAGGGGATGCTGGCGGCCAGAGACCAGGCCCACGCCGCAGGTCTGCGTTTTGGGCTGTATTGGAACTGCAATCCGCCGATGACCACAGCCGAGGGAATCCAGCATCGCCGGGACGATACCAAGTACCTGTACGAGAAGTTCCGCATCGACTTCTTTCGCTCCGACGGTACGGACGGCAATGTGCTGCAGACCGGCGGCTTCGGACCGGGGACCCGCGCCCACAATGCTCAGGACGTGGGCTACTGGCAGACGAAGGGCTACTACGAAGTGCTGGACTCGTTGTACGCCGAGGTGGAAAACTTCTCCTACGAGAACTGCTCCGGCGGCGGTCGGATCAAGGACTACGGCATCCTCCGCCGCTGTTTCAAAGTTCAGAATCAGGATCGCTACTACCCGTTGGACGCCCGGCAATCGTTCTACGATTCGTCCTACGCCTTGCACCCGATGCAGTTGGCGGCCCTGTGCGGTTCCTGGGCCGAGTGGCAGGCCACCGGTTCGGTCTACGAGTTTCGCTCGGCCGCGCTGGGCGCCGCCTACTGGCACCCGGACGCTCCCCGCGGTGGCAACGGCGGCCCGGTCTGGCCCGCCGAGCAGCAAGCCGCCATCAAGCAAGCGGTGAGCACCTACAAGACCAAGCTCCGACCGTTGATTCGACAGGCCGACCTGTACCACATCTTCCCTCGGCCGGATGGCAAGCACTGGGATGGCATCGAGTACTACGATCCCGAAGCCAAGACCGGCGTGGTGTATATCTTCAAACCGGCTGCTCAGCCGGAGACGATGACCATTCGTCTTCGCGGCCTACCGATCGACACTCGCTACCGCGTGACTTTTGAAGACGGCTCCAATCCCGCCGTGGACAAGCGCGGTGATGAATTGGCGACGGGCATCGACGTCACGCTCCAAGGGGAACGGGCCTCCGAGTTGCTGTTCTTCGAGCAGCTCGCGCCTGGCCCGTAGCAACGGTGGCCGAAATGACTTCCGGATCTCCCAGAACGGTTCGAGGCCCAACCTGATGGGACCCAGACCTTCCATCCTGCGATGCTCGACGGGTTGAGAGGACGCCGGAAGCCCGCAACCCAAAACTAGCACGGATGGCAAAGCCGGGGCATGGATGAAGACCCCAGCATCTTCACGAATTGTCCGACACCTCGCTGCCCATCCGTGCCCCGGCTTTGCCATCCGTGCTACTCGATTCGTCCCCGGTATCGCCCCCTTGGCCCGCGCCGGAAATCGGGAAGTTATTTCGGCCACCGTTACTAGCACCAAACGGTTTTTTGCGATGGGAGTGGCAAGAATGAGGTTTAATGTTGTCGCCTGGACGGGGCTTGCCGCGAGGGCTCAGACGTACAGAATTCAAAATTGGCGGTTTGGCGACTTTGCCAAGTCAGAGTGGTTTGTCCGCCAATTTTGAATTCTGTACG
>JAPLNJ010000574.1 GCA_026692885.1 Planctomycetota bacterium | reverse complement strand
GGCACCGCAACCACGGGCCGCGTCCAACGGCCGCTTCCTGGACGGCAACCAGGGCCACGGCCGCGAGTCGAGGGCCTGCAGGTCGATCAGCACCGGGGCCACGCTGGGCAGGATCTCCACACCGATCAGCACCACGGCCACGATCGGCGACGCAACCACGGGCCGCGTCCAACGGCCGCTTCCTGGACGGCAACCAGGGCCACGGCCGCGAGTCGAGGGCCTGCAGGTCGATCAGCACCGCGGCCACGCTGGGCAGGATCTCCAGACCGATCAGCACCACGGCCACGATCGGCACCGCAACCACGGGCCGCGTCCAACGGCCGCTTCCTGGACGGCACCCAGGTGGATGGCTCGGCAGCCGGCCACGGCCGCGAAGTGGTATCAGATCATCCTAGTCAGGGACCCGTTGCAGGCATCTCTACCAGATTTTGGCGAGTGAAATATTGCTGCAAAAATGCGGGAGACGGCAGACGGTACCCGCCGGCGCCTCGCGCCAGAAAATCGCCCCCCCCTCCCCTCTGTCCCGCCGCGGACTGTGTGTGCGGGGCGCGCCCTGACGATAAGGCACCTGGTAGTAGTAACCCGAAAACAAGTCGTACATGCGCGAAAAGGACGGCCCGCGGGTGCGGATGGGTTCGCGCTGGGGGCCACTGGGAGGACCCGCGGCGACGCCTCCATGCTATCCGCCTTTCAGGAGCGCGGCCAACTTCGCGAGGGCATCCGGCCCAAGGGCCTGCAGTCCCGCCGCTAGGCTTTCGAGACTGCCGTTTTCGGTTCCAGCGTCGCCAGTACCAACCAGGGTACCAACCCGAGCGCACGGCGCCGCAAGTCCTTTGCTGGTATCGTTTGAAACTACCCCTGTGGAGCTTTGCAAGCTAGGGGTTGGCGGTTCGAGCCCGCTCGTCTCCACTGAATGTAAAGCCTTCCAGATAAATCACTTAGTCACCTGCTGGCGGTCAGCAGTGCGGCCCCGATGGCCGAAGCCAAAACGGTAAATACCGTTTTGGGTCGGTCCATCCTTCTCAAGGGGTCGCACATGCCCAAACTCAAACACGCCGTCCCGAAGTACCGCAAGCATAGGGCTTCCGGTCAGGCGGTCGTCACAATTCAGGCTCAGGATTTCTACCTGGGGCCTTGGAACTCAGAAGCCAGCAAGGTCGAGTACGACCGCATCATCACCGAGTGGATCGCAGCCGGTCGCAGGCTGCCGACACGCGGCCCAGACGCGTCGGACCTGACCGTCGTGGAGATAGTGGCCCACTTCAAGGATTTCGCGATCGGGTACTACCGCAAGAACGGCGAGCCCACGGGGGAGTGGGAGAACATCGAGGTTGCCATCAAGCCCGTTTGCGAGCTTTACGGCCGCACGTTTGTGCGGGACTTTGGGCCGCTAGCCTTGAAGGCGGTCCGGCAGAAGATGATCGACGCGAGACTGTGCCGAAACGTCATCAACAGTCGCATCTCGAAAATCAAGCGAGTGTTTCGCTGGGCCGTTTCCGAGGAACTGGCTCCTGCGAGCGTCGTGACCGCCTTGGCGACTGTCGCTGGGTTGGAGGCGGGCCGGACGGCAGCTCGGGAAACAAAGCCGGTCAAACCCGTGGCTGACGAAGTCGTGGAGAAGACGTTGCCCAGCCTGCCAGACGTGGTGGCCGACATGGTGCGGCTACAGCGACTGAGCGGCTGCCGTCCTATTGAGGTCTGCCTTGTTCGCCCTTGTGACGTGGATGTCACCGGGGACGTTTGGCTCTACCGGCCGGAATCCCACAAGACGCAGCACCATGGCAAGGAGCGGGTAATTGCGATTGGCCCCAAAGGGCAGGACGTCCTGCGACGATACCTGCTACGGGACAAGGAGGCATACTGCTTCTCGCCTGCGGACAGCGAGCGTCAGCGCAAGGCGAAGTTACGGACCAACCGCAAGACCAAGGTTCAGCCCAGTCAAATGGATCGTTCCCAAGGCAAGCCGCGGAAGAAGCCGGGCAACAGGTACACCACTCGATCGTATGGCCACGCCGTCCGCGCTGGCTGCGAGAAGGCTGGGGTGGAACACTGGTCGCCCAACCGATTGCGTCACTCGGCGGGAACGGCGATCCGAAAGCTGTTCGGCTTCGAGGCAGCCCAGGTCACGCTGGGCCATTCAAAGCCTGACACCACGGAGCGGTACGCGGAGAAGAACCTGTCCCTCGCGATAGACGTGATGCGGAAGACAGGCTGAACGTGGAACAATTCGGGGGCTTCGGATGACCTCCAACGACTGGGTGTTGAGCCACGAGGCCACCGAGACGTAAAATAGCTCGACTGCGGGCTAGGCGGCTGATCACCGCCGTGTCCCTCCGCCAGCGTCCGGTGGCACCTTGCCTGACGCTGGCGGCGGGCGGCCCCATTTAAGGTGCAAGATGCCAACCTCATCACAACTGGATCTGTATCGGCTTGGATTGCGTTTGACACAGTGTCGTGAACTGACCCGGCGAGCCATGACCGGGCGGCCTTACGGGCCGCAGGGTACTTCCATCGGTCCCGATGACGTCGGGTTCGCAAAGCAGTCACTTCGAGACCTCAATTACGCCTTGCGGCAGTTCGCCAAGACGATCGCGATTCACGAGGGGACGCTAGAAGCAGTAAAAGCTCTGATTCGGGACTGCCTGCGTCTTCTGAAGAAAGGCGCAGCTTCGCCATTGGACAGTCGGCAGGACGACGACGCTGGTCATCAAGAGCTGTGTGATAATTTGCAACGGTTGAAGGACCGAATCATCGAGACTGTAGAGGTTGCCGATGGCGACGGCGCGAATCATGTCGCCTGGATTGAACTCGGTATGCGGATTTCGGACGGGACATGGGTTCCCCCTCGCCAGAGATCAATCAGGAAATGCTTCAAACTCGGTAATCGAGAACTCGAACTGAACGTCGAGAACACGGAGGGGTGGATCTGGCAGTGGTGCGACCCGGACGAATTGAGACAGCTCTTCTCGGAAACGGGGACCAGTGAGGAAGAACTTTTCCCGTGCACCGAGGACACTGCCCCGACCCGGCGTTTGCTGTCGTATAACTTCGACGAGTACCAGCCGTGGTACAGAACTGAGGCAGGGCTTGTCAACGCCGTCCAACTACTGCCTCCAGCGGTAGTTAGTTCTTCTAGCCATGAGGCTGGGAGTGCAGACCACTCACCGGAGTCGGTGGAAGACAGGACGGAGTCCGCTTGGCCTGTCGTGGAAATCCAGACAAAGCCGTTCGCTCTTCGCTTGAGGGTGGACATAGATATGCGATTAGCGTTTCTTGACGAAGAACTCCACAGGTTAGATAGCGAGGAAGCGGCTTGTTACGTGGCGGCTCTTGTTGATGCGATGGGAGACTGGCAAGGGGCCAGTGACCTCGCCGACAGGTACGCTTGTCTCGACGGAGTGCGACCCAATCGGGTCAAGACGGCTATCCCCAAACCTATTCGCGATCTGATCGAGACACAGGATGCAAAGGGCAGCAGGATTCCGATATCGAACCTGCTCCCTGCATCGCTCGTCTCGCAACTGTGGCCGGATCACGCCTGATTTTGGCTAGATCACGTCAGTTCTCGTCTTGGACGGGCCACACACCCATCGGGTCCAATACCTCGCAGACACTTCCATTGTCTTGCGAGGTATCCCATGTCTGTTGACATCACACCCGAGCGACTCTTCACTTTCAACGAATCAACCGATCACCGTGGACCGGCTGAAGAAGATCGACTCCTCACGTTCAATGAGGCCGCGAAGAGGTACTTGCCCGACCGGTCCAGGCCGTCCTACTCGACTTGGTGGCGATGGTGGCGTCGGGGCATCAAGGGCATCCGTCTCGCCACCGTAGTAGTTGGGGGACGTCGCTATACGACTGCCTCCGCTGTCCAAGACTGGATCGACAAGGTGACCGCGGCCGCCAGCGGTGAGTCCCGCCCCATCCGGACGCCCCGCCAACGCGAGCTGTGCATCAAACGAGCAGAGGAGACACTCGGGCTAAACGCGACAGGGCGGGAGGCCGGTGGCAAGTCCTGAAACACGGCGAGGCTGAGCGTGCTTTGACCACAATCGAGTCAGCGTACTCGGAGCAGCGTTACCCGGCCGGACAATAGAACCAACTTGCCCACAGGGCCGACCGATGCCGTAGAGGTGAGGCTGGATCAGGAAGGGCTGTAGGACTTCACCTCAATCTGACCAAGCAACAAAAAACCGCACAGTGCCCGACCCGCGAAGCTCGGCAACGGTGCGGTGGAAACACGGAAGGATCCGCTACCTATGTCCACTGTAAACGATTCGTATCGCCGCGACAACATCGCCGAAGCCCGAGAGAACGGATGTGCGAGCAAGCCAGCGGCTCCGGCCATGCCACGCAGCAAGTTCGAGCCCAGACCACGCTACCGCGACAAGAAGTCCGATGGGGGCGGGGGCGAGCCAATAGATCGCGTACTTGCCGCAGCGGGGAAAACGCGAAAGGTGGACCGCACACAATGGACGGCAAACTGCCCCGCATGCCGGGATACAGGACAACACCTTTCGATCGGCCTGGGAGACGATGGGACGGTCCTGCTGACGTGCCACCATGATTGCGAGTTCGACGAGATTGTCGCGGCGATGGAGCTGGATCCCCGGGACCTGTTTCCGAGGAACGGCACGCCTCAGCGGCAAACGAACAGTGCTGCAACTCGGGCCAAGCCCCCAGCTGCTCCACACAAGCCGAAGAAGGTCCGTAAGCCCGGCAGTGCGACGGGGACGGCAACGCTTGCGACGGCGCCCGGAGCGGAGAAGAACTGGGGCGCGATGGCCAAGCAGTACCGGGCCGCCCTGTCCGAAAAGGAACTAACCGATCTAGCCCATCACCTCGGCGTCACGCCTGCATCCCTCCGCACGCTCCACGTTGGCGTGCTTAGGGAAAGGGACAATGTCTGCTTCATGTTCCCGGAATTCAACGCAGCTGGACAGGTCATCGGGATTCTCAAGCGCGCGGCCGATGGTGACAAGAGGGCGATCACGGGCAGCAAACGCGGCATTTATCTGCCGACCGGTTGGCAGAACTGGCCAGGACCGATCTTCGTCGTCGAAGGGCCATCCGACTGTGCCGCACTCACCACGATGGAGTTGGCGGCCATCGGACGTCCGTGTGCTACCGGGGGCGTGGACCATCTTGTCGAAGTTCTGGCCGATGTTCCCGCCGAGCGGGACATCATCGTCGTCGGCGAATTGGACGCGAAGTCGGACGGCCGCTGGCCCGGCAAGGACGCGGCGATGAAGGTGGCCAAGGAGTTGCGGGCGAAGCTCGGCCGTCCTACCCACTGGGCGCTGCCACCAGACGGCGCAAAGGACTCGCGGGCGTGGCTACTCCAACAGCAGGAGACGATGTGTGACGAAGAATAGCGGCCTTGCGGAACTTGGCCAAGAGTTCCTGCGCAAAGTGGAGACTCTCGCCCACCGTGTCGAGCCTTCGTCCGCGGGAACGGATGAAATCGGCTTCATCGACACGGCGACCTTTCTGGACCGCGACTATCCACTGAACTGGCTGATCAAGCAGATTCTGGTGGAAGGACAACCCTGCATCCTGGGCGGCGGCAAGAAGAACTTGAAGACGAACCTGGCAATCGCTTTAGCCGTTGCGCTGTCCGGTGGCCTTCCCTTCCTCGGACGATTCCCGGTCCCGCGGCGACTTCGCGTGGGGGTGATCAGCGGCGAGAGCGGCGGTGCGACGATCAAGGAGACGTTTCGGCGGATCTGCAAGGCAGCGTCTGTGGACCCGCAGTCGTTAGGCGTGTTTTGGAGTTTTCGATTGCCGCATCTCAGCAAATCGGCAGACGTGCAGGAGCTGGCAGTTGCGATTGAGGAACACGGGTTGGATGTGATCATACTCGACCCGCTCTACCTGAGCCTGCTGGCGGGAAACCCCAATGTGCAGGCGTCGAATATCTACCAGATGGGCCCGCTCCTTGGCGAAGTTACCCAGGCTTGCTTGGAAGCAGGCGCAACCCCCGTGTTGGTCCACCACACGAAAATGGACAACAAGCCAACGTACCAACCACCGGAACTGGAAAACTTAGCTTTCGCGGGCGTCCAGGAGTTTGCTCGACAGTGGATTCTGGTCGGGCGTCGTGAGAAATACGAGCCGGGAACAGGTGAGCACCGGTTGTGGCTCAACGTCGGCAGTGCAGTCGGGTTTTCAGGGTGTTGGGCCCTGGACATTGGCGAGGGCATGGTGCAGGACGATTTCACGGGCCGCCGCTGGGACGTTTCCGTGTCTACGGCGGCAGTGGAACGCGAGGCCAGAGCCCAACGCCGGGAAGAAGAGAAGGCGTCCAAGGAACAACGACAACTGGCCCAAGATTGTGGGAAGATCCGCGACGTCCTCCGCAGCCGCTCGGAAGGCGAGACCAGATCGGTCTTGAGCGACGGGAGCGGCATCTCCAAGGGACGAGTCCTGCGTGCATTGGAGATCATGCGGCAGCGGGGGCAGGTCGAGACGTGCGAGGTTGTGAAAGGCGCGGGAAAGGGCGGGGACCGGAACTATGACGGATACCGTTTGGTGGAACCGGAGGCAGATAAAATCGACGATGACGACCGCGAGTGTGAGGAGGATGAGGACTAGTGGCAAGCAGGGGCTCGCACCATGGGTCGGATGGGTCGGAATGGGTCGGCGGCCGACCCATTTGTCCCAGCCATGGATGGATGGGTCGGACAGCCCTTATTTATATAGGGCTGTCCGTCCGTCCCATCCATTCCAGCAGTCTTTCTCCCACGTTTGCAGATATCGTGATTCCGAGCCATGGGCTGCCCGGCCCATGCGGACAGCCCGGCCTATGCTCCGAGCCCCACCCGCCGCCTCGATTCTCTTGAAGTCCGACACTGCATCCGCACTCCCTAACCGGTTTCAATCACGAGGAACTCGCATGGACCATATCGAAGAAGCTCTTCAACGCTTTATTACCCCGCACCCCCTCGCCGATCCCCAGGTCGTCGATGCCTTCTTGCGGCACGGACTCAACAAGGAGCGACAATGGTTCGCCAGGAATCTCCGCGCCAGACACTACCGGCGCGAGCTGACCCCTGCTGAACTGTCACAGCTCCACCTCCCGCCCGGTTCCCATCTGGCCGGGCACCGGCTGTCCACCGGCGACATTGTTTGGCTGGTGTACTACCCGCAGGCCACGACCGGCGAGAACGGCTCGCCCAAGTTCGCAGCAGGCACCGTCGTGGCGATGAAGGGCGTCAACGATGTGACGAAGCCAGCCCCCACCAGCCCGGAGCGAGTACGGCCAGAGTCGAGCTTGGGCGGGGCACTAGACCCTGGCAAGGCCGGCCAAAGCTGAAAAGAAATGCGTACACGAGGTTCGCAGGCGGCCTCTCTAAACGCCTGCTCATGTGCTGTTTTTAGAAGAGGAGACCGAAATGAGACCTTCCGATTTTCACGACACTCGCCGGGCGCCGTCGCGCGTTCCGCCGCAGCAGCCAGACGGCCGCCGCAGGACGCGATCAAATCCCGCAGCAAGGACCCAATCAAGGCTTGTGAGTTTCAGGGCACTCGCGGAATGTCCCTTTTGCCAGAGCAAGACCGGACAGATCCGGGTAAACGCCGCGGCCCTCGCCGCCTGGCGTCACGCTTCGCCCTCGGAAAGTTCCTGCGATCTTACCGACCCCAAACAAGAGATAATCGTTTTCAACTCTGACCGGGCCGCCCCAGGCCCCTGTGCGCACCTCGTTGATCTAGACGTGCTTTTTTATTGGTATCCACGTCAGCGTGGCGCCGAGTCGTGGGAGCCTTCCGCGATTTTTGTGAACCCGCAGTTCACTCACCTCGACCCTGAAGGGCTGGCCAAAGAATGGATGCTCGACGAGCTGAACCCATGCCCCGGGATGTCGTCGTTGCTCTCCGTCCACTACCGCTACCTCCGCCATCTCACGCGCAAGTGGCGCGACATCGGTCCGGAGGGCGTCGTCATCGGCTCGTACGAGGTCGAGGCGAACGTCATCTTTGCCAGCGACGTGGTGAAATTCGTCGAGGAGCTGCACACGCTGGCCGAGGAACGCCAGCGTTTCTGGAGCCAGCAGGGCTCCGATCCACTTCGGCGGATGGAGTACGAGGAGTTCGAGGAGTACGAGGAGGCGGGCCACGAGCAGGACGCGGAATCAGGCGTTTAGACGTGATCGATGAGTGCTTCCGGGCGGGCGCCCCTCGCCGATCTCGAGCGCGCCTGCCCCGCAAATGACCACCCGGTATGGTCACGCGCGTGGCCATACCGTGGCGGTCTGGGCGGTCACCAGCCGCGGCACGGGCGTTGGGGGGCGGCGTGGTCTCTGGCCTCCTCCGCAGCTAGGCGTCCAACCCTGGCACGGGGCCCGTGCCAGCCTAGTTCCCAGACCTTGGTTCAGCCCGGCTCCAGGCCCGGTTTCGGGCCCCGTTCCACCTTGGCTTCCAGCCCCTCTCCGGCCTCTTCTCCAGCCCCTTCTCCAGCCCCTTCTCCGGCCCCTTCTCCGGCCCCTGGTCCAGCCTGGCTCCGAGCCTCGGTCCGTGGCCTCATCCTGCCTGGCTTGCAGTCGGTCGTCGGAGCGCGAGATCGCGGCCGGACAGGCGGCGTGCCGACCGATGTTCTGGCGTTCCGCAACTCGACCTGAAGGTACACCTGGGCTCTGATGGTGACCTGCGGCACCTGTGTCCTTGCCCTGCCCGTGCATGGACTCGGGGGCACTACACCCTCGGCGAGTTCACGGTAAGTATGCCACTTGCAGCGATCAATGAGGGTGCGATTCAGTCAGACTGAAGCGTCTTGTGTGTTACACCCTGCGCAGCCGGGCCCCCGCTTATCCAGTTTCGCCACATTCCCCGAGCAGCGGTGATTTCAGGCCCCCTTTCCGCTTCTGTCCTGCACACATCGGGATCATATCGGCCTGATGGCGACGTGCAGACCCACTTTCCAAGCATGGGTTCCGCAGCACAGGGCCGTCTGCGTCACCGGCTTGTTCTGCCATTCCCCGACATACGGGAGCCGTCAGCAGCTCTGATCCTAGCGTAGCTCGTGCCGGTCTTGGGCCTGAGGGATGCCTGCTGCGCTGCCTGACTTACTGCCCTCGGCGCTGCCCTCGGCGCTGCCCTCGGCATTGCCCTCGGCGCTACACTCGTCGCAGCCATTCTTGCTGCCCGCTGCGCCCCTGCCGTGCTACCCCGTTACGCTGCCCCCCGGCGAAGGCCCTTTGCGCTACCCAGGGCGCAGTCTGTTGCCGTGCCCTCGACGCTGCCCGTTGGGCGGCCCCGGAACTGTCCCCGCGCCACAGGTTTGGCAACGCGCGGGGCTGCCTGCTATTCGTGCTCGCTGATAGGTAACAGAAATCAGTCAGGCGGCAAGCCAGGACTGGGAGAATGAAGTCCCACCCGCCCCCCGGCCGCGATGGCCGGGGACGCAGGCGGGACGGACTCGGGGCGGCGGAACGCGAAGCCAAAGGGCCTGACGCCCAGGCCGTCGCCACCGCGCCCGGGCGTTATCTCTGCAAACGGGAGGTGATGTAGAATGCAGTGCCGACAGCGGCGATTACACCAACCAGGGGCCACCAGCCAAGGAGCGGGCCAGCGAAGATCGCGCCACCGATCATGGCAACGGCGAGATCCTCGGGAAAGTCTTTCATTTTGCTGTCCTTTGTTCGCGTGTAGAGGAGGATTTTCTTGATGCCGGCGCCCGTCGACGCTGAGCCTCGCGATGCGGCCCGACGTGAACGAGTTGGGCGAGGTGGGCGAGGTGGGTGTCAGCCGCACCAACGGCGGCACGGCTCGCGAAATGGGCAGCCGCCGCAACTCATCGGCGACGGAGCCGGGTAGTAATTCCCCGTCTCGATCGCCGACCAGACGCGCTCGACGACATGCTTGGTGCGTTCGGCACGCTGCGGGTCGAGGTCCAGCGAGTGCTGCTCGACGACGGGCTCCTTGGTCTTGGTAACGACCACGAACCGCAGGCCGACGTCCTTGTCCGGCGACAGTTCCTGTACCAGATTCGCGTACAGGATCAACTGCTCTGCCGAGTCCTCGACGTGATCCTGGTTCCAGCGACTGCGGGAGGTCTTGAAGTCGGTGATGACCAGTTTGGCGCCGGTATCGACCAGGAGATCCACCCGCGCCAGCAAGTCCGGCAAGCCGGGCACCAACTCGCCGCGGAACTCTTCTTCGATGCCGATGATGTTGCCACCAGGCTGAGCCGCCTCGCTCGCCTGGAACGTACGTAGCATCCGCTCCGCCAACTGGTGGAACGACACGTGCGACTCATCCTTGCCGAACACGATCTTCGCATCGTCGCGGGCCTGACAGGCGTCATCGTAAGCATCCAGCAGGGTACCGATGTCGGGCGGCGGATTGCCGTCGAGCAGTTCACGGAAATGATGTTCGAGACTCGCGTGAATCGCACCGCCAAACACCAGGCTGGCCGCAACAGTGGGTTCCGGCAGGCGTTCGACATATCGGAAGAAGAACCGGAGCGGACATTGCTGGAAGGTCGAGATTGCCGACCAGGAAATGTAGTCCCGGCCGATGATGCTCTGAGCTACATCGGCCGGGTTGTGTTGCATGGTGGCGATCATTGCCGCCCTCCCGCACCGCTGGGCTGGGGCTTGATCGCGTCGATGAACTCGCTGGCCTGGCCGATCGACAGGTCGTCGGGCCGGGCCACACCGAAGCGTTCCTGCAAGGCCCCCGCCAGGTCGATCTTCTGACGCTTGGCGATGCCGCAGATGGCGCGTACTTGCGAAGCCGTGGCCAGCCGACCGTTCGTGTGCCCGCTGCCGCGGCCATTGCTGGTGTGAGCGTTGCCGCTGTGGCCGTTGCCGTTGGCCGGCTCGTGATGGTCGTTGCCATTAAGATGGTGGACCTGCGCCGAGGACGCGGCAGGCTCGCTGCTGCCGTTTCCGTTGCTGCCGGTCCGTCCCTGCTGCCGAGCCAGTTCGTCATTGACGGCCTGGGCACAGGCGGCGTAGGCGTTGCGCACATGGCGATGATAGGTTTCCAGGTCTGTGTGGAGCAGGGTCGCGTCCAGTTCGACCGTGACGTTGCAGGTCGCGCCGACGCTGCCATAATCCGGCAGCCCGACCTTCTTCGAGACTCCGACGTTCAGGGTCAAAGGCATGGTGAGTTCCTCACTTGGAGAGATTGGTGCTCAGAGACGAGCCCGATCCATGTAGGACCGGGCTTTGTGTTCAGGCCGTTCCGCGTAGTTGGGGCTACGTCCTGGCCTTCGGTAACTGCTTCAGCGAGGCAGTGTGGTCTGCCCGAGCCGGTCCTCACGTTTCTGCCGCCTCAGTGCCCGGATCAATTCGTCGGCCTGGGCGGACGGCCGTCCGCAGCGAATCGCGCAGCGCGACGGCTTGTTCGAGGGGTTGGGGTTCCTTAGGAACTGTCGCACGCATGATTTTCGGGCGGGGTGGTTCTTCGACAGTTGGCGTTTGGTGGACGACTGTGCCATGACGATTTTCTCCTCTTGAGTTTGGACGGGAACGGCGCACCGACACCTAGGCTGGGGACTCGATGCGGATTGGATCTCCGTGACTGTGGATTTGGGGTCGGAATTAAGGCGGTACGCAACGAACTGACAGGCGACTGTGCGAGCTGTCGAGCCAACGCGATTCAGCGGAGCCGCGCGGATTAGCTCCATCGTCGAAATGGAACGACGGGTCGGATCCCGGCAGCAATCTGTCTATTGCGCGGCAGGGCGGGCTCCTATGGCGCAGAAACCGGCCCAATCGGCCCATTAGGCCCACGCCAAGCCATGAACCCCAGAAAATACGGCGAAAATCGGTCTCCGTGGGCCGGTGGCGTGGGCCGGTTTTGCCAGCAATGGGCCGAAACCGGCCCAAGAACCGGCCCACAGCAAGCATTGAGAAACGCGGGAGATCTCGCTGGAAATGAGTTCCGTGGGCCGATTGGGCCGGTTTCTGAAGGGAGAGAGTGGAAGCTGGCGGTGATTGAGTGGCTTGGTGAGGCGGTGGCTCACTCCAGCGGCACCGGCACGTATATCGGCGCCGATGAGGCTCAAGGACGCGGGATCAGGCAAGTACCGCGTCACCCAGGAAATCCCGCCAGTCGTCTTGCAGTTCGCGGCGCATCTGCGAAATCCTTCCCGGGCTGACGCGGAACTTGCGGGCCGTCTGCTTGGTCGTCTCGCCGCTCGCCAGCATCTGCGCGATGCGACGTTTGCGCCGGGGCAACCTGTCGAACCAAGTCGCGATGTCGATCCGGGCCGCAGCCGTTTCAGCGGGACCGGCATGGCGATCTTCCAGCAACACCTCTTTCCACTCGCCCTTGCGATCGTCAAACTTGTCCAGCCGCTCGACGGTGATCCGTTTGTGGGCCTGGCAATACGGCGAAGACACGTCGCGCACATTCAACTTCGTACCGACGCGGCGACCATCGTGGACTTGCTTGATCGCGTACTGGGCGAGTGGCGTTGGGTAGACGACGTCGATCAGGCCCCGTTCCACGAGGCGAACGAACGCGACCCAGCAGTTGGCGATCACTTCCGCGATGAGATCCTGCCGACGCTCGGGCGATTCGGAGCGGAAGGCGAAGCGGGCCTGTTCCCGAATCGCGGTCAGCAGGCATAGGAACTTGGCCACACAGGCAGACGCGGCCAGATGTCGAGGACTTCTCTTCGGACGTGCAATCATGGGATGACCTCCAAAGCGTTGGGGGCCACCCCTGCCGGGGCGGCCCTGTCAAGAAAGACAGGACCGCCCGACGCCGGGCGGTCGTTCAAGAACAACCGCCCACGCACGTGGCGAGGGCGAGCGCGGCAGCCGATGCCACATCGACGGGCACGACGCTGGGGCATGCACTTTCAGCGTATCACCTTGAGGGCAAACAGCGTCACGGCGCCGGGGCCGTTGCGATGTCGCAGCGACCCTGTGTACCGTTACCCTGCAACTGGCCATCGGCGGCCGATTACGGGGGCTTTTGGGGCGGTCGATTGGATCCCCCCGAAAGCTACCATTCCCAAGAGCACGTTTTATGACGCTCTGGGCCTGTTTATTTAGCACTCGGGGCGTGCAAAACCGCCTGCGAATAGGACTGAAGAACCTTCGTCAGGTTGGAATCGATTTGGGAGGTGTTGCGGAGATTCTGACCACGGGACGGGCTGCTGGAGCAAGGGGAGCACCCCTGCGGGCAAGACGGTGACAGCCTGCTGGCTGCGGCGTTGAACGCAGACGATCGAATGTCCAGGGCGGTCGACAAGGGCAAAGGGTCAAGAAACCGTCAGTCCGTCCAGTTCGAAGACCGTTCGGTCCGCTTGAGGGAAGCCAACCCTCTTCGAAATACAAACAGAGACATCCGGAACATAGCTCTAACGGGTGGCACGTAAGAAAGGTTAGAAACTGGCGACCCGCAGGTTATGACTCCGGGGCCAAGCGGGCCTTTCGGATTTCTTCGCAACATCTTTCTCGTTCGTCAGTTAACGTCACATGACAAAATTCGGACGTGGAAGTCCGATAGTGGCGGTTGGCAGGAAACCTATGGAATCCGGGTTATGACCCCCGAACCCAGGTTATGACCACCGATCCGCAGCAACTGGTCATTCACACTGTGCGCCCGTCATCCAAGCCCGAGTGGCGCTTCACGGTCGAAGTCTGGACCAAAGGCGGCCTGATCACGTATTACGTGCTGTTCGTCATCGAACTGGCCACGCGGCGAGTGCATCTGGCGGGCATCACGACCAATCCCGATTCCGCCTGGATGAAGCAGATAGCCCGCGAGTTGACCAACTTTGAAGACGGATTCCTGCGCGATAAGAGGTACCTGCTCATGGACCGCGATGGCAAGTTCTGCGAGGCATTCCGGTCGATCCTCGAACAGAGCGGCGTGAAGCCCGTGCGTCTTCCACCGCACTCCCCGAACTTGAATGCCATTGCGGAGCGGTTCGTCAGGAGCGTGAAGTCCGAGTGCGTCGACCGGATGATCTTCTTCGGCGAGAACATGCTCCGCCGCGTGCTCGAGTCGTACCTCGCCCACTACCACCACGAGCGGAACCACCAGGGCCTCGACAATCGGCTCATCGAACCAGAATCGCACGTGGGCCAAGCTGCCGGTGCGATCGAATGCCGAGAGCGGCTCGGCGGCTTGCTGCGGTACTACTACCGGCGGGCAGCGTGACCCAACATCGCTGAGCCTCACCGCAGTCTTGATCGCGGCGTTCGCCCCTGCGCCGGTCGAGTCGAGGTAGATTCCGCCACCGCAAAATGGCCCGGGTTTCGACCGCGGGTCTGCTCTTCCAGCACGTGACCTCGGCCGAGATTTGGCTGTCGTGGCAATGCCCAACTACCCAATTTCCAAGGAGCTAACGCTCGGCTGATCTTTTGCACCTTACGGGTTCCCTAGCCGACACCGGCTTTCCCTCGCCGCGCCGGACCACGGGCCTCGGGCTCAGATCCAGGTTTTGCCGAACTTTGTAATTAACCCTGGCCGGATTTGTACGTCCACTTGCATTGTACCACCCGGCAAGGGCCACGGCCCGGCCGTCCCCTGCCTCTTCCACTTCAAAACGCCCGGAACCCGACGGTGGCGGACTGCCAAAGGGCCCTGGGGGCTTGGCACCTGTTCGGCTACGGGGTTCGATCGCGGCGTAGCTTCGAGACGATCCAATAGGAAACACCTACGATGGTACTAACCATCCAGCAAATCATGCAGACAGCAGGCACAAAGAACCATTCGGGGTCCGACCACTCCTGCCCAAGATGACAGATAGGCAAGGCAATCGCCGGGCCCAACAAGAGTACGGCCAGCACATCTGAACGGCGGCATCGAACTGCCGCAATGGCAACGACAAGCAGGCAGGAGTGAGCCACCAAGAACAGGACGGAGACGCGGTTCAAGTCGTTAAAGGCATCGCCGCGCGCGTAACCTGCCAGCGCGCTCCGCAAGAAGCTCTCCGGATCTCCGCGCGTAAGAACAAGCAGTGTGGCGGCCGCAAGCCACAAGGCGGCCACGGCCACCACTACGGCGATTTGCCAATACGGGATCTTGTGAGCGACTGGCAACATCCGTTGACCTTTGACACGGAGCACTGGCCCCTCGGCCCCCGCCCCTTTCCACTTCAAGACGACCGGAAGCCGGCGGGACGGGCGCTGTGGCGGTTGGGCGGGGAAACCCGCCCGGCTACCCGATTACGATCACAATCATCACAGTGCTGGCGATGTGGTGCCTTTCATCCGCTACTCCTTCGCACTGCCGTCCTCAGAAGAGTCGGAAGCCCGTGTGGAATACCGAAGTCCCAGCCTGATCTGCGGCATCTTGGCATCGTCCGTATCGGTAGCCTCTTTTGCCAGAAGGCATTCCGAAGTCTCAGCGTGACATGTAGATGCGGTTACGTCAAGAACTCGCAGATCTGGAAATTTCGGGTGGAACAACTCCATGCCTGGCAGCAGGCCATCCCCCTTTCCTCGATTAAGCCGAACTTTCGTGACTCGGTGTTTTCCGGGAGGCCATCTGTCCTTTCTTTCCAGAATGACCGTTTTGCCAATCCAGGTGACCTCTGCATCGACCGGCTCTTTGAGCAAGTACGTTTGGTACCTCGGCGGGACTTTGGGAATTCCAGCGGTTTTCTTGTCTCGGTCGTCAACGTGTCTAAGAAATCGGGCCGCTCGTGAGACATTTTGGCTTCCGCTGTTGATGTGATTGCAGAAGTCGATCATCTCGTTTTCTGGGATCAAATATCGGCGATCTCCCCAACGGATTGGTACCAGCACCGGATGCAGTCCCTCGGCGCTTCCTGTATCCTTGACGCCCTTTTTGTCAAAAGTCAGATGGATGTATCCATCCTTTTCTCGGAATGAGCCGTAGTTCAGCTCGTAAAGCCCACCCAAATCGCTATCGCACCAGTAGACAACGCCGGCCTTCGGCGCAATCGCTAGCCGGAGATTGAAACCTATTCCATCGCCCGCGTAGTACTGCCCCGGCCAGGGCCAAGCGTTCAACTCCTGTGCGTTCGCCTTCGTCTCGGAGTTCACCCGTTCGAGTATTTCGTTTCCCTTGGCGACCACTGCATCGGAAGGCCGCGCAAAGAGCGGTTCATCTTCGGCGTGGAGAAGACAAGGAGACACCGAAGCGCCCGTCAACAAAGTGGTCGCCACCAACAGGGTTCGCCAAACTGCCGTCATTTGTTCGCTCCGGATTGGTATGACCCAGATCTCGCAGTCAGGCCAGGTGTCGCGATCAGTTGATCGTAACGACAATGTTGACCGGGTCGCGGTCGATCAACTCACCATTTTCCCGGACCGGACCCGCGACTCCGGTCCAACATTTTGTTACGCTCCACTTGCGTGACCACAAGCGGTATCGGCACCATCACCCGCCCGAAGCCTCCTGCGGGAAGTTCCTCGGTTCGTTGACTTCGCGCTTTGAGCTTCTGCGGTCGTGTCCCATCCTCACCCAGGGCAGTGGAAGCAGGGACATGAGCAGAAATACGATGTAAGGAACCTGCATGGCCAGTCTTGACCAACCTCCTCCATTCGGGGTCTGGTCAGGAGCGGCGTCCGCGGGCAAGTCTCCACCGTTGACGGTGAACAACGGTGCCCAATACGCCGTTGGCCGTCCATACAAATGGAAGTGAACGCGGCCGTCAGCGTGCAGCATGTTGCCACCACCGACATGAGCGTGTGGACGCCTGCGCCCAGCGGACGCCAGTAGCTGAACTGCGTCCTCCACGCGAATATCCCGAGGTTCCATCCAGTTGACTTCGCGTGGATCAGCCTCGACCACCGTCAGAGTATCATCCAGGCCATCGGGAACGTCCGCAAGTCGGCGTGACGCGGCATCAGGCCACATCGTTTGTGGTCCCAGCACGGCCAAGTAACTGGTCCTGTCATTTGGATTCCGCTTACCGTAACGGCTTGGACAGCGATATACGTCCGGCATCTTTGCAGCAAGCAGTCGGTTGCGCGGCCCATCCCAACGTTCGTCAAAATGATATTGCTCGTAAAGCCGTTCGTGGCCCAGGAACGGCAGCAGCAGCACCCGCCAGCTGTGGTTCCGCAAGCCTTTCCCGTCCGACAAATACGCCGGCGGGAACATCCCGTAGCCGTCGTGGTAGTTTGCCAGAGCCTGTCCGATGCGATCCAAATTGTTTCTGCACTCCTGGCGATTAGCCGCGCCGCGAGAGCACGATGGGTCAGGGCCAAACCGGGTCCAGACGAAATACAAGACAACAACCCCGCAGACCACCTTGGCGAGTCCCAGCGGACGTGACGCGCACAGCCACACAAGTGACCAGCCAACCAGGACTGCTAGTCCCGGGACCAATCCCCTGGACCCATACGTGAGCCATTCGTATTCGTAGTCGTGGGGCGAGAGCTGCGATTCAGCCAGCAGTCCAAACGCCGCGACGGCAGACGTAAGCAAGGCGACTGCGTAAAAAAAACGCGCGTACCGGGATCGACGACGCCCATCGGAGAGTGCACCAACGCATCGGCTCTGGACGGTCTCACTCGTCACATCACGGTCCCCACGAGCATCCTACTGCGAGAGCGTAACGTCCCGCGTCACCGGGCCGCGCCGATGACGCCATCCATTTTCGAGGACCGGATCGCGGCTCCGGTGCACGCGATTGTTCGCCTAAACTTCGCCGACGGTCTCGATTTGGTGCAACAGACCGACCCATCCGTCAGCAACTCGTTGCCGCTCTGCCTCATCAGAGCCGAATCGTCGTACATTGTCGCGAACAAACCGAGCCAGATCAAGTATTGCCGGAACTAGCGCTCGTAGCCTTCCAATCGCATCGGCTTCAAATTGGGCCAGAATACACTGGGAAATGACCCACGATTGGTAATCGCCGTCGTTTTCCTGGTCTGGTACGTTGCGGAGGTAATCATCCAATACCGGGAAGTAAAACACGAACGCGTTGGTCCCCATGAACATGAAGTCTTCCTGATAGACTTCCGGTGCCTCGTTGAATCGGGCCTTTGCCTTTTCAACCGTGAGGCCCCCGAAGTTGCGCCATGCACATTGGGCATCGAGATCGCCGCCATGTGGATCGAAGTCACTTTCGGTTGGCAGTGAGGTGACCGGAGCCACGGCGCGTTTCCTCGTATTCTACGGGCGAACGACAGTCGTCACCCGGCGGCGGCCAAGTGACCTTCCATTCTGATTCCGCCCCGATCCGCCGCTCGGGTGCACGACCTTGTGTACGCCCGGCATGGGCGTGATTTTATCGGGTGAAAGTCCCGTGTACGAGACTGGGAGTCTCAAGGAGGTCAGTATACCAAATGATCGCTCCGATTGACAAAGTACAAGGCGAAGGCAACTGCGGGCGGGCGACCGACCGTGGGGAGGAAGCCGGAGCCAGCGCTGCAAGGCTACGTACAGAAACGTCATACAAGGCCGGCGTGGCCAGGCGAGTGGGCACAACACCACAAAGCCGTTCCCAGACCGTCACGCAGGTAAATGGCGAGCTTGTGCAGCGACAGATCACGTTCTTATCCGGGGAGACCTGCACAGACGGCCTGCGGGCCGTCGCCGCTCCGAGGAGTAAGGCTTGCCTGAAAGCGAGGAACGGACTGGCGAAAGCCGGTTCGGGCGGTGCAGGAGTCAGCAGAGGTCGTAGTACTGACCCTCGAAGACCAATCGAGACAGGAAGGACCAAACGATGAAGTCCAAGGAAGAGCCATCGCCAACCTCGCTGCGAGGGGACCTCTCGGCGCCAGCATCGCGGCAAAACCCCGCGTGCCTACGTGACGAGACCGCAGGTCCACTGTCCCGACCGGGACGAACCGCAGCGGCGGCGAGCGAGAAACCAGCCTTGAGTTTGTTCCCGGAGTTTCTGAGGGCGGCGGTGGTCGGTGCATCCAGCCCCGAAACCGTCGTGTTGACGCTACTCTGAGTCCCGATTTTCAGTCTTCATCGAACCGCCGTATGCGGACCCGCATGTACGGTGGTGTGGGGGCCGGGCGGGGAAACCCGCCCGGCTACCCGATTCTGTCGCTCCCTGAATCCTGTGAGTATCGAAATCAGATTCTCTAAGGATGGATCATAGGCTACCACCGATTGCGAAGTGAAACCAGATTCCAACCGTCCCGATTAGGGGCATTGCGAGCACAAAGCCAAGGAATAATGACGCTGCGATCTGTCCGGCCGTGAGCTGTTGAAAACGCGTCTGTCGTGCAATCACCAACAGCAGAGTCGGCAACACGGGAAACAACAGCAGCGTCCAACCGTAGTTGTGTGCTTCATCTGGGTAAGGTCGAATTCGGACAATGAAGTAATCCAGTGCCAAGTACTCACCGAGGCAGGTGAAGGCCACGACTGCAGCTGCTAACGCGACGGCAAACAGGGATGGAGACGCCGTGGGCACAGACGGATGCGTTGGCATCTTGTCGGTATCGCCCGGTTCCACAGCGTTGGGTGCTTCATAGGGATTCGTGACAGTTCCTCCCCTTATGCGACAGAACTTCAGTAATTTACCCGTGCTCAGTCGGTGATAACACGCTTATCAGCGGCATTATCACCGGCTCGATAAAATTTTATCACCGGCGAGGGGCCGTGCAATCAACCCTCCACGGACGTGAGCGTGCGGCGCATGCCGGCCACTCCGGTCGGGTCAAGAACAGCCCCGTCAGGGGCGCAATCTAGCGACTCAGGTGGGCGGCGTCAATGTTTTACCACGGTGGCTCGATGCTTATCGGGCTGGCTTCTCTGAGCCACCTATGGCCACACAGTGAACGGTTGATTCGGCCCAATGTGCCCAACTGCGTGTGGCCGCGCGCGAACCGCCGCACTGTATCAATCCGCTTGAAATTGAAGGAATCCTGGAGCTAAGATCGCTTCGGGGTTGCCCGACGACTCAGGTCAGATGGAACCCGCCATTCCCTCCCTTGCCCGCCACCCACGGAGTTCGATGGTTCGACCTGTACCACTCAGCCGTCCTTCCATTCTCGCCCAGGTCGTAGCCGATATTCTGGATTCGGCTGAGCACCGGGAATAGTTCACGCCGCGTCCGGCGATACTGGGACTTGATCTTGCACGTGAAGCACTTCGGGTTGCCCGTGCACCAGTTCGCCAGCAGCCAAGCCAGGCGTGACCGGTCCATGCCCCAGCCCCAGGGCGTCCAGATCGGGCGGGTGTCGCAGGCGTGCTATTGCGGCCAGTCGTCGATCGCCCCATCGCGCCCGAGCATGCCTCGGGCTTTCGTGGTCGGCGTACAGTCATCACCTGCGGGGTCTTGTTGTCCGGTCGCCTCACCAGATGTCCGGCCACTTGCCGTCCAGCACGCCCTCGTGCGCGCGCAGCGTCTGACAGAGGTCGTCGCCCATCGACGGATCGTAGAACGGCATCGCCAGAACGTGGTCCACGGACGTGCCGTGGCCGCCCACCAGCTTTACGCTTGTCTGCGGGCTGATCATCGCCAGCATGGCGAGGTTCGCCTGACGGGCCGCACGCCGGGGATCTTCCTGGGTTTCGATGACGAGGACCTTGGCAGGCTGGTCGCAGTAGATCCCAACATACCGACCCTGGCGGGTGTGGATCAGGATCTTGGGACTGCCGGGCGGCACGGTGATCAGGCCGTCTGGGGTTGTGAGTTCGCGACGGTGGGGCGCGGGCAGGTTGCGGGTACGTCGGGACACGATGAAGGCTCCTGGACAAAGGCTGGGTGTGGGCGACACGAAGGCACGCGGCGACGAGGCTCGTAGGACCTGAATGGGCAGGGCGAACGCGGTGACGGGTTCCACCGGGGCCGGAAGCCTGGCCCCACGCCCCGTAGTAATCTGACGTGGGCCGAGGCGGGTTTTAGTCTCGTGAGTTCGTCCTCGGCACCGGGGTCTATGGTGCGCAGAAACCGGCCCAATCGGCCCAGTGAGCCTCCCAGGGCCTCGGTTTCATCGGGTTTTCTGGGCCGGCGCGTGGGCCGGTTTTCACCCGCTCGCCCCAGAACCGGCCCACAGAATCAGCCCGTTTCTCCAGAGGATCTGCGTGTGTGGGCCGATTGTGGGACCGGGCCAGAAAAGGGAGCCGATTTCGGCAGGGAGGTGGGGACCAGGAGGCGGCTGCAGGACTATGGTGGCAGAGTCTGGCCCAGCTCGGCGCGTGGTTGTTTGAACGCGGAGTGAGTGGTGATGACCGGGATTTT
>JAPLNJ010000573.1 GCA_026692885.1 Planctomycetota bacterium | reverse complement strand
GCCCGCCGCCTCCGGCGGCGGGCAGCCGGCGAGTCGGGAGAACTCGATGAGGCGCCGCGGTGTTAGGAGTTGGCGGGACTGCTCCCACCGACTTACGTCGGGAGCTTCTCGGGGGCGATCACGGCACTGTTAGCATTTTGCAACGTTATGATCAAGGCCACGGTTGCTGGATGGTTCTGATGATGAACGATCCCAAGGTACATCGGCGCTCCGCTTGATGTACCCTACGGAAACCACACGGCTCTGGAGAGCCATGCTACTTGGGTTGCGGCCCCAGGCCGCGCTGCAGCAAGAACACTCGCGTACCGCGGTCCGGGAAGTCGGCTTGAAAGGAATCGACGCCGCGAGCGACAACCGAGTCTTCGTACAGATCGGTCACCTCGGCGGTCCGCGGGAGGCGGATCGTTCGCGGCCCCGGCCGGTGGACGCTTACCGCCAGCAAGTCGCGGCTGGCCCACACGACATCTTCCGTATCGACGTACAGATGCACGCCGGCCCGCTGAGCCAACCGGCGCAGCAGCGACGCAGGCAACAGCGGCGCGGACGAATAGACTGCCGTCCACGTGCCGTGCTCTTTCATCACCAAGCCAGGGCGGCCGTCGGCCAGCGTGCCCAGCACTTTCGCCTCCGGGTCGTCGGGGTACACGACGGGGAACGTGTGATGGTCCTGACCGTACGTCGGCACGGGCAAGCCGGCCTGACCGACCGGCAAATGCGATACCGCGTCCGGCTGCAGCGTGACCCGTAGCGCAGCCGGCTCGCGAGACATCTTGAGCCGAATGCCGGTCAGATCGAACATGCCCCGTTCGTCGAGTCGCCCGTCGCGGTACAGGCCGGGCGCGCCGAGGAACACCAGGACATGGCCGTCGCGTTTGATTGCCTCCACCGCCCCGCGATCTTCGGCCGTGGGCGCGAAACTGGTGGGGAAGACAACCAGCTTGCGGCGGCCGATTTGTGGCAGGTCCGACACCAGGTAGTGCCCGACGGGAGCCCCGATGCGCTGCAACGCTGGCAACTGGCCCAGCAGCAGCCAAAGGCCCAGCGGATCGCCGACGCGCTGGTAGCACAAGCTCCGTTCATCGACGACGAAGGCGACTTCCTCGATCGGACTGCGGTCCAGCGGCAGAACCTGATTCGCTTTCGCCGTCAGTTCCGCAATCCGCTTCATCAGCACCGGATCGTTGTAGCGATTGCCGCCCACGTCGAACCACCATTGGGCCGCGCCGTGGACCAGGCAGTTGGCCAATTCCTTGTCCTGCTGCAAATGATCGCCCGCGACGTCGGCGGGCCGGCCCCACTCGCCGACCTTCCCGCCGGACAGCGAGGTGCGGATATCGTTCTCGTCGAACCACAGCTTGCCGTGGAGCTGCACGCTGCCCAGCAGGGACATGAAATGGCTCGTGCCTTCGCCGCCGAGTTGCCGGAAGGCGTAGCTCGTCGGGCTGGACAGGAAGTCCACGTCGGGCGAGGCGAGCACCTGCGCTAGGCCCAAATGGCCCGCGTTCTGCTGCCGCTGCTCGCCACACAATTGCAGCACGTAACCGTAGAAGACGCCGACGATTTTCTCGCGGCGAGTCAGGTCCTTGACCGCTTTGGCGAAGTAGCCAATCGTGTCGGCGACCAGGTCCGAGTTGTACCGGTAGAAGTCGATCACGGCCTGCTCGCACGCCGGATCACGCAGCCAGCCAAGGTGCGTGGCCTGGCGTTGGGCCTTGGTGGGAATCGCGGCGGTGGCGAGCGTCACGGCCGGGTCGGACCACGCCGCCTGCAACCGCGGGTCCGTGCCGTATTGGGCTTGCAGCCACCGGCGAAAGGCACGGAGGTTGGCGGGCGAGTAGTCCACCCACTCGTTTTCGTTCCCGCCCCACATCATCCATTCCTCGGTGGTGCCGGAGGCGAGGTGATAGCCGACGACGCGGTCGGCGTAGGGCGCGGCGGCGACGTGCTCGAACAACCGCCGCAGCCCCTCGACGGTGTCGCGGCGCCAGGCCTCCGAGGCCCAACTGGGCGCCGGTTTGCCGCCGGCGTGGACCAGCGGCACTGGATGGCCGTCGCCGGGATCCATGAGCACGATATCGTCCGAGTGCTGGGCGCTCCACCACGCCGGGGCGTGCAGGTACAGCCGCGGGAAGAAATACGCCCGCGGGTTCGCCTCGAGCAGCATCCGGACGCGGCGGTCGAACTCGGAATAGTCGAACTCGCCCCTTCCCACCCAGACGGTTTTCGACAACCCGTAGCCGGCCTCGGTGGGTGTGCCGCTGAACGTGAACAGGTCGACGCCGGCGCGCGTGAAATCGCTGAAAACTTCGACGGAGGGCAAGTACGTGGCCCAGGCCACGCCGCTGTGCGGTTGGCCGTTGATGTATAGCGTCGGCACGCCACCCTGCCGCTTGACCTCGGCCACCGTGCGGCCCGCCGGGCGTTGCTCGATGGTCACCTCGGGCGGGGCTGGTGCGAACTGCACTCGGGCTTCGCCGAGCTTCAACTCGACCGCCGCCTTGCCACCCCAAGCGTATTCCGGGATTCGCAACGGGATGCGGTCGAGATCGACCCGTTGTCGCGGAGCGAGTTTCGACAGCGGGGTCGGCAGCGGCAAGGGGAAGTCCACGAGCGTTTCCCTGCCGTGGCGCAGAATCAGACGGGCGTTGTCTTCGCTGCACGGCTTGTCGAGCGTGAAGCGGATGGTCGCCTGGATGGTCTGCCCGGCAACCCAGCGCTCCGGCACCTGAATCACCTGCACTGTGGCCACCGGAGGATCGGGCCGGAGAAGCTCGATCCGTTGCACCTGCAATTGGTACTCACATCCGGGTTTGACCCCGAACCCAATGATCGTGAAGTAGGCCAGCGGGAAATCCAGCTTGCCGTCCGCATCCCGTGACCACGAGGCCACCCGCCACGAGTCGCGCGGGAACTCGACCCACCGCCAATCACAGCCCGGCGGCAGGGCGACTGCCGGAACGGTCCATTCGGCCCCACTGGCATCGCAGACTTTGGCGGCAAACTCGACGGCCTCGCCGGCATTGCGGACCAGCACGCGGACTTGGCGGAACGGCCGCTCGATAGGCTTCCTCAGAAACAGATCGTTGAACGGAATGCCCTTCGAAACGAATCGCCACGCCAGCGCCGGTGGCGCCCGGACGGCGGTCAATTCGCTTATCGCGAACTCGCGTTTCAGCCGCTCCTGGTCGCGCGCCGTATCCCAGCCGCCGATGTCGGCCCCGTCGAACAGAACTTCCGTCTCCTCGGCCCGGGCTGCGAGGCTGCCCAAGGCGACAATCACGATGGCGAGCGCATGTTTGGTATTCATGCCCGCATTGTGACGCAGTCCCCGTCAAGAGGCAATCACGGTGGACCATACCGTGTGGACCACGCCGTGTGTTGCTGGCGGACCTGGGGTAGACTATTTCCGTCGGCTTGTAGGTCCGCGGCCTGAGTGCAAAATGCATGAATGCCGGGCCGAACGGGGGGAAGGCAAGACACCGCGCGGAGAAGTCATACCCTGCGGAGGCTACGCATTCAATTTGTCAATTCAAACGTGAACTTGTTCTGAGTTCCCTGCTTCACCTCTGCCGTAAGTCCACTGGTATTCTCGTCAGCGTAGCGTTCGGGAATCAGCGATTTGGGCCGCGGTGGCTGCTTGGGATTCTGCGGATCAAAGGGTACGACGTCCTGACAATTCACAACCACTCTGTAGAAACCAACTTGAACGCCGTCACCCGGCTTGAACGTCGTCAGGATGAATTTGCCGTCAGGCCCTATTTCTCCCAGGGCCATGCGGCCGTGCGTCCCCTTGCTATTGTCGGGCATGAACTGAATGCTGCCTTTCGTCAGGGGCTTATTATGCAGCGTAGCAAGGCCGCTGACCTTCTCCATCGAGGGCGTATTGCCCCCCTTGCATCCCAACAGTGTTACTGTCAGCGTCCAGGCTGCGAAGACGACGAACCACAACTGGCGAGACATCCGAAAAGCTCCTCAGGAAAAAAAAACTATAATCGCCACCCCGACTGGCTGGTCGGCCGTGCTAGAACTCCAAACGAGTCCACTAAAAACCCAGTTCGCATGGATGTCGACGACCGACGGTGCCCTGGACGAACTGGTAATCAAGAGCGAGTGTCCGTCTCTCCACCGCCGATAGACGAACGAGCACGCCACACGTTGATGTCGATCGAATCGCTCACGAAGACGACGCTGGCATCCGCATTGAGCATTTGGCACCCACCGGGATGCTGCGAACCGAATGGAAGTTCGGACCAGTCTTGAGCATAGGCGACTTTTGGAAAGATCTGATTCGGACCGTAACGCATGTGTTTCACGCTGCCAGAGTTTTCAAGCACGATCCCCACTGTCCACGGAGACCATCGGCTATCAGTATCAAACGGACTGTAGCCAATGACCTTCATCATGTCAGGACGAAATTCGCCGAACAAGAACGTATTCGATGTGCCGTCCGTGATGTCAGCCATCCGCGTCTTGCTGTCGACACCAAACGCGCCCTTTTGGGTTGCGGTTGGATTGTTGGAATACCCCTTCACGCCCAAATAGCAGGTCACACCCGCAGTAAATCCGGGAAAACCGCAGTAGTGATATGCATTGCCGGTGGCCGGGCCAGGATAGGACGGGCAGAGGAATGATGCGGGGGATCGAGCGGCGAGCGCCGCGTTCACTGTAGCCGCGAAATTCTGGTTGATGTCGAATTTGTCGAAGAGCGTAGCTTGCTCGATGTATGGCAACAGCATCACAAGTGGGCCGATGCTCTGGGGACCACAAGTCCAATTGTAGGCGCCCAGCGAGCCTGCTGGAAATTGCCGGAGCACGTCGTGGAAATTATGAAAGCCAAGTCCCAACTGTTTGAGATTGTTCCCACATTGCGACCGGCGCGACGCCTCACGTGCCGATTGGATGGCGGGCAACAACAAGGCGACCAAGATGCCGATGATGGCAATCACCACCAGCAGTTCGACCAGGGTAAATGCAGCACGCTGTGCTCGTGCCATAATGGATCTCCGATAAGAAAAGACAGAGCCGCTACGCGTTTCGCAGATCTCACTTTTTGAGATCGAAATTCAGGTCCGCTTTATTTGCCGTGACGTCGTGCGCCAGGGTGGTTGCCGAGTTGTAACAGGCGGGGACGATTTCCTCGGTGATTTCCGTCGCCGGGCTGTCGGGTGTGTCATAGGCTTTTTGCATCCGCCCCGTTCCTTGGACTGCGGAAATCAGGATCTTCTTCGGTCCCAGCGGGACTTCCACCGAATACTTGCCAGCTTGGATGATGGCCCCGGCTGTGGGCACCTTACCGTCACTGGGGACGAAACTGATGGTTCCGTTCGTGACCGGTTGTCCGTTCAGTTTGACCGTCCCAGCCAGGATCGCCGTCGGAAACGGCTTCTTTGCCGCACCGCAGCCGACGACGGTCAGTCCGGCGAGAAGCACCGTCGCGGCGGCACACGTTCTTACCCATGTTCGCATTGCTTGGCTCCTATCAATAGACTCCCACCGGCTCACCACCCTGCATCGTACCCAGCGCCTGCCACGTCGCGAGGTCGATACTGGCACTCACAAAACGGACGGCACCGTCGGCCAGCATCACATTTACGCCGCCCGGGTGCAGTGCCATCCGTGAAGCCCTTGTAGCCAGTCGAAAAGGGGGTGGCCGCGTTGCCCCCGATGAATCCAAAGGGAGCCATCGTCGTCGCTTGCGCGATGGTAATGCCGCCATTCCCCCAGTTGAGAAGGTAATGTCCGCGCGCCCGCCAGTAGGCATCCCCCTGCCAAAGCTGTGCGCCGGTGCTGCTGGGACAGTAGTAACCCGGCACAATCTGGGCGACCGGGCCGGTCAATGTGTTGGTGGCCGTCGTGTTCGGCGGCAGATAGAAACCGGTACTGAAGTTCCAGGCGTCCGACAGGGCGGCTTGTTCGATAAACGGCCACATCCCCGGAACCCAGGTGTGTCGGGGGGTATTGGTGGCACCGAAGGGCAATGACCTCCAGGTATCGTGGTAATTCTGCAGACCCAGCCCCCATTGCTTCAGATTGTTGTTGCACTGGGTGCGTCGCGCCGCTTCACGCGCCGCCTGGATCGCCGGCAACAACAAGGCGACCAAATGCCAATAATGGCGATCACCACCAATAGTTCGACCAGGGTAAACCCCGGTTTGCGTAAACTGGCTCGATTCATGACGAGTTCTCTGTGACAAAAGAAAGGCAGTCAAGACAAACACGCGGACAGTTCAGTCGACCGGCCCCGGACGGATGATCGTGGGCGCCGTTTTGATGCGGGGACGGATGGACAGCCAATCGACGCCCTGGAACACCGGGTCGTCGATCGTACGTACTTCCTCATCGCCGTTGTAAGGACACATGGCGTCGACCCAGGCGATCAGCCGCTGCAGGCTGACGGGGTCGACCTTGACCTCGTAGTGCTTGCCGCTGGCGCACAGTTCGATCAGCCGGCTACGGTAGGAGAGCGCGATCATAGGCTTGGGCGCCTGATAGGCCGCCGGATCGGTCGTGGCGTAGCCTTCGACCATCAGCATACCGGCGATGCCCCAGCCCGGCGGTGCGTTCTGCGGCTTCTGATAGGGTTGGCCCCAACTCGGCCGGCCCGTCATCACGTGATACGGCTCAGCGAAGTCCAGGAATCCGGGCCGCGGTGTCACGTCAAACGCCTTGACGCCCTCGCCGTCGCCCTGATGACAATTGCCGCAATACCGCTCCAGCACCGGCTGCACGTAGCGCGGATAACTGACCGTGTCTTGCCCCCAGGGAGGCGGCGTGATCGCCCGCGGCTCTTTCGTCACCGCCAGACTCTTGAGGTCAGCCCGCGGCGTGTGGCTATGACCCTCGTGGCAGCCCAGGCAGCCGCGCCGCTCGCCCGGCATCAGCCCGACGAAACTCCGCATCGTCTGCAGCGCGCGATACTGCTCGTCCAGCAACTGGAAGTGCAGCGCCATGCCTGGCGGGGCCCGGAAGGCCACCGAGCCATCGGCCTCGATCGGCACGGTCCCCAACACCCGCTTGACCCCTTCGGACTGGACGGTCGAGACCACCGGGCCGGTCGAGATGTAAGGCCGCTTGTACCAGTACGTGTACGTCTTGGGGTCGATGTGCAGCACGCGCAGATGCTTGGCCTTGCCCTGCAACTCCGCGGGCGCCCCCTGGTACACGTTGCCGCTGAAAATGACGCCGTCCTGGGGAGCCTGCCGCTGCTCGCGATTGGGCCAGACCACCCGGTCGCTGATCAGCGGCGGCTTCGGACGCGGCTTCAGGGGTGCGGCGTGAAAAAGGTTGTTCACCCCTTCGTAGATCAGCTCCCGGTTGCCGTGGACGTCCATCAGATACAGCAGGAACTTGCCGTTCCGCTGGGCAGACACCAGGAAGTCCTGCTCGCTGAGCGGATACGGCGAGTAGTACGCCGGATAGTTGCCGCTGCGGTGATAGTCAGGGCACTCCACCGGATCGACCGGCCCGTTGCCGACCTCGGGCCAAGCGACGTCGGCGGTGATCTTCGTGATGCCGTCCGGGAAATTGTAGCCGCCGTCAGGATCGATGATGCCCACCGAGCCGCTGAACCAGTTGTGATGGGCGCTGCCCGTGAACATCACGCGACGGCTGCCGGGGATACTGCGTGCGTCCTTCATCAAGTCGGGCCAGACGCTTTGGTTGCCCCAGTAGTGCAGGACTTGGGTGCCGTCGGGGTTGATTGTCCAGAGTTTCTGAGCTCGCCACAGCGGCTTGTCCGTGTATTCCCAGCGGGTATAGATCACGCGCCCGTCGTTCATCAACGAGGGCAGGTAATCCGGCTCGTTGTTCGCCGAGATCAGGTACACATTCTTCCCGTCCCGGTCGCTGCGCGCCAGGACGAAGGCGTTCGTCGGCGGCATGCACCGCACATAGGTGTGGCCCCGCGTCGTGCTGAATAGCAGGTGCTGGTCGTCCTGCAGGTAGATCGGATCGAAGTCGTCATAGATACCGTCGGTTAATTGGACCAACCCGCTGCCGTCCACATCGATCTCGTACAAGTGGAAGGCTTTCTCGTTGTGCGGCTTGAAGCAGAAGAGCACCTTTTTCGCATCGAACGACACATCCGGACGCCAAAACGAGCCGTGCAGGGGCGCTTGCGGCATGAGTTGTGTGAGCTGGCCCGCGGGCGATAGGCCGTCGAGGATCAGCAGTCGGCCTCCCGGTACGGCCATGTATCCCAGCCGGTGTCGCGTTTCGTGGGGCCACTCGTTGCCTTGCGGGTACGGCATGTCCACCATCAGGATCTTCTGGAAATCCACGGCCGGATTGGAGAACATAATCCCGCGTTTGATCTGACGGACGCGGAAGTAGAGTTCGGCGTTGGGCGCCGTGAGCGCGGCCGCCTGCTGGTCCAGCCCAGCGAGTTCCGCCAACGGCCCGGCGAAGCCGACCGCGCCGCGGGCACTGGCCTCAATGCGCGCAGCCAGTTCGCGCGTCCAGACGATTTCCTGGCGAATGCGTTCTCCGGTCGGCTTGCCGTCGGCCTGGAACAGCCAGTCCCGCTCGGTTGTGGCTCGCGCCTCGTCGGCCGAGAGGTTCTGCGTCACCGGCGTTTCCGGAGTGATGTACGGGGCCACCCGCTCGTTCTGCTCCGGCCGAGCCTGGATTTTCGGAGCGACCTCCATGAGGAACGCAATCCAGTCGGCCGAGAACGGCGAGGCCTGGGCCTGGAGTTGGTCCAGCTTGACGCGGACCTGCTCGGCCGCCTCCCATTGACGGCGATCCTCGGGCGTCTGCCGCTTCCATTGCTGCTCGGTGAGCGGCTTGTACTCCAACAGCAGATTCACCAGACGCCGGGCCTGTTTCACATGCCCGTCCGGCTCGCCTGCCGCCAGGAACTCGTTGAGATTAATGTTGGTGGCCTCGACGAACCGCCCGTAGTCGGCGGGGAAGTCGGTCTTGAGACGGATGGCCACGGCCGCGGCCAATTCCAGGTCCAGGGCCAGCCGCTGGTCCACGATCCGCTGGCGGCACTGCATCAGCGTCGCGGCGAACAACTCGCCGCGATGGTACACCGCGCGGATGTGCCGGACCAGATCTTCCGAGGACTGTTCGAGCAGTTCCAACCCCTGCCGATAGAGTTGCGCGATTTGCATCGCCGAAAGAGGGCCGGCGTAGATCCGCAGATCGTCCAGGGTACCTTGAAAACATTCGCCGCCGTTGGACGAGCCGATACACCCGGCGGCCGTGCCGCCAGCACGAACTGTGCCCGGTCGCTCCAGGCTGCCAATTTCGTCGCCATCCAGATAGACTCGCATCCAGCGGCCGTCGAACGTGGCCGCGCAATGGTGCCAGCGGCCGTCGCGCACCCGCGCCGGTGTAAGCTTCGCATCGCACTCCACGTACCCGCCGATGTTCAAGCCCAGTGACAGAATCGTGCCGTCGTTCTGGAAGGAGAACAACACGCGGTCGTCGCCATCCTCCTTACGAAAGATCTCGCGGTAGCTGCTCAACTCGGTCGGCTTCGCCCAGGCACTGAACGAAATCCCGGCGGGAGCAGCCAACGGGATATTTTCTGCGACCCGCAGCAGGTGCGATCCCGACAGGCTCAGGGCGTTCCCAAACAGCCCTCGGCGGCGGACGATCACCGTCGTCTTGGGCGACATGCCGGCGTGCCAACCGTGGCCGCTGGAGTCCCCGCATTGGTCCCCCGAAACTTCGTCGAACGTCCAGTGGGCGATCAGGGGCGTGTCGATGGCGACGGCGGGGACCCCCACCGCGCTAACCGAGCCACCCGCGACCGTCGGTGCGCTGACCTGACGCTCAGCAGCCCCGACGGAACCGACGGATGTCATGAGAATCCAAGCCAGCGTTCGGCAGGGTAAATACATTCTTGCCCGATGCATGGAAGCCTTCTCCTGTTCGTGGGGCACGTTGCCAGCCTGTCCCCAGGCGACGACAAAACCTGAGACATCCTACCCATGTAGTCCCACTGCTGTGAACATCTTCACGCCTCTCTCGTTCCCACGCTCCGCGTGGGAGCGCCAGTGTTTTGACGCTCCGCGTCGTCTGCCCAAGGACGCAGAGCGTCCGTGGCTTGCGTTCCGACGCAGAGCGTCGAAACGAGAAAAATTGAGGACTTGGACAACCGCAAGATGTTCACAGCAGTGCCATTTAGTCCTATTCGACGGATTCGTTCGCGAGATGACAAGGTGAGTTCCGTACTTTTGTGTCCATATTTATTTTTTGTCTTTACTGCAGTTCCGGCATCGCGATTCGTTGTCCGGCCAGTTGTTTGGCCTGCTCGGCCGGATCGAACGAGCCGTAGAACACGGCGTTGCAGTCGATCCACGCCGCCAGCCGACGGAGATCGCTGTCGCCGAGTTTCACGTCCTCGTGGCCGGCACGGACCAACTTCATCAGCCGGCTGCCCAGCGCGCCGTACTGGCCGCCGGGCGGCGTCATCTGGATCTGGTTGCGTTGCTCGAAGCGCGGCACCAGAGGCGATAATGGTGCGCCGGGTGCCTGGCTGGGCCTATTCGCGCAGAGCGCCCAATACGCCCTGGTGAAGCCGTTCTGCGGCTTCGCACTCAGGTCCACCCCTTGCTCGCTCTTCTCCCCGCCGTGGCAGCGTACGCAATGCCGGTCGAGCACCGGCTGTACGACCTCGACGAACGAA
>JAPLNJ010000572.1 GCA_026692885.1 Planctomycetota bacterium | reverse complement strand
CAAATCGATGCGCTCGTCCTCAGCCATGGGCACTACGACCACACCGGTGGCGTCGTTGACGCACTACGGATGAACCAGTCGGTAGTGATTTACGCCCATCCAGCCGCCTCTGCGCCAAAGTACATCCACGAACCCGACGGCTCGGCGCGCGAGATTGGGATGTCTCACATGGCGAAAAAGGCCATCGGGGAACCACACCACCGACTCAGGGCCACCGACCGGCCGACCGTGGTGTGCGAGGGGCTGACGGTAACCGGCCCTGTTCCCCGTCTCACAGATTTCGAGGACACCGGCGGGCCGTTCTTTCTGGACCCAGGGTGTACGAAAGCGGACCCTTTGGAAGACGACCAGTCGGTTTTCCTCGACACGACGGAAGGGACCGTCGTGCTCCTGGGTTGCGCGCACTCGGGAGTGATCAACACGCTGCGCTACATCCGCCAGTTGACGCGAGATAGTCCCATCAGGGCCGTCCTCGGCGGCATGCACCTCGCCGATGCCTCTCCCCTGCGGATCGCACGGACGATCGAGGAATTTCGGCAGCTTGGCGTGCAGCAACTGATACCCGCACACTGCACGGGCCTGCCGGCAACGGTAGCCTTGTGGAATGCGTTCCCAGGACGGTGTTTACCGTGTCACGTGGGAGCGAAGTTCGAGTTTGAAACGCTGCCGTGTAAATAGAGTTGCGTGATTCCAGGAGATGTCACCCGTGGTGCGAGACGGTGGATGCACCGCAGTTCGCACGACGGGCCTCCGAGCCCGTCAGGCATCTCGACGGCTTCGGAGAGCCGTCGTACAGGACTCCGTCGAATTCAACTCTGGTGAATGCCCCCGGCTTGCCCCTCGTCGTTATACACAACTCTTCCGCCCCAAAGGGGCATTAACAAATCAGCCCAGGGCAGAGCGTAGCGGCGATAGCCGCGGAGCGCCGCCCGGGGTACTGGATCGATCTATTACGGTAGCCCTGTAAGGGCGAAACAAATCGGTTCATCCCACGCTATCGTTCGTCTTCAAACAAGATGGACGTAGTTCTTGACAAAGGATTGTGGCGCGGTTGTGCTACGCTGGCTTGTTTCGCCCCTTCAGGGCTGGCGTTCCTGATACTCTCCTAACCCAGGGCGGCGCTACGCGGCTAACGCCGCTACGCTCTGCCCTGGGCTATCGAATTACGCACCTTTGGTGCGGACGGTCGGACGACCGCTAACAACCGCTGCCACTTGAGCGGCTTGGCGATTGAGGAGGGCTTGCCGCAGTACGTCCCGGCGTGCCGGTGCGAGAATGTTACCCTTCTGCGAGGGGATTCCCGATGGATTCCAATAGCCTCTCGACCACGACATCTGCCAGCCTGCTGGACAGCGTCAAGGCGTTGGACGGCCGTGCCTGGCAACGGATGGTCGAGTTGTATGGGCCGTTGGTTTACCGTTGGTGCCGGCGCTCGCAGTTGCAGGCCGCAGACGCCAAGGACGTTGTTCAGGAGGTATTCTGTGCCGTGGCGACCCACGTCGCGGACTTTCGTCGCGAGGAAGGTCACGGCGGTTTTCGCGCGTGGCTGTTCACGATCACGCGGAACAAGGTCCGGGATTTCTATCGTCGGCGGTGCGAGGAGCCGACCGCCCAGGGCGGCACCGGAGCGTATGAACGACTCTCCGGAATCCCTCAAGAGCCGGCAGACGGGGCCTTGCGTGCGGATCAGGCCGACCATGTCTTGCTGGTTCGGCGCGCCATTCGCCTGGTGCAGAACGAGTTTGAAGAACGAACCTGGGACATGTTCTGTCGCGTCGCGATGCTCGGCCACAAGCCTGCGGAGGTAGCGGCCAGTCTCGGCGTGGGCGTCGCCGCGGTCCATCAGGCGAAATCGCGAGTGTTTCGACGGCTGCGCCGACTGCTGGACGCAACTCCGGCTTGACAGGAGAAATAACTGTCAGGTGACAGGTGAGCGGCACGGCGCTAGCCGCCGGTACTGCGGCCAATCCGGGCGACCGGTGGCTAGCGCCATTCCGCTCACTTATTTCTCGACCGATGCTTACTCGGGCCCGTCCGGCAAGAAAGTGCTGTCAGGTTTTCCGTTATTCTTTATGGAGGGGCGTCCCGCCGCGCCGCTCGATTCTCGGAGGCGTCGGACTCATGTTGGATTCCCGTTGTCCCCATCGCGACGATCTGGCGGCCTTCTCCGTGGGCCTGCTCTCGGACGGCCGATCGGAGCAAATCGGTCAGCACCTGGAGCACTGCGGCCATTGCACAGACGTGCTGGAAGGGTTGCCGGGAGCCGGGGACGAGCTGTGGGCTCTGTTGCGGAGTCCCGCACCCGTCGATGGGTACGAGCGCGAGGCGGAATGCCAGCAGGCGCTGGCTGATCTCATCCGCGCCCAACGTCAAGGCGGTCCGGCAGTTAGCGATGTCGAACCCGTGCTCGCTTCGACCCGTCAATATCGGCTGGTGGCGAAACTGGGGGCCGGTGGAATGGGGGCGGTCTTCAAGGTCGTGCACACGCGGTTGGAAAGGGTGATGGCGCTGAAAGTGCTGTTGCCCGGAAGAGGCCGGCAGGCGGAAGCGGTGGCCCGCTTTGAACGTGAAATCCGTTTGGTAGGCCAGTTGGACCATCCGCACATCGTGCGGCCGACGGATGCCGGCGAGGAAAACGGCGTCCTGTTTCTCGTCATGGAGTATGTGGACGGCGTCGATGTCTCCGCCCTGCTCGAGCAAGGCGGCCCGCTGCCGGTGGCGGAGGCCTGCGAGATCGTCCGCCAGGCGGCGCTGGGACTCCAGCATGCGCACGAGCGCGGCATCGTGCATCGGGACGTGAAGCCGTCGAATCTTATGGTCGACCGGCAGGGGACCGTCAAGATCCTGGATTTCGGGGTCGCTTACCTGCGCGGGGATGCCGACGACCCGGCGCCTGCAGGCCGGTATGTGATGGGGACCTTGGACTACATGGCTCCCGAGCAGGGCGACGAGGCCCGCGCTGTGGACCACCGCGCGGATCTCTACAGCTTGGGCGCGACGCTGTACAAGCTGCTGAGCGGGGCGGCGCCGTTGGTCGGCGGCGGACACCGCAGCATCGTGAAGAAGCTGTGGGCGTTGGCCGCCGAGGAGATTCAGCCGATCCGCCAACGGCGAGCGGAAGTGCCGGAAGGGTTGGCGGCGGTCTTGGAACGCATGCTTGCCAAAGATCCGGAGCGGCGCTATGCCTATGCTGCGGAGGTCGCCGCCGCGTTGGCGCCGTGGGCCACGGGGAGCGCTCTGCAGCCGTTGGTGACCCACGCGAAACGCGCGCCGGCCGGCACCGACACGATCGCAGCGAAAGACCACCAGACGTACTGCGGCAGCCTGTCCTTCGTCGAGCCGCCGTCGCACGCATCCGGAAGTAGGTTGGGACTCCGTCCCGACCAGAGCAGCTCGGGACTCCGCCCCGAGCAGGTCGGGACGGAGTCCCAACCCACTTCCGCGCCCGAACCAGCATTCAACCGCGCGGTATTGCCTCCCTGGCGGCGGCAGCGGATCGGCTGGCGGCTGGTGCTGGCGTCGGGTGTTCTCGCCGCGGCGGTCGGGGGAATCGTCATCTACCTCCGGGGGCCGCACGGCCAGACGGTGAGCGACAGCCCTGCGGAGGGCGTCAAGATCGTGGCGGAAGGCAGCGGTCCCCCGCCAGCTACGCCGTGGGCGAGTTGGCCGCCGGCTCCGCCAGACGGCGCGGCGCGCTGGCAGTTGGGACCGGACTCGGGGATTCTCACGGGGATTCTTCCCCGGCCCGCCCGTCTCCCCGGCATCCGCCGTTGGCAAGTGCGGTTTGCGGCCCCGACGGACGCGCTGGCGCCGAGTTTCAGCGGGAAAGTCCGTGGCGTGCGTTTCAGCCCCGATGGCCAAGTGTTGGCGATGTCGAGCGGCCAGGGCGAGCTGCACCTGCTGTCGCCGGACGGGCAGGTGCGGCACCGGCAAGTCGGTGCCCATACGCGTGGCGTGCAGCTGCTCGCCTGGTCGGCCGACGGCCGGCGGTTGGCGGTTGGCGACGACCGGCTTCGACAAACTCGTGCGGGTTTGGGATTGCCAACTGCACGACGTGCGCGTGCTGCGCGGCCACGCCGGCTGCACCGTTTCCGTCACCTGGGATCCCGTCAGCGGCCGACTCGCCTCGGGTGACAGCGCGGCAAGATTCACATTTGGGATGCCGCTGGTCAGTTGCAGAAGGTCCTCGATGCGGAGGGCTGGGTCTGGGGGCTGGCGTGGAGTCCAGACGGCCGCTGGCTCGCCGCCCAGGCCAAGGGACAGGTCAGGTTGTGGAATTCCGATCTGGCCCCCGGTCCGACGCTGGAGGGCGAGGGCGACGCCGTCCACATCGCCTGGAGCCCTGACGGCAGCCGGCTGGCCGTCGCCCGGATGCGCGCACGGACGGTGCAAATCTGGACGTCCGCCTGGGAGTTGGAGCACACCCTGAGCGGGCACACCGACGAGGTGTGGGCGGTCGCCTGGTCTGGGGAAGGCGACCGACTGGCTTCTTCCGGCAACGACGGTGCGGTGCGGATCTGGAAGTCCGACGGTACGCTGCTGCACGTGCTGCCGTATGCCAACGCAGCGGTGCTGTCGTTGTCCTTCTCGCCGCCGGGCGTGCTGGCCGCCTGCGACAACGGCAGTCGCGTGACGGCCTGGGAAGCCGTCTCCGGAGCGCCCCGCTGGGTGCTCGCGCTGCTCCGCGACGGCCAGACCGCGAGCTTCACCGCCGCGGGACAGCTGTTCGACGGCAACCTGGACGCCGTGGAAAAGGAGTTGGTCTACGATATCGAGACGGAGGATGGCCAAATTCAGTTGTTGACCGCGGCGGAGTTTTACCGGCGCGTTCCCGCAACGCGGCTCGCACGGGAACCGTAGGAGTGCGGAGGCACCCCTGTAGACGTGCTAAGTCCTTGCCCTAGCTCGTTTAACCCGGAGCCAGCGGCGACGGCGACGGCGGCCGCGGCCAGTGGCCAGTGGCCTCACTGACCTTAGCTCGAAATAGCCCACAGAAAATCGCCTGCCCGTGGGACGGACAGGATTGCCCGTCCTTCGTGCCGCGTAGGTCAATTTCCGCGGGCTGCCTGACTGCGCGCAGGTACTCGGCTCGTCCGGCAAGAAAGTGCTGTCAGGTTTTCCGTTAATCCCTATAGAGGCACGGCACCACCCGCGAATCGAAC
The DNA here is from genome assembly GCA_026692885.1 of Planctomycetota bacterium. Next base: position 12,073 of record JAPLNJ010000572.1, on the reverse strand, counting down.
TTGAAAGGCCCCCCTCTTATGGCGGATTCCGCTTGTCCACATCGTGAAGCCTTGCCGGCATTATCTGATGGTCTGGTCCTGGAGGACGTCGCCCAACGTCAAGCCAAACCGGCTGTTAGCGATTCCGAACCGGCGAATGCGCCTCGTCACCAACGGCCGAACGCGGCGCCGCCCGGTCCCGACGGAGGCCCGGCCGGTCTGGAGCCGCTCCGCAGTGTCCATACCACGAGCTTCTCGGCGATCCTGAACGAGCTGCGGTCGTCCGTGGCCGTGAGCACCTATCAGGCCGGCCGGCTGGTGTTGCTGCGGTCGGACCAGGGCCTGCTGAACACGCACTTCCGCTGTTTCCCCAAGCCCATGGGGATGGCCGTCCGCGGTGGGCGACTGGCGATCGGCACGGAGTTGGAGATCTGCGAGTATCACAACACCCCGGCCGTCGCCCGGAAGCTGGATCCGCCCGACAAACACGACGCCTGCTTCCTGCCGCGGACCGTCCATGCCACGGGGGACGTGCAAATCCACGAGATGGCCTGGGTCCCCCGCAGCGCCAGCCAGCAAATACAAGCCCGAAGCGCAAGCGAGGAGAAAGTAACCCGAAGCGTAAGCGAGGATATGGAAACCCGCAGCGTAAGCGAGGGAAGCCCCCGTCCCCGCCCGCGCCCGACTCCGCCCCTCCCGACCGTGACGAGGCCGAACTGTGGTTCGTCAACACCCAGTTCTCTTGCCTGGCCACCCGGCACCCCGACTACAGCTTTGTGCCGCGGTGGCGGCCATGGTTCGTCCAGCACCTGACGCCGGGCGACCGCTGCCACCTGAACGGTTTGGCGGTCCGTGACGGCCGGGTGCGGTACGTCACGGCCCTGGGGGAAACCCACGAGCCGGGCGGATGGCGGGCCAATAAGCGCGACGGCGGCCTGCTGATCGACGTCGAGCAGAACGAGATCCTCGTCCGCGGCCTGTCGATGCCCCACTCGCCGCGCTGGCACGCGGGCCGGTTGTGGCTCTTGGAGTCGGGGACCGGCTCGCTCGGCACGGTGGACTTGGCCACGGGGCGGTACGAAGCGATCGCCCAGCTGCCGGGCTTTACGCGCGGTCTGTGCTTCGCCGGCCCGCTGGCCTTCATCGGCCTGTCGCAGGTCCGCGAGTCGGCCGTGTTCAGCGGCATTCCGCTGGTCGAGCGGCTGCAGGAGCGTAGCTGCGGGGTGTGGGTCGTGAACATTGAAACCGGCCGGACCGTGGCGTACGTGAAGTTCGAAGACGCGTTGCAGGAGATTTTCGCGGTGGAGCTGCTGCCGGGCCTGCGGTTCCCCGACCTGGTGAACGACAACCGCGAGCTGCTCGCGGCCTCGTTTGTGGTGCCCGACGAAGCCTTGGACGATGTGCCGGCCCCCTGGCGGAGCCGGACGGCGTAAGACGTCCGCTGGAGCTGTGCCTGGGCCATTCCAGGCGAAAGATCGACAATGAATTGTCAACGTTGCCAAACGGGGGGAACTGACAAAAAGATGATTCGCCTGTCGGATTTCTTTGTCATCAATCACTGGAGAGAAATCGACTGAGTTAGTGCCACGTACTCGTTATGGAAAGGACTTAGCCATGAGTTGGAAAATCTGGAAGCGGAACCTCCGCCCGTCGCGTAAGAACAACAACCGGCAGAAGCGGGACGTTTGTTTGTCGCGCCGCCTACTGCTTGAATCGCTGGAACCGCGCCAGTTGCTGACGACGTTCGCCGTCACCAGCCTGGCGGACGCCGGTGCCGGATCGCTCCGCGATGCTATCGGGCAGGCCAACGCCCATGCCGGGGCCGACACCATCACCTTCGCCGCCGGCTTGACGGGCACGATCACCCTGGGCGGAAGCCAGCTGGCGATCACCGATGCCGTCGAGATCCGCGGCCCCGGTGCCGACCGGCTGACCATCAACGCCAACGACCGTTCGCGGATCTTCAACGTCGACGACGGCAACGGAGGTGTGGCCCGCGAGGTGACCATCGAAGGCCTCAAGCTCACCGGCGGCAAGTTGACCGGGGACTCCTTCGGTGGTGCGATTCTGAATGCGGAAAACCTGACCGTTACCAACAGCACGATCTCCGGCAACTCCGCCAGCAGAGGCGGCGGGATCGGCAACCAGGGTTCGCTGACCGTCACCAACAGCACGATCTCCGGCAACTCCGCCAGCTTCACAGGCGGCGGGATCTGGATCGATACTGGGAGGTCGATGACGGTCGCCAACAGCACGATCTCCGGCAACTCCGCCAAGTACGGAGGAGGGATGTACAACAGTTCTAGGGGGTCGCTGACGGTCACCAACAGCACGATCTACGGCAACAACGTCTTCGGCAGCAGTTCGGGGGGTGGGATCTTCAATGACCTTGGGGCGTCGCTGACCGTCACCAACAGCACCGTCTCCGGCAACGCGGGGCGCATCGACAACGGTGGGTCGATGACCATCACCAACAGCACCATCTCCGGCAACACGGGGGGCATCGGCATCACGAACTTCTCCAATGGCACGCTGACGCTGAACAACAGCATTGTGGCCGACAGCACGCAATGGGGGGATATCTACAACGAGGGCACCCTCACCGGCAGCCACAACCTGATCCAGGACGGCAGCGGCGGGCTGCCCGACACGATCAGCGGGGACCCGCGGCTGGGGCCGCTGCAAGACAACGGCGGGCCGACGCGGACCCAGGCCCTGCTGGCTGGCAGTCCGGCCATCGACGCGGGCGACAATTCGCTGGCGGCCGGTCTGGACTACGATCAACGCGGCCCCGGTTTCCCGCGGATCGTCAACGGCACCGTGGACCTCGGGGCGTTCGAAGCCGCTCTCCAGCTGACCGTCACGCCGACCTTGACCGTGACGGCCGACAGTGTGACTTACAGCGGCTCGGTCTACGCCGATGCGAACGTCCACACCACCGTCGATCCCGCCAGCGCCGCCGATCACGGCCCGGTGTCGTACACCTACTACGCCGCCGCCGATGTCGGCACGCCGCTCGCCGGTGCTCCCACCAACGCGGGCGAGTACGCAGTCGAGGCCCATTACGCGGCCAGCGACCCCGGCTATGCCGACGCCGACAGCAACCTCGCGTACTTCGGCATCGCCAAGGCCGACGCGGCCGTGTCGGTCACGGGCTACACCGGGACGTACAACGCGGCCGCGCACGGCGCGACCGGCTCGGTGGCCGGCGTGGACGCGGACGGCGGGGCGCTGGGCAGCAGCCTGGACCTGGGCGGCAGCTTCACCAATGTTCCCGGCGGCACGGCCCATTGGGTGTTCACCGGCGGTACCAACTACAACGAACAGGCCGGCGACGTGGCCATCGTCTTCGCCAAGGCGGTCACGACCATGACGCTGGATGCCACCGCGAACCCGATCACCGTGGGCACCGTCCGGTTCACGGCGAACTTGTCTTGTTCGACGGCGATTGTGAACGTGGGAGCGGTGGCGTACCTCGCGGTGCTCGACGCGACGGGCCACACCGTGGCCAATTCGACGGTGAACGTCGGGTCCGGTTCGGCCTCGTGGGACGTCGCACTGCCGGCCGGAAACTACACGGTGACGGCCACCTATGCCGGGATCGGCAACTTCCAGGGAAGCTCGGACTTCGGGCTGGCGGGCATTGCCTACGTGGAAGGGAACGTGGGTGGCTTCGGCCAGGGCGGCGCCGGCTGGTGGGCGAACAAGAACGGGCAGAAGGTCATCACCAGCGGCGACTTGGCCGCCGTGAACGGCCTGTACCTGGTGACGAGTGCCACCAACGGCGCGGACCTGACCATCACCAGCGTCTCGCAACTGGGGAACTGGTTGACGGCCAACGCTTCGAATATGGCCTACAAGCTCTCGTCGGTCATGGTCCTGGCGGAACTGAACGTCCTGCACAGTGCGAACCTCGGCACGGCTCTGGTCGATGCCAGCAGCCTGAGGGCCAGTTACTACACGCAATTCCATGTTGCGGGTGGACTGGACAACGGGTTCATCAGCGTCGCCAACCTGATCCACGCGGCGAACGAGGAGTTGAAGGCCCATCCCCTGACCACCGGCGGCGACCCGACCCGGGCGTATCAGGACGCGTTGAGGAGCCTGCTGGAGCAGGTCGCGGGCGGCAATGCCTTGTCGCTGGCCGCGATCGATTTGAGCTGGGTCGGTTGAACGCAGCAACCCCGTCCGGCACGGAAGCGGGCACCCCTCGGACCGAGGAAGCAGCCGGATGCCTTCCGGCTGCTTCCGGTTCCTCTATGTCGATAATCCTCACGGATGCCGCGGGCCGGGAAATCACCGTGGGCCGAATGTTCGTCGGTGCGCCCCAGTTCCGCTTCGAGCCCGGGGGCGGCCTGCGACCAGCCGGGAGTCTTCTCCTTGGGCTTCACGGTGACCGACCGCGGCGATCCCGACGCGCCTGGCCTGCGTCAGTCCTTCATCAGCACCGCGGCCCGGCTGAGACGGACGTGGGGACGTTCGCCTTCCCGAAAGCCAATCTGTTCGGCCAGGGACATCATCTTCGCGAAGTCCTTCGCCGTCACATGCCCGATCGGCTCGATCACCAGGAACTTGCCCGGCGAGCGAAGGCAGCCGTGAAGTTCTGTCAGCAGTCGGTCCAGATGGGGAACTTCATGGGCCGAGTAGCAGGCCAAGGCGAAGTCAATCGGCTCGTCCAGGCCAATTCTATCCATCTCGCAACGGTGCGTTCGAATGCGGTCTGCAACCCCCGCCTTCTGGGCGCGTGTCTGAAGCACATGGAGCATCTGCGGCTGAAGATCGGCGGCAATGACTCGGCCCGCTTCGCCCACCAACTTTGCCATGGCGATAGCGAACATACCCATTCCGCAGCCGAAATCCAACGCGGTTATGCCGGGCCGAACGTACGGAGCGAGGATCCGCTCCGGATTATGGAGCCAGCGGCGCAGCCGATTATCGAGGAAATATCCGCCCCACCAAGGGCATACATGAGAACCCATCTTCGAACCCTGTCAGTTAATGTCCCAATCGATGAATTGCTGTTATACAGGAATGACCGCTATACTGGAACGAGTTGGAGACGCCTTCGAAGCGACGGGAGACGGAAGATGACGACGAAACAAGCAAACGCAGCCCCCGAACTGTCCGATGACGACGTGGCGGCGATGCTCGAGGACCTGATGCGGGCCGAACCGCTGCCGATGGTGCAGACGTCCATCGACGCGTTCCGCCGCGACTTGCCGGAGTTGCTCGAGACGCATCGCGGACAATGGGTGGCCTACCACGGCGACGAACGATTGGGGTTCGGTGAGACCGAGACGGAACTGTATCGACGAGCTTTTCGCCGCGGCCTGACACGAAACGACTTCATCGTCGGGTTCGTCGTGCCCGGTGCATTCGACCCCGAAGAAGAAATCGAAGTCGCCTCGTTGCACGTCTGAGTCAGAGGTGCTTCCCCGCCATTCTTGATACCGGCTGCAACTGTAATCTACTGATCAATCAGCGACAGCTCGCCACCTGGGCCGGCATCCATCCGCAGTACCTGCTGCCCAAGCGGTCCAGCCTGAGTCTCGCGGGCGAGCGAGTGTCGCAGTTCGCGGCGAATGTCAGGCCGCATCACCAACGTGCGCGGGCACCCGCGTTTGCATCGACCACTGTGAAGAGCACACGATCCGCCTGGCGTTGGATGAAGGATACTGGGCGGGCATCACTTTGTATCCCACCACCAAGGCGACGCCCGAGCGTGCTGCCGACATGGTGGAGTTGTACGGAGCAGAGCGGATCCTGGTCAATTCGTCGGCCGTTCCGTCCCCGGCCTGTGCGTCTTAGTACGCCCGCGCGCCTTGTCGGATCATTCCACCCATCATTTATTGGACGGTGCTCCCATGTTCTTGCGTCGAAAAGGCTTTACTCTGGTCGAGTTGTTGGTCGTCGTCTTCATCGTAGGAGTGTGGGGGACGTCCGGAGGTGCTGACGGAATTCACACGTGCGGCACACTTCTCGTGGGTCAACAGTGCCTGAGCGACGGCTGCTTCTTCCACAACAGTCGCGTCCGCTTTGCCGACATCCTCGACGGCCTGAGCCAACCCTTCATGGTGGGCGAGCGGAACTCGAGACGGGACTACTCGACATGGGTTGGCACCGAGCCGGGGAATGACTGCGCGCCCGGCCGGATTGTCAGTACGACCATTTACCCGCCTAACTGGCAGATGGGTCACACGCACGACTTCAGCAGCGAACACCCCGCTGGAACGCATTTCCTCTTGGCCGACGGATCGGTGCGTCTCGTACCGGAGACGATCGACATCGCCGTGTACCGCGCCCTCGTAACGCGAAGCGGCAACGAGACCGTGTCGGCACCGCCTTGAGCGGTCGTTGGCCGGATTGTCTAATCTGCACTTCCACAAAGTTGGCCAACCGGTTCCGCTGCTCAACGAGATGCGGCTCTGGAGTGCCAACCCACCATCCGAAGCCAGGTTTTTGGGCCTGATTTAGGGCAGATGACCGTTCGCGGCGGTGGTAGACGGTCCTTCTCGACGGTGGAAGGCGGACACGCTAGAATCCAGCATCGGCGAAGACATTGAGGCTCGCAATGCGTATTTCTGACCCAATCGTCCGCCCGTACTTGGTGCGTGTACATGACAAAGAAACGGCTGGCCGCGACAGTTGCCACGCTCTTGCTTGGTTCCGCATCGTTGGCATCCGGTGAGCCGCCGGCCTGGCCAGAGGAACCCTACGTGCAGCAATTGGTGACGGGTGTGCTGCCGGACACGAGTCCGCCATGGGACGGGCGCGAGTTCGCCCAACGGGGAACGCGCGGCGCGACCTACATCGCGGCGGGACTTTTGTGGCGTGACGGCAAGCCCGATCGCGCTGCTGCCGCAGTGATTCTGCGCGGTGTCCTCGACCTGCAATACGCAGACGGCCCAGACTCGAAGCTGCATGGCGTGTGGCGAACGCGGCAAGGCGAGACCGAGCACGACAGCAACTGGCGGGAGTTCATCGGCTGCGGTCTGATCCTGATCCTGGAAGCGTTCCCCGACCGTCTGCCCCCGGACCTCGTCCGTGACATGCAGGCCGCCCTGCTCCGGGCTGCCGTGGGCACTGCTCGGCGGAACGTCGGGGCCAGTTACACGAATATCGCACTGATGAGCGCGCTGCTGCTCGATTACGTCGGCACGCAGCAGGGACGCGAAGACCTCCAGCAAGCCGGGCGCGAGAAGGCTGAGACAATCTACGAACTGTTCTGCCGCCACAAGACATTCAACGAGTACAACTCGCCGACCTACTATGGTGCGGACTTGATGGCGCTGGCCCTATGGCGCCAACATGCCTGCTCCCCACGCATGCGAGAGCTGGGCCGTTTGATGGAGGCCGAATTGTGGCGCGACATTGCGGCCTTCTACCACGCGGACATGAAGAACATGTGCGGTCCCTTCGTCCGTGCCTACGGGATGGACATGACTCGGTACTGCGCCCTGACGGGCCTGTGGATTGGCCTCGTCGTCGGCGACCCGACTCTAGCACCGTGGCCTGCATCCGGCGGGCATCACCAGGGCGAGCGAATCTACGGTCCCATCTTCGCCATGCTTCGCGCCCAGGTGCCGGAGGACGTGCTGCCGCACCTCCAGGGTCTTGCCGGCCCGCGCCGCTTTGAACGGACGTTCGGCGAGACGCAAGCGACCGTCCTGATCGAGAAGAATCTGATGATGGGTGCGGCCACCTTGAAGCGGCGTTGGGAACAGCACCACCCGGCGACGATCTACTGGCTGGCCGCCCCCGAGCAGCGCGTCGGCTGGATTCTGCTGACAGGCTTAAATGACGGCGTGGCCCCCCGAGTGGTCAACCGTTGCCTCGAAATCCGACGCGAGTCGAAATCCGACGAGCCGATTCAGTTCCTCATCTCCGCGCCGGGCCTGGACGAGGCGGCTGTTACACGAGACCAATGGCGCCTGCCCGGCCTCTGTGTGACCGTCAAGGCCGCAGACGGCGTGACGTTGGACGGCGTGCGATGGATCGACCACGCACGCTATGACCGCTGCCTGGAGGTACGCTATGCGACCCCTGTCGGGATGCCCGTAGGCACGCAGACGCTGGCGTTGCAGCCGGAGCGGTGAGGATTGAACCAACACTGGGAGACCTGTAACGTAGGAGATCGAGCAGCGTGTTACCGCCCCTTGAAGCATGTCACGGCCACTGTCCACACCCGACAGGAATACCCGCTGATCCCAGACGACGGGAGTCGAGGCGGCCGCCCCCGGAAGACTTGCGCTCCAGGCGATGTTCTCGGTGGTGCTCCATTCCGCAGGCAGGCCCTTCTCGCTGGTCGAGCCGTTGAAATACGGACCTCGCCATTGCGGCCAGTCCTCAGCTTGCGTCGAGGGCACGGCCAGCAACACCCAAAGCACGAAGATCCGGTACACCACGGCTCAGAACCCCTTCCCCCTTGCAGTCCAGGAAACGGCAACGGGGAGCCATTGTCGTCTGTGCGGGTCCGATCAAGCAAGCGGCTGCGGAAATGCAGCCGGGCACGAGGTCGGATGTCACCGATGGCGATGGTGCGGCGCATCGTGGCTTCAGGGTTTCTGGCGGATTGCACAGCGTGCTGGCAAATTGTACCACCCGCAGCCAGCCCAGAATTATTTCCGAGGCGGACCGCACGTGTCACGGGGCTGACGATCTAATCCATATCGAGAGCAGTACAAGGGAATCCACGAGCCACGAAAGGAATCACCCGTGCCCAAGTTTTACGTCGAATCCGGACCCATCCGACTGATCTTTGACGCCCCCACCGCCGAGCAGGCCGCCGTCATGGCGTTCCAGTGGACCTGCGACAAACAGGTCGAGATTCAGGCGGCCTCGCCCCTGCAACACATGCTGGTAGCCGAGGAAAGTGGGTGCCAACTGTGTGACGAAGTCACCGTGAACGAGCAAGGCTTCGGCCGCTGGGACGGCGAGGTGTTTGAGATGCTGGAAGTCTTCGAGGCTTGGCTGCGGTCCCCGATTCCTGTGGTCTGAACCGAGCAGGCGTCGACAGGCTGCTCCGGCCGCCCTTTCCGGGTGACCGCCGTGTGCCGTACAATTCAGGCAACACCCCCGAGTCAGCCAATGCTCCCCCATGACCGCCCACTGACCGAAGTCGAATTCGTCGCCTTCGACCCATGACCGGCCCGGAGTCGAAAAGATGCACGGAAGGAACGCCCCGATGAGTAAATCCGCCGCCCTGTGGATCTTCACCGTTGCTGTGTTTTGTCACGCACCCTCGGCCGTTGCCGCTTTGGTCGTCGAAGCCGAAACAGCGGCAATCCGCACCGAAGGCGGCCCGTATGCGAGCGGCGGCTGGAATCTGTGGTCCAATGGCCGTGTTGGGCAGCCGTTGCGGTTCGCGACGGCCGGGACCTACGGCATCGTCGTCCGAGCCTGGGGCAGTCCGGCGGGCGGCGTCTGGCCGGAGATGGCTCTCTTGGTCGATGGCAAGGCGGTCAAGACCGTGACCGTAGGCCGTGCGGAACGTGCGGACTACCGCTTCGATGTGGACCTGGCCGCAGGTGCTCACGAGATTGCCGCAGGCTTTCTCAACGACGCGTTGATCGGCAAACAAGACCGCAACCTCTATCTGGAACGCTTCACGATCAGCTCGCCGCCTGGAGCAGCGGACCCCGTCCTGGTGGCCAAGCAGGAACTGGCCGAAATTGCGGAACAACGCGAACGAGAGATTGTCGCCGCGACCCAACCGGCCATCGAAAAGCACCGCAAAGTAGACGCGAAGATTCGCATCCTGGGTGCTGCCGGCCAGCCAGTGCCCGGCGTGAAAGTCTCCGTCGAGCAGACTTCCCACGACTTTCTGTTTGGCTGCAACATCTACATGTTCGACCGTTTCCGGAGCGAGGCCCAGAACGCCGCATACAAGCAGCGGTTTCAGGAGCTGTTCAACTACGCCACGGTCGGGTTCTATTGGCGATGGTACGAGTCGCAGCGAGGCAAGCCGAACTACGACTACACCGACAAGGTCGTCGCGTGGTGCCAGGACCACGAGATTCGCATGAAGGGTCACCCGCTGCTCTGGGGCGACCAAGCAGGCGTGCCGACGTGGTCTCAGGGCCAGCCGCCGCCGGATCTCCAACGGCAGCGGGTGACGGAGATCATGCAGCGTTACCAGGGCAAGATCGAGTTCTGGGAAGTCGTAAACGAACCGTCGCACCTGGCCGAGCCGAAGATCGACGAGCCGTACCGCTGGGCTCGCGAAGCCAATCCCAGAGATTGCCTGATTGTCAACGACTATCACGTGCTGGCCGACGGATGTCCGGGGTTTCTTCGGCTCCTGACGATGGCGATGAAGAACGGTGTACCGTTCGACGGGATCGGCATCCAGGCCCACGAACCGCGGACGATGCGGTTCCCGCTGGATCGAGTTCAGGAGATCCTCGATCGATACTCCACGCTGGGCAAGGGATTGCACATCACGGAATTCACGCCGGCTTCCTCCGGGCAGAAAATCACGGACTCGCACCGTGACGGCGTCTGGGATGAGGCCGCCCAGGCAGACTACGCCGTGAAGTTCTATCGCGTCTGTTTCGCTCATCCGGCGATGCGAGGTATTACGTGGTGGGACCTGTGCGACCAGGGCTCGTGGCTGCCCGGCGGCGGGATGTTGCGGGCCGACATGTCGCCGAAGCCGGTCTACGAGCAACTCAAACGCTTGATTCACGAAGAGTGGAAGACCAATGCGACCGCCACCACGGATGACGAAGGGCGGTTCGCCTGCCGGGGCTTCCTGGGCAAGTATCGGCTCGTGATCCAGATGCCTGACGGGAAAGTGGAAAGGGAGGTCCGACTCACGAAGGACGGGCCGCCGGAGATCGTTGTGCGGTTGGCAGCAGTGGGCGGTTGAACAAGGAAAGAGCCGTTGGTTGCCACCAGCAAATTCCTGGCTCAGGAGGCGGTTGGAAGTTGCGGCGTTTAAGGAACTCAACAAGGTGTGCCAAATCGGGAATAAAACTGGTCGCCAGGGGATCAAGTTAGCATGGCGACCGTTTATCGTCTTGTTGCCGATGCAGTCGTGATGGTCCACTTCAGCTACGTGGCATTCGTCGTCGTCGGGCTACTGGCGATCCTGCTGGGCGTGGCCTGCCGCTGGGACTGGGTGCGGAACGTCTGGTTCCGATCCTTGCACCTGCTGGCGATTCTGGTGGTGGCCGCTGAAGCCGTCTGCGGAATCACCTGTCCGTTGACCACCTGGGAGCAACGCCTGCGGATGCTGGCTGGCGACACGGCCTATCAGGGCGATTTCATCGCGGACTTGACGCACCGCCTGCTGTTCTACGAATTCCAGCCATGGGTTTTCACGCTCTGCTACGTGCTGTTCGGTCTGGTCGTGCTGGCTACGTTCGTACTTGCCCCGCCACGGTGGATCAGGGAGCCGAAAGCGTCCTGAGTCGCACCCCAGCACACCGCCAAGAAACGCGAAGGCCCGCAATCGTCAGGAGTGCATTTGAACAGAAGGATGGTCTTGGGATCGTCACCCCAACCATCGGCACCCACTGAAGCGCGAGCCTTCGGTGTCAGGGGGAACAGCCGCTTCACGATTTCTCGGAAGGGCTGTCCCGCTCCCTGACTGACTGTTACGGAATTATCGACCCCCTAGGAAAATTGGTCCATACGTCGGATGGGTGGGGAGACCCGCATTCGGCCTCTGCGTCCACACCGGCCGTCACAGGCCTTGCATATTCCGGCCAATGGGCTTTAACTATTTCGCGTCATCGCGACGCTGACTCGTTTGTTCGACAACTCCCCAAGAACAAGGAAGGAAATTGAATCATGGCCAAAGCTGCTGCTGCCAAGAAACCCCCGACCAAGAGCGAAATCCTGGCCAACGTCTCGGCCGCAACCAACCTACCGAAGACACAGGTCGCTGCTGTCCTGGCGGCGTATACGGTCGTGGCCACCAAGAGCATGGGCAAGAAGGGGGCCGGCGTGGCGTGTTCAGTTTGTCTGATTTTGCCTTGAATTGGTGTTTTCCCGAATGCCTGATTCTGTTCCATTCTGGTTTGCTTCGCGGAGCGATTACGAAATCACGGATGACCGAGTGGCCCCTGGGGCACCCCTGCTGGTGATC
>JAPLNJ010000571.1 GCA_026692885.1 Planctomycetota bacterium | reverse complement strand
TCCGCAGGAGCGTCGCCCTCCCAACCCACAGTCTCTCGTTTTCCATTGGCAACCTAGGACTCGCTAAGAGCACAGGAGCAATCTATGATTCTTTCCCGATGGTATGCGATCTTGGGTCCGGCGATCTTGTTGGCGGTTGCGTCCCCCATGCAGGCGCAGCAACGCGGCGTGCACATCGGTTACGTCTACCCCGCCGGCGGCCAGCAAGGAACTGCGTTCGAAGCCGTCATCGGCGGGCAGTTCCTGACCGGCGTCAGCTCGTTGGACGTGTCCGGCGGCGGCGTTCAAGCCACGCTTGTCGAACTCATCCAGCCGATCTCGGGGAAGGAGTTGAACGTCCTGCGTATCAAAGTGGACGAGTTGCTGGCGAAGAGAGCCGTGGTGCGCAACGATTTCCGGGCCTTGGAAGCCTTTCGAAGCTTCAAGAACGCCAAGACGGATAAATCCGACGACGCAGCGCACGACCAATCGCTGGAGAAACTCAAAAAGAAGTACGCCGGCGCAACCTGGGGTGCCGCGGACGAATCGCTGCTGAACGAGTTCCGTAAGAAAATCGGTACGGCCGTCAGACGGCCCGCCAATCCGGCCATCAGCGAAATGGCCGTCGTCCGGATCACGGTGGCTCCGGACGCAGAGCCCGGTCAACGGGAGTTGAGGATCGCATCGCCGTCCGCGCTGTCCAACCCGCTGGCGTTTTGCATCGGTCAGTTGTCCGAGGTTTCCGCCAAAGCGGCCAAGAACATCACAGAGCAGAAAAGTGCCATCGCCAAGACGGCCATCGCACCCAAGAACCGAGCTGCGGGCGAGGAGCTGAAAGTCACGCTGCCAGCCGTTGTCAACGGCCAGATTCTGCCCGGCAAGGTGAACCGCTACCGGTTTGCGGCGAACAAGGGTCAAGGCCTGGTCCTGGCTGCCAGCGCGCGGGAGTTGATTCCCTATATTCCCGACGCCGTTCCTGGCTGGTTTCAAGCCACGCTGGCGGTTTACGATGCCCAAGGCAAGGAACTGGCGTACGACGACGACTATCGGTTCAATCCCGATCCAGTGCTGCACTTTCAGGTCCCCACCGACGGCGAGTACGTGGTCGAGATCAAAGACGCGATCTACCGCGGCCGGGAAGACTTCGTGTATCGCATCACCATCGGAGAATTGCCGTTCGTCACGAGTATCTTTCCGCTGGGCGGTCCGGCCGGCTCGCAGACCAAGGTGGAAGTCAACGGCTGGAATCTCCCCGTCACCCACCTGACCGTGGATAACCAAGACAGACAGCCGGGAGTGTATCCGCTTGCCGAGCGAGACAAGGAATGGACGTCCAACCGAGTGCCCTTCGCGGTGGACACGCTGCCGGAGTGCTTGGAGCAAGAGCCGAACGACCAGCAGGCCCACGCCCAGCAGATCAAGCTCCCGGTGATCGTCAACGGGCGCATCGATAAACCGGCTGACAGCGACGTGTTTTGTTTCGCAGGCCGCGCCGGCGACGAGATCGTGGCGGAGGTCACCGCGCGCAGGCTGAATTCACCGCTGGACTCGGTGCTCAAACTGACCGACGCCTCCGGGCGACAGTTGGCCTTGAACGACGATTGCGAGGACAAGGCGGCCGGTTTGACCACGCATCATGCCGACTCCTTGATTCGCATCGCCCTGCCGGCCGACGGGACTTACTATCTCCAGCTGACTGACATGCAGCACCAGGGCGGCCCCGAGTACGCCTACCGTCTGCGGATCAGCGCTCCACGCCCCAATTTCGAATTGCGGGTCGTGCCGTCGAGCATCAGCATGCGTGCCGGCGGGACGGTTCCGCTGACCGTGTATGCCCTGCGGAAAGATGGGTTTGCCGACGAAATCACCCTGTCAGTCAAGGGCCTGCCACAGGGCTTCACGTTAGGCGGTAGCCAGGTGCCGGCTAAGCAGGATCAGGTGCGGGTCACACTCACGGCGCCGTCGACGTCCCCCACGGAACCCCTCAGCCTGAATCTGGAAGGGCATGCCACGATCCAAGGCCGTGAAGTGATCCACCCCGTTGTGCCAGCCGAGGACATGATGCAGGCGTTCGCCTACCGGCATCTGGTTCCGTCCAAGGAGTTGAAAGTGGCCGTGGCCGGGCGCGATTCCGGACGCCGTCCCCTGAAAATCCTCGGCGACAGTCCCACCCGCATCCCGGCTGGCGGAACGGCCCACATTCAGCTTTCCGTTCCCCCCGGCGCACCGCTCGACAAAATCGAATTGCAATTGAGCGATCCGCCCGAGGGCATCCGCATTCAGAAGGTCGCGAGTTCCCGCGAAGGCGTCGAGATCTTGATCCAGAGCGATGCCGATAAGGTCCAACCGGGACAAAAAGGCAATCTGATCCTGACGGCTGGGGGCAAGAAGTTCGCGGCGGCGGGCGCCAAGGCGAAGCCTGGGAAACAGCAGGCCATGCCCTTGTTCATCTTGCCGGCCATCCCCTTTGAAATCGTCAAACCGCAGGAGTGAGCCCAATGCCAACCCCAACTTTGCACCACCCTAGGGGTCGGGTGTACGACTTTCAGTTCTTGCGGCGACGGGCTTTTTCTCAGGCATGGACTTCGATCCGCAAAAACTGAAATTCGTACACCCGACCGCGGTCTTCTGGCGACAAAAGTGGGATAAACTCTCCACAGCTTCACTCAGAACCGATAACGCTACCCGTCGTCCTGCTCGGCGACGAGCAACGCGGCCTGCAACCGCTTGAACTGCGTTTCCAGTTCGGCCAGGTGCCCGTCGGCGATGCGCAAGTCTCCGGTGTGGGCCGCTTGCTCAATCTGGAACGTCAGGCGTTGCAAGCATTCGCCGCCGACATTGCTGGCCGCCCCCCTCAGGCTGTGGGCGCAGAGTTGCGCACCGGCTGCGTCCCCGTTCTTCAGGGATTTCTGCAGGGCGGCGAGCTGCTGGGGCGCGGACTCCAGGAAACGGGCGACCACGAGCTCCGCGAGTTCCTCATCCATCAGCCGGGCGATCATCCCCGCCCGGTCGAAAACCGGCAGATCCGGCTCCGACGCGCCCACCGCGGCCGTGCCTGCGGTCGCCGCCGAAACTGGCTCCGTGACGGCCCCGGCTTCCGGGGGCAACCATATATTCAACGCTTCGACCAAGGCCCGGGCAACCACAGGCTTGGAGACGTAGCCATTCATGCCAGCCTCCAGGCAACGCTCCCGGTCGCCCTGCATAGCGTTGGCCGTCATGGCGATGATTGGGATTGCGTGCTGGCGAACGGGCGAGT
Source organism: Planctomycetota bacterium (assembly GCA_026692885.1). Next base: position 3,776 of record JAPLNJ010000571.1, on the reverse strand, counting down.
GCGGGTTGCGGATGATGCGTGTAGCCTCCAAGCCATCCATCTCCGGCATCTGCACATCCATCAGTACCAGGTCGTAGGGCAAGGCGTCCAAGGCCGTGAGTGCTTCCGCACCGTTGGCCACGGCGTCCGCGTGTAGCCCCAGTTTCTGCAGGATGCCCAGCGCCACCTTCTGATTGACGGCATTGTCTTCGACCACCAAGACTCTTGCCCCGCCTCGGCACAGCACGGTGATCTGCGGAGGCCGGCAGGTGGCCGGCAGCGGTAGCGTCACGGCCGAATCGGCCAGCACGGTGGACAGGCAGTCGAATAACTCGGACTGCCGCACCGGCTTGGTCAGGCTGGCGGCAAATCCCAACGGCGGCAGGTCCCTGGCAGCGTTTGGCTGCTCCAAGGATGTCAACAGCACTAAGCGGAGCTCCCGCAGCGTGGCGTCGGCCCGGATGGTTTGGACCAGTGTCGCTCCATCCATGCCCGGCATCTGCAGGTCGAGGAGGGCGGCCTGGAAGGCATCGCCCGCCACCCCAGCGCGCATCAGCGCCCGCAGTGCCGTGGGACCGTCGGGAGTCGCTTCCACCCGCATGCCCCAGGCCGCCAACTGGGCCAGCAATACCTCGCGATGGGTGGCGTTGTCGTCCACCACCAAGACATGCACCCCGCGCAGGTGGGTGTCCGGAAGGCTGACCGTCTGGGTTTTCGCGGACTGCTTGCCCAGCCGCACGGTAAACCAAAACTCCGAGCCGACCCCCACGGCGCTGCTCACGCCGATCTCGCCCCCCATCAACTCCGCAAGTTGCTTCGAGATGGCCAGCCCCAATCCGGTGCCGCCATAGCGACGCGTGGCCGAGGCGTCCAGCTGGGTGAATTTTTGAAATAGCTTCTGCTGCTCCTCAGGTGGGATGCCGATCCCCGTATCCCGGATGGCGAAACGGAGGACGGCGTCGGTCTCGTTTTCCGCGACGAGGCTGGCCTGCACGGAGACCTCGCCCTGCGGGGTGAACTTCACGGCGTTGCCCGCCAGGTTGGTCAGGATCTGACGCAGGCGGCCGGGGTCGCCACAAACCTTGACCGGCATATCCGGCGCGGCAGCACAGATGAACTCCAACCCCTGGCCTTGAGCGCGCAGGGCCAGCGGCGGAGCGAAGTCGTCCAGCAAGTCGCGCAGGTCAAAATCCATCGTCTCCAGTTCGAGCTTGCCGGCCTCGATCTTGGAGAAGTCTAAGATATCGTTCAGCAGTGTCAGCAAGGCTTCGCCGCTGCTGCGAATCATCTCAGCAAACCGCCGCTGCTCCGCGCTCAGTGCGGTGTCCAGCAACAGCCCCGTCAGACCGATCACGCCATTCATTGGGGTGCGCAACTCATGGCTCATATTGGCCAGGAACTCGCTCTTCGCGATCGTGGCGGCCTCGGCCCGCACCGCCATCTCGGTCGCCCGCTCCGTGGCCTGCTCCAACCGGAGGTCCCTCTCCTGCAAGGCGGCTTCCGCCTGTTTCCGTGCCGTGATATCGCGCCAGAAGCAATAGTACACCGGTTGGCCAGCGATTTCGATGATCTGCGCTGTCACGTGGATATGACGGATTTCGCCTTGACGAGTCCGCTGCAGCGTTTCAAAGTCCGCCCGCCCCGTGCACATCACTTCCGCAATATGGGCCTGAACTTCTGCGGGCGTTTCCGCAGCTTCCAAATCGGGGACGCGCAGCCGGGCAAACTCCTCGCGGGAATAGCCCAACTGCCGGTGCGCCGCTTCGTTGAATTCCACGATCTGGGCGGTGGTCGGATCAAGAATCACAATTCCGTCCGGCGATCGCTCAAACAGGAGTCGCCGACGAATCACCTCTTCAGCGACTCTGGCCTCGGCCCGTTTGCGCTCGCTGATATCGACCATCACGCTCAGGAAGTACTGCTGTCCCTGGCTATGCACGATTTCGCCGGAGAACAGGCCGTCGAGGATCAGGCCGTCCTTTCGCCGGACCTGCACTTCGAGGTCGGTGGCTCCCTCCAGCGTGAGCAGCCGCTCCGCCACGGCGGCCTGCTGCTCGGGATGCACGAACAACGCGAGTTCCGCGACGGTCTTGCCCAAAAGGTCTTCCTTGGCATAGCCGAGCGTTCTCAGGAAAACGTCATTGACGTCGGCAAACCGCCGCTCCGGCAGGCTCGAAAGCGACATCGGGACCGGGCTGTGGCGGAACAGTTGCTCGAAACGCTGCTGTGCTTCACCGGCGTGTTTCTGTTCCGTGATGTCAACGCACGAACCGATGTACCCCGTAAAGGATCCGTCCGGTCCGAACCGCGGCACCCCGTTGTCCAGAAGCCAGCGGAACGCGCCGTCCTGACGCCGCAATCGATACTCCATCGCGAACGGCTGCCGGGCATCAAACGCAGCGACGTAGGTCTCCAGGCAGCGTGGCAGGTCGTCCGGGTGGACACCTTCGGCCCAACCGTTGCCCAACTCTTGCGCCATGCTGCGGCCGGTGAACTCCAACCAAGGCCGGTTGAAGTACGTGCAGAGCTTATGCTCGTCGGAAATCCAGATCAGCACCGGCGCGCAGTCGGCCATCATCCGGAAACGGCCCTCGCTCTCACGCCGCCTCTCCTCGGCCCGTTTTGTTTCGGTGTTGTCTCGCAGAAAAACCACGAACCGGCCGTCTTCGATGGGTTGGTACTGGGCACTGATTTCGACATCAAACGTGCTCCCATCTCGGCGACGGTGCCGGGACTCGAAACGCTGTTCACCCTGCGTCTTGATCAGCTGGATGTGGGCCGCAGTATCAACGCACGTCTCGGCGGCCTCCAGGTCGGAAATGCGCATGGCCAACAGTTCTTGTTCGCCATAGCCGCTCATCCGGCAATAGGTTCCATTGACTTCCAGCAGCCGCCCCTGCAGGTCCGTCAGCCAGAAGCCATCCGTGGCCGTCTGGAGCATGATGCGGTGCCGTTCCTCGTTCTTCCGCAGTTGTCGGTTTGTCTCGATCAAGGCCTCGCGAGCCAGTTTGAGTTCGATCTGGTTTCGCACCCGAAGTTTGACCACGGCCGGACTGAAGGGCTTGGTGATATAGTCGATCGCCCCCAGTTCCAGGCCCCGCGTTTCCGCCGCCACATCGCCGAGGCCCGTGACAAAGATCACGGGGATGTGCTGGGTTTGGTGATTGGCCTTCAGCCGTCGGCAGACTTCATAGCCGTCCAGGCCCGGCATCATCACGTCCAACAGGATCGTGTCCGGCCGGGCCGCGGCGGCGATCTCCAATGCCCGCTCGCCCTCCGTGGCGAACAAGACCTCATAGTCGTCGCTGAAAATGTCGGCCAGCACCTCGATATTGATCAGTTCGTCATCCACCACCAAGATGCGTGGCTGCCGTTCTGTGGGCATGAGGTCTTCCAATCCAACAAGTCGGCCTTGATCATAAGGTGGCGCAAGACGCCAGCAGCGGATCATCGTAACCCGACGCGTCAGCGAGGAACCGCCGCTCTTCCTCGCTGACGCTTCGGGTTACAATGCGCAACCTCCGGGACGATGAAGCGGGACAGGAACTGCTGGACCAACTGACCGCGGGGCACTCCGAGCAGGGCCGCGGCGGTGAGATTCGCTTGCAGGATCAACCCCTGTTCGCTCAGGGTGATATAGCCCACGGGGGCCAGATCGTACAGGTCGTAATACTGGGCTTGCGAACGTTGCAGTTCCAGCTGCCATTCTACCACTTTGTCCGCTGTCAATCACCGGGGCTGATGTTTGTGGGACGAGCGATTCGCCGTGGACCCTTCGTAGAGCGGAATTCATTCCG
>JAPLNJ010000570.1 GCA_026692885.1 Planctomycetota bacterium | reverse complement strand
CCCGCCTGTCAATGTCAGGTTCTCAACGGGCCGGGGATACCCTCTGGGTCCGCCGCACTCCAAAACGCCCCTCGCCTGTTTTGCGACTCGCTTCACTTGGCCCGGCTCCGATCCAGCCAAACGGCACCCACAATGATCAGCCCTTTGATGATCTGCTGATAGTAGGACGACACATTCAACAGATCAAGACCGTTGTTGATCACACCCATCAAGAGCGCTCCCAGCAGGGTACCGCCCACGCCGCCGATGCCGCCAGACAAGCTGGTGCCGCCAATCACCACCGCGGCGATGGCGTCCAGTTCGTAACCCATCGCCGCATTCGGCTGTCCGGTGGTGATGCGCGAAGCCAGGACCACTCCGGCCAAGCCGGCCAGCGAACCGCAGACCATGTAGGCGAACAGCTTGACGGCGTTCACCCGGATCCCCGCCGCGAGCGCCGCGTGTTCGTTGCCACCAACGGCATAGACATAGCGTCCCAGCCGCAGGTTGTTGAGGAACACCACCGAGGCCAAGGCGACGGCTAACAGAATGACGACCGGGATGGGAAGTCCGGCCCAGGCGCCGTGGCCGATCGGGAGTTGGATTCCTGGCAGGTCACCGCCCAGACGCGTGAACTCCTGGCTCAGGTTCGAAACCGGCTTGCCGTGACTGATGACCAATGCCAGACCGCGGGCCGCGGTCATCATGCCCAGCGTGACAATGAAGGGAGCCACGCGGCCGTGGGTGATGATCGTCCCGTTGACGGCGCCACAGGCCGTACCGGCCAGTACGCCCAGCAGGACAGGCACGATCACCGGATAATCCCCCGGATGGGCAAAGCCGGCCGCGACGACACCGCTCAGCGCGACGATCGAGCCAAGCGACAAATCCACGCCCCCGGTCAGCAGCACGTAGGTCACGCCAATGGCCAGAATACCGTTGATGGAGATTTGGCGAACCACATTAATCAGGTTCATCCCCGTGAGGAAATTCGGCGTGGCCACGGCGAGTGCCGCACAGATCACGACGAGGGCCAGGGGCAAACCAAACTGGGCCAGCCAGCCTACGCCGCGGGTCCGGTCAGAGGGTCGGGAGTCATGTTTGGTCATCGGTGGTTTTGCTTAGGGCCGGCGCATCAATAACTGTCGCAAGTATAGTAGTCGTCACGCTCCGCCGTGACGACATGTCATCACGCGGAGCGTGATGACTACTTTGAAAACCCGACACTTATTGATGCCCCGATCCTCAGTGGGGGATGGCATATCTCAAGATCTCTTCCTGCGAGGTATGTCGCGGGTCCAATTCGGCGGTGATGAGCCCCTCGCGCATGACGAGGATGCGGTGACTCAGGGCCAAGACCTCCGGCAACTCGGAGGAGACCATCAGGATCGCTTGGCCCTCGCGCGCCAGTCGCGTCATGATCGCGTAGATCTCGGCTTTGGCGCCGATGTCGATGCCGCGGGTCGGCTCATCCAAAATTAGAATCGAGGGCTCCGTAAGCAGCGCCTTGGCGATCACGACTTTCTGCTGATTGCCGCCGCTCAGGTACTTCACCTTTTGATTTCCGTCGGGCGTCTTGATGGCGAATTCGCGAATCCGTTCCTCGGCGACGAGGTTCTCCCGGCGGTGATCGATCCAGCCCAGGCGACAACAGCGCGTCAGGCTGGCCAGGGTGATGTTCTGCTTCACGGACAGATCCGGCACCAGCCCCAGCCGCTGACGATCCTCGCTGACCAGCGCGAGGCCTTGGGCCAGCGCAGCGCGAGGACTGGCGATGCGCACAGTCCGACCATGCACCCGAATCTCACCGGATCGGGCGGGCGCCAAGCCGAACAAGGCGTGGACCAGTTCCGTGCGGCCGGCGCCCATCAGGCCCGCGATGCCGACAATCTCTCCGCGCCGCACTTGGAAGGTGACGTCATGGAACTCGCCCGGCCGGGTCAAGCCGCGGACCTCCAACGCCACGTCGCGTGGCTCGGCCGAGGCCTTCGGGAACACCGCCTGGAGTTCCCGCCCGACCATCCAGGCAATCAACTGCTGCTCATCCACCTCGCCGATGTGCTGTGTGGCGACGTGGCGGCCGTCGCGCAGCACCGTGACGGCGTCGGCGATGCGAAAGATCTCGTCCAGCTTGTGCGAGATGTAGATCACCGCCACACCGCGCTGCTGCAAGTCGCGGATCAGTCCGAACAGCGCTTCGACCTCCCGCTCGGAGATGGCGGAGGTCGGCTCGTCCATGATGATCAACTCGGCCTGGTGAGCCAGCGCTTTGGCGATCTCCACCGTCTGCATTTGGGCGACGCTCAACCGCTTCATCTTGGTCGCGGGCGACAGTGCGACGCCGAGTCGCTGGAGCAACCGCGTCGCCTCGCGCTGCCGGGCCGGCTTGTCCAGCCAGCCCGGCCACCACCGCGTCGGCTCTTGGCCCATGAACAGATTCTCGGCCACGGTCAATTCGGGGAAGGGCAGCAGTTCCTGGTGAATCATGGCGATGCCCAATTGCCGCGCGGCGTGCGGGCTGCGGATCTGCACGCGGCGGCCCTGGAAGAACACGTCGCCGGCATCGGCCGAGAGCAGGCCGATCAGGATCCTCATCAACGTCGATTTACCTGCGCCGTTCTCGCCCAGCAGGGCATGGACCTGTCCCCGCCGGACATCCAGTCGGACACCCTGCAGGGCGTTCACGCCTGGAAAGGACTTCGACAGGTTGCGCACCTGAAGCAGGGTGTCATTTTTCGAGGTTTCCGCAGGCATGTGTTCACCGCGAGCTTTGGCGCTGTCTCAGAATAACTTAGGACCGGCGAATCAATAAGTGTCGCAAGTATCGTAGTCGTCACGCTCCGCCGTGACGACATGTCATCACGGCGGAGCGTGATGACTACTTTGAAGCCCCGACAGTTATTGATGCGCCGGTCCTTACCGACATGGCCTGCGGGGTGGCACGTCCCTGAGCGCAGCTGTTCGAGTTGCGCATTTCCGCTGTTTCTGCGCCAAAGGCGTTACGTCTCATAGCCCAGGGTTGCGCAGCTACCCTGGGTTCGGTCACCGGAGTTGCCTCCTCAACCCCAACGGGGTTGCGTCATGGTGTGCTCACCGCGCGACGAAACCCCGTTGGGGTATGGGGACCGCTCCGTGCGGCCCCGCGACTATGTGACGTAACCGCTTCGCGGTACTCCCTACCGGCTAGAAAGCCTAACCTACTCGGTTGCGGCCTCAGGCCGCGTTGAGCGGCACGTGTCCGATTGTCACCGGTGGCTGCCCTATATACAAGCCTCCGACGCACGCTCGGCAGGCCTTGTGTGCAGGGAGGCCAGCGACCGGATCTTCTTTCCAGGTCGGGGCGTTTCGTGGTATCTTGACGCTCAGCGTATCGGGCGCCAAGCATTCCGAAATGACGCCCGACTTATTGAGCGGGCTCAGACGGACAGAATTCTAAATTGGCGGAGCTACGTTTTCGCCTTCGGAGAGCGAGCTACCCGCCAATTTTGAATTCTGTACGTCTGAGCCGTACGCAAACCACGGACAATATTTCTGCCTTCGAACAATAACCCAGGAGGAGGCTGCCCCATGCCACGCTGTCTTTCGCTGACGATGTGGAGTTGCGTGTCCTTGTTCCTGACCAGTCCGCTCGCCAACGCACAAGGCCCGTCCGCGGCAGCGCGCAGCGTGCTGACGAAGGCTGGTAGCCAGCGCGCATCTTCGTAGCCTGGCTCTCCAGAGCCGGGTAGTATCGGCAGCGACTCGCCGCGGGGGAGTCGCACAAACACGGCTCAGGAGAGCCATGCTACTTTGATGGCGGCCCTGGGCCGCGTGAGGAGAAATATCGCAATGATGAGTCTCGCCCTCAGTGCGTGCGTGCTCGCCTTCACCGCGGCGGATGACGTTCGGCAAGAACTCAGCCTGGCAGGCGTCTGGGAGTCTCAGGTAGTCGCTGAACTCGACACACCGCCGACAGCAGGCGAGTGGAAGAGTTGCCCGGTGCCGGGGTACTTGAGTGGCACCGATTACCAGCGGGCGTGGCTGCGCCGGTCGTTTGCCGTGCCGACCTCGATGCGCGGTCAGCGGATCAAGCTCCATTTCGGCGGTGTGAAGTACAACAGCCGCATCTATTTGAACGGTCGGCACGTGGGCGGCTGCTTCGGCGGCCACGAGCCGTTCGAGGTCGACGTGACCGAGGTGGTCCGCTTTGACGGCCCGAACGATTTGGCCGTCGGCTGCCATGACTGGACCGGTGTGTTCACGCCGGGCAAGGTGGTGTTTCCCGACCACGCCAACTGGGACGTCGTCCGCAACTCGCCCCGCGACAAGATCCTGTCGCCGATCGGCGGGCTGTTTGGATCTTATGGCATCTGGGATGACGTAACGCTCCGAGCCCATCCGCCGGTCTACGTCCAAGAACTGTTCATTCAGCCGTCGGTCCGCCGCGGCCAGTTGGTGGTCGACTACACCGTGGCTAACCTCTCGCCGGGCGAGGTGGAAGTGGAACTTGGTGCCGCGGTCGAGGATCAGGGTCAGGACGTGCTGGCGCTGCCGCCCGCCAAACTCAAAATCTCTGCCGGAGACACGGCGACCGTCACGCTCCGGCAGCCCTGGCCCAAGCCACCGCTGTGGTCGCACCTGGACCCGCATCTGCTGCACTTGCGGACCACGTTGTCCAGCGGCGATCGGCTGCGAACTCGGTTCGGCTTCCGCGAGTTCTGGGTCGAGGGGCACAAGTTTTTCTTGAACGGAGCGCAGGTCAACCTGCTGGCGACCTCGTGGTGGCCACCGCTCGAAACGATGACACGGGACGAGATACGATCTACGACCCGGTCTTCTGGAAAAATTATGCGAGGCATCTGAAGGCGATGGTGGACCGCGACAAGAACCGGCCGGCAGTCATTATGTGGAGCCTGGAGAACGAGTTCTTGGGCGGCCGGTTGAACGACGCCTCGCCCGCTAAGAAGGATCTGGTACGGATGGGGCGGCTCGTGAAAGCACACGATCCCACGCGCCCGATCTTCTTCGAGTCGGACGGCGACCCCGACGGTGTGGCCGATGTCATTGGCATCCACTACCCGCACGAATACCCCGACTTCACCTGCTGGCCGAACGAGGCACTTTGGCTCCAAAGTCCGGCCAAGATCCCGCACATGTTCCTGAATGGAGCGCCGGAGTTCGTCTGGCGCAAGGACAAACCGATCTACGTCGGCGAGTTCCTGTGGATCCCTTCCCGAGATCCCTCGTGGCACACGGTCTTCTTTGGCGACGAGGCGTACATCGACTACCAACGGTATCGCAATCTGGCTAAGGCGGAGAGCTGGAAGATGCAGATCCTCGGCTACCGCCACCTCGAAGTCGGCGGCATCTCGCCCTGGACTGTGATCGAAGGCGGACCGCTGGACGAAACCAATCCGCTGTTCCGAGCCCAGCAATACGCCTATCAGCCCGTGGCTGCCTATCCGTTGGACTACGACCGGCGGTTCTACTCGGGCGAAACCGTCGTCCGCCGGGTGGACTTGTTCCACGAGATTCCCGATCGCTCGGCACTCGAACTATCCTGGACACTGACACGGGGCGACCAGGTGCTCGACCGTGGCCTGCTGCCGCCAGTCAGCCTCGACGTCCGGCAGTCGTCGAGCGTGCAGCTGCACATGCCTCAGGTCGAGCGACGGACAGAAGTCGATTGGCAACTGACGATCCGCCGCAACGGCCAGCCGGTATTCCAGGACACGCACCACTGGGCCGTGTTTCCCAAGTTGCGGTTCCCGGCAGTCCACGCCGCCATCGGGCTGTGGGATCCTGAGGGGACCACGCAACGTGTCTTCACAGCGGCCGGGCTTCGCGCCACGGCAGTCGCCGAGTTGACGCAGTTGCCAGCCGATATGGAGGTGTTGGTAATCGGTGCGGGGGCTCTGCGGGCGGCCCCGCAAGGTGTGCCGGTGATCGGCCGCGTGGCGCCGGAGCGAGCCGTGTTGGAGAAATTCCTGAACCGCGGCGGGCGCATCCTCGTGCTCCGTCAGGATGCGTATCCGGAAGGACTGTTCGACGTGATGCTGACCCAACATCGTTCGACGATGACCTTCCCGCAGCGGCCCGATCATCCCGCGCTGCGGGAGGTGGCAGCGGACGATCTGAAGTTCTGGCGGGGCGATCACCTGGTGGCCACCGACGAACTTGCCCGGCCCAGCACGGGAGGTGCGGTGCCGATCGTGGTTTCCGGCTCGGCCGCGGGCATTGACCACGCGCCGCTCTTGGAGCGACGGGTCGGTTGGGGGCGTCTGGTGCATTCGCAACTGGCGCTGGTGGAAAAATTCGACACGGAACCTGCCGCTGCTCGGATCCTCGTGAATCTGGTCGAGTACCTGACGCAAGCGGGCAACAACCAAGCTGGACTGGCTTCTCCAGCCGGCCAGCCCGGTTTGAAGAACGGTGCCACGGCAGACGCGAGGAAGACCGCGGTGGTGGGCGGCACCGAGGCGTATCGCTGTTATCTGCGCAGCCTCGGACTCCAGTTCGACGATCTGACTGGGAAACTCGACGCGATCGATTGGGCGGCGTACGGGCTGGTGCTCTGCCGGGGTGAACTGCCCGGCCTGGAAGAACTGGGGCCATGGGTCGAAAACGGCGGCCGCTTGTGGCTCCACCGCACGCCGGTCGCGTCGTTGGAACACGTCTGTCACGAGTGGAAGTTGGACTTGGTCGCCCAGCCCTATGCCGGTGCCGTCACGCGTGCCGAAGGCGACCATCCGCTCCTGGCGGCGCTGGCCCGCGAGGATCTCTATTGGCTCGGCAAGCACGTGGGTATCGACTGGGCCGACACGCCGCGGGCGACGGCGATGGCCGATCTGATCTTCAGTAAATCACTGGGTGACAAGCGGGCCGTTGAGTATGAAGTGGAGGACTGGAAGCTGGAGGGCGAGATCATCCAACGGCAACCGCCGGGTGTGATTTTTGCCACCGTCGGTTCCGCCACCCAGGAGATTGCCTTCCCGACGGCGGGCGACTACCTGATTGGCGTGCTCGCTCGCGGAACCCCGTGTTTCGGCGTGTACCCGATCGTCCAGGTCGCGATCGATGGGAAGCCGTTCGGTCAAATCTCGGTGACCGACCGTTGGCAGACCACCTGCGTGTTTGGCCGCGTGACTGCGGGCCGGCACAAGGTCTCGGTGTCGTTCATTAACGACGCGGGTGATCCGCCGCGCGAGGACCGGAATCTGTATGTCGACAAGGTGTTGATCGCTCGCGACGAAAACACCAGCGGCGTGCATTTCCTTGCGTCGCCAGCTGCTCTGGCCGTGGCCGCACGCGGGAAAGGACTCGTGGTGCTGGACCAGATTTGCTGGGATACGGAGGAGCCGAACGCGCGCAAGGCGGCCCGATTTGCCAGCGCGCTGTTGATCGAATTGGGCGGCCGTTTCGCGCCGCGCGGGGGTGCTACGATCCGTTGCGATCGGATGACGCCGCAGCCGGAGATGCCCTTCTTTCGCAACCAGGGCGGCTCTGCCAGCCTGGCCTGCAACGGCTACGTGGAGACGCCGATCCAGGTGGCGGTTGCAGGACCCTACAGTGTCGAGATCGTGGCCTCGGGAACGTCCGCCCAGGGAGTCTATCCGCTCGTGGAAGTCGCCATCGACGGCCAGACCGTCGGGAAGATCCAATTGACGGCCGGTAGCTGGCGCTCGTACTTCTTGGACCTCGACCTTGCCGAGGGCGTGCACAAATTCCGTCTGTCATTCGTGAACGACACGAATGTCAACGGAGAGGATCGTAACCTGCTGCTGGACAAAGTGACGTTCTTTGCCGCCAGCAAACGGGGGCCATAAGGTACGGTAGAGAAATAACTCCCTCGCCCCGGTACTCCGGGGAGAGGGTTGGGGAGAGGGGCGTTTCGACGCTGAGCGTTGCGCGTTGAGTAAGCGCCTTGCCGCTCACAACCCCAAACTCAAGCTTTGACAAAGCACTAGCACCAAACGTTATTTTGGCCCTTGCGCGTAGAGAATGAGACTTAACGGTTCAGCAGGGACGGGGCGCGAGACAAGGGGTCAGACGTACAGATTTCAGTTTTCGCGGGCAGAGGCTTTTCATGGGCTTGGGCACACGACCGCGAAAACTGAAATCTGTACGTCTGACCCCAGCCGGCGGTCCGTCTATGCGAAACCGTAAAACCCCATTCTTGACACCGACAACCCCGAAAACCGTTTGGTGCTAGGAAACTTTCGTGGCGTAACTGCTCCGCGGGAGCGTCGCCATTTCGAGTCTAGAACAGCTGCAGTTCCCGAACGCAGGCCAGGAGTGTCTTATGAGATCAGCATTCGCACAGGTCGTTATCGTGTTGGCTGCCTTCAGTTCCAGGGCGGGAGCGTTGGCAGAAGGACCGGCCGACGTGCGGGCTTGGGAGGGAACACTGACTATCCCGACGTATCCCTGGGAGGAGGACCTCAACCCGAAGTTCTGGGCCTTGGAGGGCGGCGCCAAATTGTCGACCACGATCCACGGCACGATCGTCTACCCGTACGTCATGCAGGATCACTTGGCACGCCAGAAGGTGGATCGGACGTATAAGGCGCTGTTCCTGGAAAACGAGTACCTCAAAGTCACGTGCCTGCCCGAGTTGGGCGGGCGTCTGCACTCGGTGTTCGATAAGACCCAAGGGCAGGAGATGTTTCACCTGAGCCGCGTGATCAAGCCCGGGATGATCGCCATGCGCGGAGCCTGGATCAGCGGCGGCGTCGAGTGGAATACCGGCCCCCACGGCCATACGGTCACCGTGCTCTCGCCCGTCGATGCCTTGACGGGACGCAATCCCGACGGCTCGGCTTACCTGGAGATCAGCAACCAGGAGCAGATCTTCCGCACCCGCTGGACAGTGCGAGTGACGTTGCATCCTGGGCGAGCCTATCTGGACGAACAGATCCGTCTGGCAAACCCGACCGACGGCATGCACCCGTACTACTTCTGGAACTGCACCGCCTTCCCCAACCGTCCCGGCACACGCTTCATCTACCCCATGACGCTGGGCACCGACCACAACGCCCGCGAGTTCTTCCGTTGGCCCGTGCACGAAGGACGCGACCTGACGTGGCTGAAGAACTACGAGACCTACGCCTCGGTCTTCTCCGTCGATTGCACGTACGATTTTTTCGGTGCTTATGACGTCGACGCGGATCGCGGCATCGTCCAAGTGGCGAACCATCACGAGTTGGGCGGCAAGAAAGCCTGGACTTGGGGCGAGTGGGAGTTCGGCAAGGTCGCGCAAAAGAACCTGACGGACGACGACGGGCCGTACATCGAGGTGCAGAGCGGGCCGCTGCCTACGCAATCGGACTACGGCCTACTGGGCCCGCACGACCAAGTCGCGTGGCAGGAGTACTGGTATCCGGTCCACGGACTGGGCGAAGGGTTTGAGTACGCGACGCCGGACGTGGCCGTGCAGACGGCACGCCGCAACGGACGTCTGGAACTACGCCTGCTGGCCACGGCGTGCTTCGAGAAAGCCGTGGGCGTGTTGGCACGCGCAGGCTGCCAACTGGTGCGCAGGGAGTTTGACCTGACGCCCGGCGCTCCCGCCGTCATGGCCCTCGCGGAGAATCCCGAGCAACCGGTCGACGTGACCGTCACGAGCCGGGATGGCCGAGTGCTGGCCGCCTTCACCACCCCCCTGCCGATCCCGAAGGTCGAGCCACCTGATCCGGCCAAATTCAAGGAGTCGCCGGACGAGCAACTGACGGTCGAGGAGTTGTTCTTCAAGGGACGCAAGTTCGACCGGGCTAGCGACCGGCGCAAGGCGCGGGAGTACTACGAACAGGCGCTGGCACGGGACGCGGGGCACGTGGCTTCACTGCGGTCGCTGGCAGTGCTGGACTTTGAGGCCGGACTGTACGCGGTGGCGATCAAGCGGCTGGAACGGGCCTTAGATCGCGACGGTGATGAGGGGCTGTGCTGGTTCTACCTGGGGGCCAGCCATCTGCGGCTCGACCAATACCCGGACGCCCTGCGCTGCGGCTACCGCGCCGCGCGCTGCCCGGGCACGGTCGCGCTCGGGTACGATCTGGTGGGCCGTGCCGAGATGCGACGCGGCGACCTGACCGCCGCGGTCGCGGCTTTTGCCAAAGCCGCGCGGGCCAATCCTGACGAACCGTCGAAGCACAACTCCCTCGCCCCGGTACTCCGGGGTGAGGGGCGGGAACGCCATGGCCGGAGTTATGCTTCGGCCGTATCTGACGAGCGACCGTGGGCGGACCACCTGCTGTTGGCGTTGCACGCCGCAGGCAGAACCGACGAGGCCCGCCGAGTGGCCCACGAGAGCGCGGCGATTACTCCGACCGCGCTCGTGCCCCGAGCCTGGGAGGGCTTGCAGGATGACGCCAAACTGGCTCAGTTCGCCCGGGAGTCGCGCGGCTTTGTCGGCGAGGACGACTTTGAACTCCTGGAAGCGAGTTTGGTGTTCGCAGATTTGGGGCTGTTCGCAGAGGCGGGACGAATCGTTAAGGCGGCCTGCGTCGATGCGGTATCACCCGCCGAACGGAGTTTTCTGCCGCTCTACTACCTCGCCTGGTACGCCTCAAGGCGGGGGAACCAGCAGGCCGCAGGCCAGTGGCTGGCGCAGGCGGCGGTGACGGGCAAGGAACGGGTGTTTGCCTCGCGACCGGAGGAAGTCGAGATCCTGCAGTACGCCGTCAAGGAGCATCCGACTGACGCGCAGGCCCATCTGCAACTCGGCTGCCTGCTGGCCCATCTGGGGCGTGTGGACGAGGCCCTTCCCGAATGGCAAGCAGCCACTGAGCCGAGTCGCGACTTGAAACAGGAGCCGGGCACCACCGATCATCCTCTGCAGAACCCGGTCCCCTTCCCCGGACTGAGCATCGCTTGGCGTAACCTGGGACTGGCGGCTGCCGCGAAAAACGACTTGGCCCAGGCGGCCACCCTGTTCCGCAAGGCGATTGCGGCTCGGCCCAGCGACCAGACGCTGTACCGCGATCTGGCCGAGATCCTCATCGCCGACGGCCAGCGGCCCGACGCGATCCGACTGCTGGAAACGATGCCGCTCGAGATGCGGCCTCCGGTGGTTACGGCGCAGATCGGCTCCGCGGGGTGCCCGCTGGGCCCGTCGCCCTCCCAGGTGATCGGCTCCGCGGGAGCATCTCCCGCTCAGGTGACGCCGCTGGCGGGCCTGAGGCGGGCGGAAATCACGGTGCTGTTGGCCCAGGCGTATGCCGATCAACAGCGCCACGAGGACTGCCTCAGGTTATTGGAGTCGACGCCCTACTTCGTGAACTGGGAGGGCCAGGACGTCACGTGGAAACTGTTTCATCGGGCGCATCTCGAACGGGGGCGCCAACGTCTGGACCACGGCGACGCGAACGGGGCCTTGGCCGACTTCGAGGCCGCGTTGACCTACCCCGCCAATCTGAACGTCGGCCGCTCGAACAAGCCCGAAGAGGCCGCGGCCCAGTACTGGCGGGGCCGAGCCCTGGCCGCTCTGGGGCGTGCCGCCGCCGCCCAAGCCGCCTGGCAAACCGGCGCCGCCGGGGCGGACGTGAAGGGCACGCAGAACGAGTACCGCCAGAAATGCCGTGAGGCGTTGGGCCCCTGATCACCCTGCCCGCAGCTTGCTCACGACTTGGATGGCTTCCGCACAACAATCGCGGATTTCCTGCCAGCGGCCTGCGGCGAGATCTTCTTTTTTGGCGAGCCAGGTGCCCCCGACCGCCACGACTTGGGGCACCGCCAAGTATGAGCGGAGGTTGCCCAGGTTGACCCCGCCCGTCGGCATGAACCGGACGCCGGTGTGCGCGTAGGGGGCGGCCAGCGCCTGGAGCATCGCCAAACCGCCCAGGGCTTCGGCGGGGAAGAACTTGAGCACCTGGCAGCCCAGCGACAAACCCTGTTCGATTTCGCTGGGTGTGGCCACGCCAGGCACAAACGGCAGACCCGCCTGCTGAGCCAATCGGACAATCTGGGGATTCAAGCCCGGCGCGACGCCGAACCGCGCGCCGCAGTCCACGGCCAGCTTCAGATGCTCCTCGGTCAACACGGTCCCGGCCCCGACCAACAGCTCCGGGCGCTCCGCCGTGATGCGCCGGATGACATCCGCCGCAGCCGCCGTGCGAAACGTGATCTCGACCAGCGGCAACCCGCCCGCCAGCAAGGCGTCGGCCAAGGGAATCGCCGCGTCGACCGATTCGATGGTGATGACGGGGACGATGCCGTACTTCGCGATGATTTGGAGGATG
This sequence comes from Planctomycetota bacterium, assembly GCA_026692885.1. The sequence goes on along the minus strand of JAPLNJ010000570.1, from coordinate 31,516 downwards.
TCAGGCTGCGTCATGGCTCGTTCCTTTCAGGCAAAGTAAGGAATAAATGTAGTCATCACGCTCCGCCGTGATGATATGTCGTCACGGCGGAGCGTGACGACTACGATGCTTGCGAAACTTGTTTCTTCGGCGGTCCTAAGCGAGTTCCCTGAGCAGATGGTCGACGGCGACGTCCACCAGTCGATCGACGCTTTCCCGCGTGTAGCTGCCGATGTGCGGCGTGGCGATGACCCGGTCGTGGCTGGCCAGCCGCCGGTCCGTGGGCGGTTCGAGGTCGAACACATCCAGGGCCAAGCCTGCGACGTGGCCGTTGGCTAAGGCCGCGAGCATCGCCTCCGCATCGACCAGACCGGCTCGCGCCGTGTTCACCACGAGCACTCCAGGCCGCAGCTTCGCCACCGCTCCCGCATCCAATAGGGGTCGGCCGTCCGACGCGGCAGGAGCGTGCAAACTGATTACGTCCGACTGACTCAGGACTTCGTCCAGTGAGGCAAAACGGAAATCCCCAGCAGGCAAAAACTTCGGTTCAGGAAAGACGTCGTAGGCGACCACGCGCAACCCCAAGCCGAGCGCCAATTGGGCCACGATCCGGCCGATTCGGCCGCAGCCCACGACGCCCAGCGTCTTGCCGCTCAACTCGCTCCCCAGCCGCCGTTCCCAACCGCCACCCTTGATCCCATGGTCGCTGAAGGGCAGGGACCGCGCGAGGGCGAACACCAGACCGATCGTTAGCTCTGCGACGCTCTGAGCGTTGGCTCCCTCCGCGCGGCAGACCTGGATCCCCAATCGCTCGGCGGCTGCCAAGTCGATGTTGTCGACGCCTGTGCCATTGCGGGCGATGACTTTCAACTGCTTCGCCGCCTCGAGCACCCGGGCGGAGATCGGCTCGACGCCAGCCAGATAGCCCACACAGTCGGGAAGCAACTGCAACAGCTCCGCCTCGGCCGGTTGCTTGCCGCGTGTGCAGAACCGTACTGCAAAGCCCGCGTCGCTCAACCGTCCGAGCGCAGGATGGCCGCGCTCGGTCACCGACCGCGGTGTGATCAAGATGCTGCCGGCCATGTGTTTCTCCGCGTTCTTATCGGGTCAACGCTCCATCTGCCGGTACATCGGCGCTTCGCTTGATGTACCCTACGGGCCGCTCCATCTGCCGGTACATCGGCGCTTCGCTTGATGGTCCCTACCTCAAGCAATGACTTCCTTCCCATTCCGCCACCAGACCCGTTGGGGAAACCCTTCGGTCTCGATATCCCCGTAGTTGTGGCCCGCCTCGCCGGGATAAATGCACAGGGAGATCAGCGGCTCGGCGCCGGTGTTGATCGACCGGTGAGCCCAGTAGGGCGGAACGTAGACCAGCCGGTTGCGCTGCATCGGTTCGGCCACGCAGCGGCTTTGCCCTTGAGCGTCCGGCGGGGCTTTCATCAGCATATAACCCTGTCCGCGGATGCACAGATATACCTCGGCCGTCTCGGCGACCGTGTGGTAGTGACCTTTGGTCATGAAGAATTCGTCGCCCACCCGCCCGGGCTGGAGCTGGCTGATGCAGAAGCACAATTGTCCGTACTGCTCCGGCACGTCCTTCTCGAAGGTCTCATAGTGCAGCGGATCGCCGTGTTCGGCAATCAATCGCTCGAGCGCGGTCGCGTCGGCGTAGTAGCCCCGCATCACCGAAGCCTGGCGGACCAAGTGCCGATCCGGCTGGTCCATCACACCTTCGATCAGGTCGATGTTCACGCCGAAGGGATTCATGATCAAATTGGATTCCACGGATTGCTCCTTCAAGAGGCTCTGTTCTCAACGTCGCGTTGCGGCCGCGATCTGCGACAACGCATCGAACACTGGACCGCTGGTGGGAATGTCGCGGTGGAACACCTCGGCAATCACCCGCGTCCAGCCGTGAATGAAATACACCCAACCATCCTCGATCGTCAAACGCCCCGACCCCTGCTGCCGCCGGGCCTGGTCCAGAAACACCAGCTCGCCGCGATAGTTGAAGTCCCACACGTAGCCGTGCTGGGGGAAGACGGCCGCGTCGCTGATCGGCGAACCGGGCGCGTCTTTGCCCAGGCCGGTCGCGTTCATGACCAGCGAGGATGGCCGCAGCCCGTGGATCAGCCGATCGCTGTCTTCCGGACGCGGCGTGTGCACGTATTCGACCGGGACCGGGCAGCCCGCACGGGCATGGATCGAACGGATTTCTTCCAGACGCGGTGTGCTGCGATTGGAGACCACAATCCGCGCGGGTCGGTTGGGGCCGTGCCGCGGGTCCATCAGGTAACAGCTGATGGCGATTGCCGAGCCACCCGCGCCGATCGCCAGGGCTTCCGCACCGGTCCGTTGCCAGTGCCCGGCCGGCAGGAACGCCTCCAGGGCCAAGCCGCTGGAGATCGGATCCTTGGCGTGGCCCACCAGCCGGCCGGCCAGTTTGGAGATGCTGCTCACTTCGCCCATCAGTTCGGCGTAGGGATCCAGTTCGTCGAACAGATCGCGGCAGGCGTGGAGTAGGTCGATCTTATGTGTCGTGACGAGTGCCCCCAGCGAGAGTTCGTCCGCCTGGATGTGCCGGACGATCCCGCGATAGACCTCAGGCTGGTCGTGGAGCTTGCAGTCGATGCCGCGGATCACGACGTCGCCCAGTCCCAAGTGCTCCGCCCAACGGGGAAAGACCTGCATAATCGACGACTTGCCCGTGGTCACGCCGATGAAGTAGATGGTGGGCCGTTCCGCCCGTGCATACCGCGTGTCGGGCGCGGCTTGGACCGCTGCGTTCATACTTGACAACTCCCTCCTAGTATCTCAGCAGGCACTTCACTACGTCACCACCCTGGACGGCGGCCAGCGCTTCGCGAATCTGCTCGACACGGAATTCGTGCGTGACGAACTCGACCGCCTTGAGCTGGCCTTGACGAATCCACTGCGACAGCGGCTGCTGGGCCTCGCGCTCGCGCCAGCGGGTCGGCCACTGGTGGATGACCAGATTAAAGTTGTACGGTCCGGCCGCCTTGTTGATCGTCAGTTCCTTGGCCGCAATGACGCCATACACACAGATTGAGCCGCCCAGCTTGATCAGCGGCAAGGCCGTATTGATGATCGGCGGATGCCCGACCGCATCGATCACGGCGTCCAGCGGCTTGCCGCGTTGCTTGGTCAGCTCCGTCAAGGCCAGATCGTCGGGCGTGAAGGCCGCATCCGCGCCCAGCGCCAAGGCCCGCTCGCGTTTCTTCTGAAGCGGGTCGACGATGCCCACCCAACCCAGCCCGAGCAACCTCGCGAACTTGACGAAGCTCAGCCCCACTGGTCCGGCGCCGAACACGAGAATGTCGTCGCCCGTCTTGAGTTGGAAGTCGCCGAACCCGCCCAGCACCTCGCGCCACGTGCACAGCAGCACGGCTTCGGCGGCCGGAATGTCCTGGTCCACCGCCCGCTGGATCTCGTAGCATTCGAACCAGCCGTGGGCGGCGTCGGCCACGCCGTCCTCGACCATCGCGTCGTGGTCGTTGACCAGCGTGTATTCGCAGAAACCGCCCCAGCCACTGGCGAACTTCGGGTCCGAAAACTCGAACAGCAAGCCACCGATAACTCGGTCGCCGGGCCGGAAATTACGGACCTTAGCGCCCACCTCCTGCACGATGCCCGTGTCCTCATGACCTAGCACCAACGGATACCGATCGACTCCGGGGAAATGCCCGGCCACCAGTTTTCCGTCGGTCGCATTGCACAACGCCGCCAGCTCGGTCTTGACCAACGCCTGGTACGGACCCAGCGCCGGAATGCCCAGCTCGACGACCTCCACCTTCCCCGGTTCCAGCACCGCCACGGCACGCATACCCTGCTCCTTGCACCAGAACGACTCACAGTCCCGCCAAATCCGCGTACACATCCACCAGCGCGTGATAGCACTTCTCGAAGATCGGCAGCATCTTCCGGTAGACCTGTTGGTTGGCCGGATTCGGGTGCACCACTTCGTCCACGCGGATGAAACGTTCGATCACGTCGAAGTCCTGGAACACGCCCGCCGCCACGCCGCCAATCACCGCTGCACCCATTGATGTCGCTTCTTCCAGGTAGTTCAGCTTGGCGATCGGGCAGTCGTACATATCCGCCAGCATCTGCCGCCAGACTCGACCCTTCGCGCCGCCGCCGATCACCGTGATCGCCTCGATCGGCACATGCTGCCGGAAGATGCCCACGATGATACCCAGGTTCATCGTGATGCCTTCCATGACCGCCCGCAGCAAGTCCTCGCGGCGGGTTGCCAAGTTCAGGCCGATGAACGCGCCTTTGGCTTGAGGGTTCCAGCGCGGCGTGCGTTCGCCCAACATGTACGGCAGAAAGATAACACCGCGGGCGCCGGGCACCGACTGCTCGATCTCCGCGTTGATCAGCTCATACACGTCAACGCCCTGGGCTGCCGCCTCGCTCGTCTCGGCCGTGCAGATCGTATCCTTCAGCCACTTGTAGCTCGAACCGGCCGCCTGCATCGTGCCCGAGGGATGCAGATAGCCCGGCACGCAGTGGGCCCAATTCATGGTGCGCATCTGCGGATCGACGATCGGCTTCTCGACGGTCAGCGCGATCCAGCTGGACGAGCCGAGGTAGTTGTAGGCGGTTCCCGGCCGCACGCAGCCCACGCCGACGCCCGCACAGCTGCCGTCTCCGCCGCCGACAGCCACCGGCGTGCCGGCCTGCAAGCCGGTCGCCTGCGCCGCGGCGGCGGTGATCGTCCCCAGCAGGTCCGTCGACGGTCGGGGCTGCGGCAGCAATTGGCCGTCAATGCCGGCCAACTCCAAGATGGTCTCCGACCAGCGAAACGTGTTCAAGTCGAAGGCATTGGTGCCCGAGGCGTCGCTGAAATCGGTCGCCCACTGGCCGGTGAGCTGCAGATTGATGTAGTCCTTGGCGCACAGCGCCTTGTGCGTTCGCGCAAAGACCTCCGGCTCCTGGTCCTTGATCCACATCAGCTTTTCGAGGGAGTAGCTCGGACTGGCCCGATGCCCCACGATGCCGTAGAAATCGGCCGCCGAAATCCGGTCGAGAAGCCGCGCGGTCTGGACGTCGGCCCGCTGGTCGCAGTACAAAATGCTCGGCCGCAGCGCCCGGCCCTGGCGATCGACCGGCGTGCAGCCCATCATCTGGCCGCTGAGCGCCACGCAAGCGATGTCGCCCGCGTCGACGCCTTGCAGCAGCCGCTGGCTGGACTCGCAGACCGCCCGCCACCAGTCATCCGGGTTCTGCTCCGCCCAGTTGCCGTGGAAGTAGTGCGTGTCGTAACCGCAGGTCTGACTGGCCACCAGGCGGCCGTCCACCGTGAACAGTGTGGCCTTGTTGCCGGACGTGCCGAGGTCGTGGGCGAGTAGCAGATGTTTCATCTACAGCTCCAGGTACGCGATTTTCGCGGGCGCATTGTGCTTCGTATTTACCTTGTCCGGCCCCGTCACCATGTCGAAACAGGTCACCACGAGTTTGCCGTCCCAGACGATCGGTTCGCCCGGCTGATCAAGACTGCCATCCAGCCCGTCGCAGTCGGGGCTTTGAGCCAAGACCGTGATCTTGCCTTGCGGATCTACTTTGTCGACCGCGTTATTCGAGAAATCGGCGACGTACAGGTTGCCCTGCGGGTCGAAGCCGATTCCGTCCGTGGTCCGCATCTTGGCTTGAACCATTTTCTGTGGGAAATCCGGATCGCTCATGGGCGTGCTCATGCCCGTTTTGGCAAACACCGTGCTGTCGAAGACCTTGCCGTCCTTGTCCAAGATAACCTTGTGCACAGCGCCATCACCGAAATTGCCCACGAACAGCTGGCCCAGGCTGTCGAACGCGATACCGTCCGCGCCGTATTGGCAGTCCCGGTTCTGGGTCACGAAGGTGGCGAAGATGTTCTTGTCAGCCAGCGTATTGGTGACCGCCACATCCTTGTCATCCAGGCGGAAGCGATACACGGCGCTGGTGAGCAAACCGTCTTGACGTTTGACCTTGGGCAGCATGCTGACCGTCGCGTACAGGTAGTTGCCACGTACCCGACAGCCGTTGGGATGGCTGATCGAGTGGGCGACGACGGTGGTCTTCTCGATTTGGTTGCCGCGAATCCGCAACCGCAACAACCGCCCCTGGTTCAGTTCACCTTCCTTGCCGTTGCCGGTCGGCCAGTTCTGGTTATCACAGACGTACAGATCACCGTCCGGCCCGAATTCAATTCCCATCGGGTACGCATGTCCCGTCTCGGCCAGCACCGGCACTTCGACCCACTTGGTGACTTGACGGCTCCGGTCGATTTTGATCAGACAGCCGGGCTTGCTGGCATCGGCGAAGTTCGGGCAAGCGACGACCAGGTTGCCGTCCGCGTCGATGGCCATGCCATCCGGCGTCGCCACAAAGTCGGGCAGCGTCACCAGCAGCTTGGGCTTCAGTCGGCCAGACGCCGCTTCGGCCGCAGCCGCCCAGGGTGTCCCGACAAGGATCACCAAGATTCCCAAGCACCAAGCAACCAGCAGCGTTTTCGCGAACATGTTTCAAACTCCCAGAGTGTCGTTAGTCGTGTCCAGCCACGGGGTTGGACGAGTGTGGCTCCTGTCGAACCGGCGCAGCGCAGCTGTCCCGGCCTCGGCAGGAGCCTCGCCCTCCCAAATGTCGCCCGCCCTCCAATGAGCCGCAGGCGTGAGCTTGTATCTTTTACCAAGTCGCGGTGGCACAATCTACGGTCCTTCGGATTTTTTCGTCTCCTGCGTCTTGCGCGAGGTCGTGGTTGGTGCGGATGGAATAAGTGCTTGAGTAGCGTATTCTACACTCCCCCCCGCGACGCAAAAGCGACCTAGTCCGACAATTCTTTTCCCGAGCGGAGCCCTGGCCTGGGCGGGGCAACGTGCCTGTTTGTCCGCAACGCGTCCCGTGATAGAATGGGCCGAGATCAAGAATCTTGCTGCTGTACGGAGGACTTGGCTGTGTCTGATTTGAGTACTCTGGAATCACTCGCCATCCAGCCGACCGTTTACTACACGGCCGAGGAAGCCGCGCAGTTGCTGCGTGTTTCACCGTCCGCCATGCTGGGGCTGCTGCGGTCGAGACGGGTGCAGGCCGTAAGAATCGACGACCAGTGGCGGGTGTTGGGAGTTGCGTTGCTCGACTTGACGGGACAGGAGCACCAGTCTGAACCCGAGTTGGTTTCCGATTGGCTGGTCGCCTCGAGTCGCTCGTTGCAGGAGGTCTGGGACAACGACGAGGATGCCGTCTATGATCAACTTTAGCCGTGGCGACGTGATTCTGGTGGACATCGCGTTTACTGGCGCGGTTGGCTACAAGCGTCGTCCCGCCGTGGTCATCAGTGAAAATGCCTTCCAGGTCGCGGGCATCAAACTTATCGTGGCCGCGATCACCAGCAACATTTCGCCACCTTTCCGCCCTGGTGACGCCCTGCTAAACGATTGGCGCCGAGCGGGTTTGGTCAAGCCCTCCGCGGTTCGGGGAGTGCTCGCCACGGTGGATAAATCCGACGTCGTCCGAAAGCTCGGGACCCTGCCTGCGGCCGATCTGGTGACTGTCGAAGAGGGGCTTGCCAGTATCCTGGGCTTCCGCGTCCGGCACTCGGCACCACCATGACCACCGAGATTGTTCGTGGTTACTACACATCCCGGTGATGACGTTGGCTCGTGATTCCCGCGCGGCCGGATCACTCGCGGCCGCATTCCGGCGCGACGGTGACCGGCTGGTTGGCGGCGGAGTTGGGAATCAGGCACAGGAACCGCAGCGGCCCTGCGCCGGTGTTGCGGAACTGATGGATCTCGTCCGGTTTGACGAAGACCACGTCGCCGGTCCGCAAGGGATGTGCGTTGTCGCCTTCGTAGGCCACGCCCTCGCCGTCCAGAATGAACACCTCGTGCTCGTACGGATGGCTATGCCGCGGCGTATGACCGCCGGCCGCAATTTCGAATTGCCGCATCGCGAAGTTGGGTGCTGCGTCCGCGGCGCCGATCAACCACCGCACGCGACAACCCTGGGCTCCGGGCATGTCGACCGGTTGCGATTCGATCTGCTGATCACGACAGACTTTCATCAACGGGGTCGGCACCAAACAGCATTTTGTCCCTTGCGAGTGGAGCATGAGACTCAACGGTTCAACAAGGGCGGGGCGCAAGGGGTCAGACGTACAGATTTCAGTTTTCGCGGTCGTGTGCCCAAGCCTATAAAAAGCCTTCGGCCCGCGAAAACTGAAATCTGTACGTCTGACCCCAGCTGGCGGTCCGTCTCTGCGAAACCGTAAAACCCCATCCTTAACACGGGCAACCCAGAAAACCGCTTGGTGCTAGTATGCGGCGACCGTTCCCTGGCATTGCGGCGAGTTCTTGATAGAATCGCAACAACTCCGCTAGAAAACCGTTTTCAACAGGACGAGGTCGAAAGCATGTCACGCAAACACCGAGCAGCCGATTTCCAAGACGGACGTTCCGCCTTCACACGCCTCACGGTCCTACTCGGACTGTGGCTGTTCACGGGCAGTTCCGTGGCCGCGGAGGACGCAGCACGCCCGGCCTCGCCGTTTCCCGGGACGCGGAGCACGTGGCAGGGCTATGACCGGTACGACTTCCAAGTCGACGGTAAGCCGGTGCTGGTGGTCGTGCCCAAGCAAGCGGCAGCCGGTAAGCCCTGGGTCTGGCACGGCGAGTTCTTCGGACACAAGCCGGCGCCGGACATCGCGCTGCTGGGCAAGGGGTTCCACGTGGTCTATCTGAGCGTGCCGAATATGCTCGGCTGCCCGGCGGCCGTGGCGCACTGGAACGTTTTGTATCGGGAGCTGACGGAGAAGTACGGACTGGGCAAGCAAGCGGCTCTGGTCGGGCTGAGTCGCGGCGGGCTGTATGTCTACAACTGGGCGGCGGCGAATCCGGACAAGGTGGCCTGCATCTATGCGGACGCGGCCGTCTGCGATTTCAAGAGCTGGCCCGGCGGCAAAGGCAAAGGTAAAGGCAGCGCCGGCGACTGGAAACTGGTCCTGGAACGGTACGGGTTCAAGGATGACGCCGAGGCGCTGGCTTACACGAAGAATCCGGTGGACAACTTGGAGCCGCTGGCCAAAGCCAAGGTGCCGCTGCTGCACGTCTATGGCGATGCCGACGACGTGGTGCCGTGGGACGAGAACACCGGTGTGGTCGCCGAGCGCTACCGCAAACTCGGCGGCGATATCACGCTGATCGCTAAGCCCGGCGTCAATCATCATCCCCACGGGCTGACCGATTCGACGCCGATCATCGAATTCATCGAGAAACACAGCACCCGCAGTCGCTAAGGATCGGCGCATCAATAACTGTCGGATCTATTCAAAGTAGCCCGCACACTCCGAGGCTGCTGTGAAAAAATGTGCAAACACGATTCACGGTAGGGTGGGCCAAGTACTCGCGGCCCACCAATTCTAAGAAGATGGCCTTGCTTTCGATGGTGGGCCGCGAGTACTTGGCACCCTACGATTTTTTTGTTGTCAGCATTCACTTTGGCATTTAGATACCTATGCCACTGACCATCAAACTGCCGGGATCCTGCCAATGGGATGCCGTGGCCTTGGGCGAAGTCATGCTGCGTCTGGACCCGGGCGCTGGCCGGATTCGCACCGCGCGGGAATTCAGGGTCTGGGAAGGCGGCGGCGAGTACAACGTCGTCCGCGGCCTGCGCCGCTGTTTCGGCCTGCGCACCGCTGTCGTCACGGCCGTCGTGGACAGCGAAATCGGCCGGCTCTTGGAGGATCTGATGCTCCAGGGCGGCGTGGATCTGTCGCATGTGCAGTGGGTGCCCTTCGACGGCATCGGCCGCGCGGCCCGCGTTGGGCTGAACTTTACGGAGCAGGGCTTCGGCCTCCGCGCGGCCGTGGGTTGCTCGGACCGTGCATACTCGGCGGCGTCCCAGATGAAACCTGGCGACGTGGACTGGGTTCGGCTCTTCCGAGACGAGGGTGTGCGCTGGTTTCACAGCGGCGGAATCTTCGCCGCCCTGTCGGCCACGACGGCCGAGTTGACGATCGAAGCGATGCAGGCCGCGCGCGAGGCCGGTACGATCGTCTCCTACGATCTCAACTTTCGCGCGTCCTTGTGGAAATCCCAAGGCGGCACGCCACGGGCGGTCGAGGTCAATCGGCGTATCGCGCCCTTGGTCGACGTGATGCTCGGCAATGAAGAGGACTTCACCGCGGCCCTGGGCTTCGCCGTGCCGGGGATGGACGACCACCTTGCGAATCTCGACCCGGCCAACTTCCGGCGGATGATCGGCGAAGTTCTGCAGCGGTATCCCAACTTCCAGGTCGTGGCGACGACGTTGCGCAATGCCAAAACGGCCACGGTCAACGACTGGGGCGCGGTCCTGTACGCCGACGGTCAGTTCTACGAAGCCCCGCTGCGGGAGAACCTGGAGATCTACGACCGCATCGGCGGCGGCGACAGTTTTGCCTCAGGCCTGAGCTATGCCTTGCTGGCCGGCAAGACCCCGCAGCAAGCCGTCGAATACGGCGCGGCCCACGGGGCGTTGGCTATGACCACGCCCGGCGACACCAGCATGGTGACCCTCCCGGAAGTGGAAGCAGTGATGCAGGGCAAGGGAGCCCGCGTGGTCCGCTAGTACCTGCGGTTGTCCAAGTCCTTGATGCTTCTCGTTCCAACGCTCTGCGCCGGAACGCAAACCGCGGACGCTCTGCGTCCTTGAGCAACTTGATCCAATAGGAATTTGTAATGCTGGCGAGTCTGGGATGGTTGCGATGAAGGGCGCCCTAATCTTTCACCCTAATCTTCCTCCGGCTGCATGGGAATGGAGGGAGAGATTAAGGGGAAAGATTAGGGCGAAAGATTAGGGTTCCGGCGCAGCCGGCTAAGTTCACGCGTGCGTTCACCTAGTGGCTGTAGAGAAGTAACCTGGCAGATCGGTGGTAGGACGGATTGGCACTTTGGCCCCGAAACATCGGGCCGAAGTGCCAATCCGTCCTACGGTCAAACTGCGGACTTGTTCTTTGTCGGGACGTGCGAGTTGATCAAGCACAAGAGTCTCACGGTTTCTAACCGTTGGCACTCAGTAGTTCCTTAAGCCAATCCACATCCTCCGCGCGAGCAGTCGGCTTCAGTGCTTGCGAATAGTCCAGGGAATCCTGATAGGCGGCCCGATCGTAGCTCAAGTCGAGGGCCGCCTGCAAATCCAGCGTCGGCTCCGGTTCGCCCTCTTGCAGCGGGATCGGAATCGGCGGCATCTTCTGCTGCAGCGTCCACGCATAGACCGCCGCGCGGCGCCGTCGCCAGCCACGGCGCACCAGGGCGTAATAATCGCCTGGGGGCAGTTCGGTCTGCACCGGCAGCCGCCGGCCGCCGCGCAAGAGATCCAATTCCACGAGATTGGTGCGACTCTGAAGGACTTCTTCGCGTTTGTCCAGATACTGCTCCCGTCCCTCGCTGCCTGCACGTTTGTTGGTGGGCGATAGCAATTCGATAAACGTGACAATGCGGAGCGTCTCCCGGTCCCGCAGCACCAGATAGTACTCGTGATGTTCCTTCGCTTCCGGAAGCAAACACTCGACGGCAGCGATCGCTGGCGTAGCTTCGCCTTGCCGTACCGTCCCAGGGGACGATCTGGACATGCCGCGACGTTCCAGGATCGCCACATCGGGAATCATCTGGTCCGGCTCGTCAAATGGCTGTTCCAGGTACACGCGACGTTCAACCCGCACGACATATCGGGGCCGGACCTGCGGCGTCAGCAACTCACTGAGCACGGTCATGTATCGGGCGTGGAAATCCGACCATTCCTGCATCTCGATAAACGGGTCCATGCCTGGGAATGCAGATGGCATCGATATCACCTTCCTGAGATCATCTTCGCTCTGGGACGAGCTCACACATTCGAGTGACGTTCCAGGAGTTCGTGAAGTAGCTACCACGGATTACACGGATGGACCAACGAGAAGACGATCCGTGGCATCCGTGGTTCCCACTCTCCCATCGACCCGGAGAGTCGCTTCTACGTCGATTGGAAGTGGTCCTATGCCGACGCTCAGGTAACCGCCGTCCCGGATGGTGAACTCGTCGTAGAAGCCTTCACCTCCGTGCAGTTGGCCGTGATCATTGGCGATCAGTTGGCAGGGGCGTGGCCCAAGACGCACCGTCTCCAAACGCGGGCGGCATCCGGGCCGCCCGCGAATGGCTCAGCAGCCAGGGCTACTGTTTGGCTGCCGGCATTTCCAGGGTCTTGCTTTCCAGGCCAGCCTTGGCCAGCACTGCGTACAGCACAAAGCCGACGATGATTGCTGCGACCGGCGGGCAGGGCACATGGAGTGCAAACCCCGAGAGAGCTGGAACCTTCGCCGCAATCATGTCAATCGCGCCCACCACAAACCCAACGGCCCAGGAGATCCAGCCCGCGGGATTGAAGCCTGCTCGCGGTCCTGGCCATTTGCAGCCAGCCAGCAGGTAGTCGGCGGTCATGGCACCACAGATCGGGCCGAACGAAGCACCGATGATGCCGAACATCTCGGCCGCCTTACCGGCTTGGCCAGAGAGCACCAGGGTGATCGAGGCGGCGGTGCCAATTCCGCAGGAAACGAATGGATTGACCTTCGGCAGGGTGTTCTTGAAGCTATTGGCGGCGATCAGCGAACTGAAGCAGGCAGGCGGGAAGGCAGCCAGGGCCAACAGGAGCCAGAAGACATTTGCCACCTGAGTACCCATGATGGTCTCCATCAGCTTGGTCGGCGTGATGATGACCGCCTTGTCGGTCATGAGCCCAGCGCCATAGGTTCCGGCCACGATTAGCAGGGCCAGGCAGCCGGTGAAAATTGTCGCGCCCGCCACGCCCACGAGGCCACCGAGTTGGACATCCTTGCTGTCGCGGTTGCTCGAGGCGATATCGGCCCCAGCTGCGCCGGCGGTGGCGAAAAAACCGACGATGTTGGCGACGGCGAAGAGGAAGACATCCAGCGAACTGAGTGTGGCGAGCGTGGGACCATCATAGCCAGCCATCAGCAGGTCCGGCTTGAAGTTGCCAATCCCCGACATGGTCTTGCCGGCAAGAATCAGCAAGATGACCAGCGGGATGAGCGGCAAGTAGGTCGCAACCTTGGCCACGTACTGAATGCCTTTCAGACCGACGAAGGCGGCCACGAGGCACCACACCGCACCGATGGTCAGGTGCAAGGTACCGTCTTCTGGGGCACCGGCCAGCCACGCCAGGAGTTTCGCCGAGAAGTAGGCGTTGACCGCCAACCAGCCGAACTGCAACATGCCCATGAAGAAGCCGGGCATCAGAAACCCACCTGTGACCCCGTAGGTCGAGGTTCCCACGACGGCCAAGGGTAGGCCCGTCTTCATGCCCATCATGCCCGGAGCCACGTAGCTGGCAAAGTGGCAAATGAGGGCCGCGACGATGACCCCCAGCACGGCGGCACCGAGGCCGTGGGCCAGAATGCCGGCGGGTCCCGCCGCGCCACTGGCAGGCACGCTGTCCCAGAACACAAACCACAACATGACCCCCGCATAGGTCTGCGCGGTGCTCTTGAACCAAGGCACGCGGTTGGCTTGCGGCACCGGCTGGGCCGAGGCGACATAATGCGGAAGATTCGAAGCCATAAGTCCTACTCCTCCATAACGGGTCAACTGGAAACGGCACTAGCGGCGCTAGCAGAATGGCCACGAGTATAAGGAGCTGCGAACGGAAATGCCACTAGCCGGACGGGCTTCTCCGGCACGGAAATCGCCGCCGGTGTCGGTTGGTGCCGGGCAGCGAAGAAAAACTGCCTGTTCCGAAAGCCGGGGTTGGCCAGAGTTTTGGGGCAAGCGGAAAGAAATCGAATTCCCGACGCGACACAGGACCGTCTTCACGTGGTCGCGTCTCTCCGAGACGCGGATGCCGGTCTCGGAGAGACTGGCCCACGTGGGCCGGGACCTGATGTGTTTAGTCTGTTTGATTTTGCTTGGAATCGGTGTTTGCCCGAAGATCCGATTCTGTTCCATTCCGGTTTGTTTCGCGGAGTGATTACGAAATCAAGGATGACCGAGTGGCTTCTGGGGCACCCCTGATCGTGATCCACCGGTTTTCGCCCCAAAGGGGCAGCCACATAGCAGCCCAGCGGCAGAGCGGAGCGGCGCAGCCGCGTAGCGCCGCCCTGGGTTATGAGAGGATTGAGAACACCAGCCCTGAAGGGGCGAAACAAGCCTTGGCCGCACCTGACGAACGATGCGTGCGGGATGAACCGATTTGTGTCGCCCTTTCAGGGCAACCGTGCTGAATCGAACCCGTACCCAGGGCGTCGCTCTGCGGCTGTCGCCGCGACGCTTTGCCGCTGGGCTGATTTGTTTTGCCCCTTTGGGGCGGAAGAGTAATGGATCACGCCGGCCTCCGCCGGGAAGCCTTCCCCATCCTCAACGCAGAATAGAAACGGGATCAAATCGATTGGTCCTGACAGGACCAAACTGAACACGCCAGACGGGACCACTATTTCTGGCCGCTGACTCTAGGACCGCAGCCAATCTCTAAGCACACCAACGCCGTTTCGCCGCGGAGGTAGAGGCGGCGTCCGACCAGGGCGGGGTGCGAGTAGCTGTCCGTCGAGCCGTCGTCGAAGACGCGCAGCCGTGACACGACTTCATAGGTCGTGCTGCAGGCATCCACCAACACCAACTCGCCGCCAGCACCGATGACCAGCAGGCGGTCGTCGCTCGCCAAGATGACGCCGTGATGTCGAAACGCCTTGTCGGCACCGGTCCACAGCGTCTTCAGCCCGGCCTTGACGTCCAGACAGTACAGCTCCTTCCAAAGGCAATAGACGTGGTCGTGCACCACGACCGGCGTGCTGATGTCGGGAGCCAAGTCGTCGTTCTGAGCGACAGGCTCGGAGAGAATCTTCCCCTCGTGGTCGAAGGCATACAGTCGCGTGCCGTTGTTTTCCGTGGTCACCAGCAAGCGGTCACCGACCTGAATTGGTGTGGGGACGTTGAAGTCGCCTTCGTTGGGCGGCACCAACGTCCACCAGCGTTTTCCGGTCGCCAGTTCCCAGCCGCCCAGCGACTTGCGGTCGTGTCCGACGATCTGTCGTACACCGCCAAATGTCGCTACGATCAAGGAACCAAAGCCGGCGGGTCCGCCGGGCGTCTGCCAGACCACCTCGCCGGTCCCGGGATCCAAGGCCGCGAGCGAGGCCTCCGGGGCGCCCGGATTGACGATCAGTTTGCCGTCCGCCAGCAGCGGCGACGAGCAGGTGCCCCAGACCAGCTTGGTCGTCTCGCCGAACTCCAGCGGCAAGTTCTTCATCCACAGGATCTCGCCCGTGTCCAAACGGACACAATGCAGGTCGCCAAACGCACCGAACAGATACGCGTATCCGTCGTGGATCAACGGAGTGGCCCGGGGGGTATTGCCGTAGTCCAGCTTGCCAATGGCCGGATATTGGACGGTCCAGAGCGGTGTGCCGTCCGCGGCGTTGAAGCAGCGGAAGATGTCACACACGTTTTCGAGATCCCGATCGCCGAGGATCACAACCTTGTCCGTCGCGGCAATGCCGCCCAAGCCCGGCCCCGCAAGTTTGCGATCCCAAACGACGCGGGCCTGCTCGGGCAAAGCCTTGGGCAGGAACTGGCAGATCCCGTCGCGCCGTGGCCCCCGCCATCCGGTCCAACCCTCCGCCGCGGCGGATGTCGAAGTCTCGTGAGCACCGGCCGTCTTCGCCGGCTGTTCTTCTACCGACACGAAGCCGATCAGTGTTTCGAGCGATGTGCATAAGGCCGAGTCTTCGCCCACGACCAGCAGGGCCTCGGTGATCGTGCGGCGATCCGTCGCGGACACGGTGTCGGTGATGTAGGCCACGACGAACGGCACCGGCTGGGTCTCGCCAATCGCTCGCAATTCGCCTTTCTTGACAGCGCCGCAGCCTTCCAGCAGCGGCTTCGCGTAGCTGGAGATCACCGCGGCCGCACGCACCCCAGCCCCCAGTTCGATGACACGGCATGCGCCTTCGCTGCACTGGGCGCTCGTCTCGACCTTGTCCGGGATCTTGACGCCAGCCGACTTTAGCAATTCCAACGCCGCGTCGTGTTTTTCCGCAGACTCGGAAGTCCCGAAAAAAATGCGGTAGCCCTGCAGATCGCTGACTTGCTTGGCTGGCGAGTCGGCCCGCACGACGATCAGCCCCGTCTGCGTGGTCGAGCCGTCTTTACCCGTCAAACTGGCCACGGCGGTGGCTGGAAGACCTGCCGCTTTCGCATCGGCCCGGACGACCGAATCCTTGCCGATGATCAGGTCGATGCGGCGTGGGGCGTGGCCCTGCCGGACCTTAGCGAGC
Source organism: Planctomycetota bacterium (assembly GCA_026692885.1). The sequence goes on along the minus strand of JAPLNJ010000570.1, from coordinate 15,228 downwards.
GAATCGGCAAACGTGACTTGCGTACGCTGCCCCGTCTTACGTTCGAGGTACTCGGCCAGGCGTTCGTACTTGCGTTGGGCGTAGCCTTCCACACAGGGACAAGACAGTGGTGCGGCCAGTGGATCCATGACCACGATATTCAGTCCGCACTTCGGCGGGTCCTCGCCGAGCGCCGGGGCGGCCGGGATGATCAGGATAATCAAGATGGCAAGGACCCAGGTCTTGACGAACCATGATTGAAGCATGAGAGGGATCCTCGCACTACTACACAATCCACCCCTCACCCCCGACCCGGGCTGACAAAACGGGAGAAGTGACTGAACCCAAAGTTCATCCTGTTTTCGTTCCGGTGGACAAAAAGATTGATGACAAGAAAATGGGAAGAATCCCGTGTTCCTAAGGAACATTTTTTTGTCATCAATCTTTTTGTCCTTTCCGTTCCGAAACCCATATTTTTTTAGCCCACTCCCGACCCCTCTCCCCGGAGTACCGGGGCGAGGGGAGATGAGTCGCGAGGACGGCACTCAGCCATGACTCAGTTCGCCGCTTTGGCGGTCGCTTCGGGAGACGCTACCGGTTTCTTGGTCATCAGGACGATGTGGGTTCGGGTGATGTCCAGCATGTACACGCGACTGCCGTCGTGGTTGACAGCGATCGAGACCTTCTTGCAGCCGGGCACCAAGTCCACTTGGCCCACGCAGCCGAGGAACTCACCCGCGGGGCTGAATCGCTTGATGCGTCCCGTGTTGGATTCGGAGGTATAGACGTCGCCGCCGGGGCCGAAGGCTACGTTCATAGGATTGCAGCAGCTGCTGAACCCTGCGATACCTTCCCGCTCGCTCTTGCCCCACTCGTTCAGTGGCTTGCCGTCACGGTCAAGACGGCGCACTCGGTAGCGAGCGTTTTCCGCCACGAAGACGCCGTCCGCACTGGCCTGGACATCCATTTGACCGCAGCAGCCGCGCAGGTCGCCGATGATCTTCTCGCTGGTCTCAAACTGAGCGTCCGTCCGCCAGACTTCGTAACCATAGCCGACCAACGCGGCACACGTCACGAACACATCCTGGCCGCTGACCGCGATCGACACCATCCGCAGCTTGGCCTGCAAAGTGGCCTCGATCTGTTTCTGGATCTGTTCTTCGGTCAACTCGGCCGGCATCTGTTTCGCGTACTGCTGGAATGCCTCCACCTGTTTTTCCAGGGCTTCCAGCGTGCGTTTCTGGCTGGCGAGTTGCTGTTGCTTCCGAGCTGCGAGTTTCTCGGACTTCGCCTTCTGCTCGGCGGCCTCCTCCTTCTCGGCGTCCTTTTTCACGGCGTCGTTCGCTTGCTCCGGATTCTGGGGCTGCTCGTCGCTCTTGCCGGACAGCTTCTCGATCTGTTGCTTCACCCGTTCGATTTGCTGTTCATAGGCTTTGATGGATTGGGCAAACGATTCGGCGCGCTGCTTGGCCTGCGCGATCACGTCTTCCCGCAACTTGCTGGAGTTGGTCTTGATCGCAGCCGCGTGCGGCGATTCCTTCTGGAGCAACACCTTGCCTTCGCAGTCCAACTTTAGTAGTTGGCCGCCACCCGCCACGTAGACCATCCCATCCGAGCCGACGTTGACCGCTTCGGGCTGCACGGGGATCTTCCAAGCCCTGAGGAACTTCCCATCGGGATCGAAGACGCGCAGCTCGCCCTCCTTCTGGCCCACGCCGGCCAGAATTCGTCCGGTCTGATCCAAGCAGAAGGTGTGCAAGGGCAGCGTCGAACCTTGGTCGTCGACCACCTTGATAATCGCCGTTTGTTGGTGGGTGGCCTGGGCCCGGGGATCCTTGGCCTCCGGTTTCTCCGCGTCCGGGGCGGGCTCCGTGGAGAGGATCGGTGTCGCGGGTGTGAGCCCTAATGAGGGGACGACCCGTCGGGCGGGTACGGCCGGTTTCTTCGGCGAGACCGAGTCCTGAGCTTCCGCAGCGTGGGCAACCAAGGTACAAGCGAAGATGAGCAGAGCCGATTTCCATAAGTCGCTGAAACGCATCCCATGTCTCCTGAGAGAAGTGAATCCTGCGAGGAAGGGTCTCGGCCGGCGCCGGACTTATGTGCATGGTAGCGGGTTTCCGTCATTAGATGCAACCGAAGCTGCGGCGATTCTGATGAATCCAAGGTCGCCAACGGCAGGGGAGGGCGAGGCTCCTGCCGAGCCGCCGTCGGCCGTCCATGACAGCCACGGCTCCGGCTCGGCAGGAGCCTCGCCCTCCCAACCCGGGTTTTCCTGTTATACGAATTCGGCGACTTTCGGTCGGCATCCGAAACTTCCCAGACAGCGCGTATTGCCGCCGGGGGTCGCAGGAACACGGGAGAACGGTACAATGGCGGCATGTCGAGACTACTGGAAACCATCACGCAATGGCTGAAGCGGGTCGTCACGCAGCCGCTCCAGGAATTGGATCGCTACCAGATGGCGGTCCGGGGAGCGTACGACTTGGGCCGGTTCGGTGCCCGCCAACTGCAGCATGACCGCGCTTCGGAGATGGCGGCGGCGCTGGCTTTTCGGACGTTGTTCGGACTGCTGCCCGTCCTGGTGGTGACCACGATGCTGGTCAAAGGTTTCGGCGGGCAACAGCAGTTTCTCGGACAACTCGACGAGCTGTTGGAATACGGGGGGCTGCACAAGATCCAGATCCTCATGCCGGCCGAGACAGGCGGCGCCACGCAGACGCTGGCGGTGTGGCTGCGAGACAATGTGCTGCGTGCCGAACAGATCAACGTAGCGGCCATCGGCTGGGTAGGCGTTGCGTTGACCATTTATTCCGCCATCAGCCTGGTGGTCACCGTCGAGGATTGCTTCAACACCATCTACCGGGCGCCGCAAGGCCGTCCCTGGATCCGCCGCGTGCCGCTCTACTGGTTCGTCCTGACGATCAGTCCGCTGCTCGTGGTGTGTAGCACCTATGCCAATATCTGGTTCGAGGACCACCTGGCGCGGCTGCAAACCCAGGTCTGGCTGACGGCCTCCGTTGGGCTGCTGTGGAGCTTGTTCACGGGCTGGATGTTGATGCTGGCCGTCTACATGCTGTTCCCGAACACCGCCGTGCATCGGCGACCGGCGATGGTCGGCGCGTTGGTGGCCGCCCTGCTGCTGGAGATCGGCAAACGGACGCTGGGGTTGTACTTCGAAAAAGCCCTCTCGCTCAGTCAACTGTACGGTTCGCTGGGCCTGATTCCGTTGTTCATGTTCTGGGTGTACCTGATGTGGCTGGCCGTGCTGTTCGGCCTGCAGGTCAGCGCGACGCTGCAGCACCTGCACGGCCGTCGAGTGGCCGAGTTGCAGGAGCAACGGCGCTGGGAGTCGGCCCTGATCGATCCGGCCGTGGTGGTCATGATCATGGAACGGATCGCTGCGGGGTTCATGAAAGGACAGACGACGACGGTCGAGCAGATCGCGCGGACCACGGGTTTGACGGAACCGGTGGTCGACCGTCTGCTGACGGGCTTGGTACATGCGGAAATGGTGCATCGCGTGGCGGACGCCGAGTCGAGTGTGGCCCTACGCCGCCCGCCGGAGGAGATCCCGCTGGATCAACTCCTGGAGATTGCCTTTCAGTCGGCCCAACGGGATGGTGGCGGCGACGCCTCACATCGGCTGCTGGAACAGTTGCGCATGGCGCAGAAGGCCGCGACGGCCCACGCCACCCTGCGCACGCTGTTGGTGGCTCCGGCAATGCCACCGCGGGAGGATTGAAGGGGAACGGGGACTTCCCCCTGTGTCCTTGGGCAGACGACGCGGAGCGTCGAAACACTTGCGTTCCCACGCGGAGAGGCTGTGAAGAAATTGGGACAGGCACCTCGCTAGATGTCATATTCTCAGGGTTTGGCGCGGTGCTAGCTCGGAGCCAGTCCCATTTCTTCACAGGCTCGGAGCGTGGGAACGAGAAGCATCAGGAGCTACGATCATGATCCGATCGCGTCCTCGCCTTGTCATGGTGTACTTCGTCTTGGCGGTGGCCGTTTGTCCGCTGTCGGCTCAGGCCGCCGATTGGCCCCAGTGGCGATGCGACGCCGGCCGCCGCGGTGACGCCAGCGACCCGCTGCCCGAGCACCTCACCCTGCGATGGCTGCGCCAGTATCCACCGCTGCAGCCGGCATTTCCAAGTCCGCGTTTGCAGTTCGATCGTGGTTATGAGCCGATCGTGATGGGGCAGACACTGTTTCTCGCCTCGTCCCGCAACGACAGCCTGACGGCCCTCGACACGCAGACAGGCGACGAGAAGTGGCGATTCTACGCCGACGGCCCGCTTCGCTTTGCGCCGGTCGCGTGGCAGGACAAGGTCTACTTCGGAGCGGACGACGGATACCTCTACTGCCTCCACGCGGCGGATGGCGCACTGTGTTGGAAATTCGCAGCGGTTCCGGCGAACCGAAAACTGCTCGGCAACGGCCGCCTCGTCTCCGTCTGGCCGGTGCGTGGCGGGCCGGTATTGCAGGATGGAATCCTCTACTTTGCTGCCGGCGTGTGGCCGTTCGAAGGCATCTTCATCTACGCGTTAGAGGCGGAGACTGGCAAAGTGCGGTGGCTCAACGATCGCACGGGGTTCCTGTACGGCCAGCAGCCGCATGGGACGGTGGCTTTGGGCGGACTGACGCCCCAAGGCTATCTGTTGGTTCACGCGGGTGATCTTGTCGTGCCGTGCGGGACCGCCTATCCGGCTCGGCTCGATGCGGCCACCGGCAAACTGAAGTCCTTTGAGTTGCCGAAGGCCGGACGTTTCCCCGGCGGCTGGTTTGCCGCCATCCATCAAGCGAAACGGCGCGGCGAGGAGTCGCCGACGACCGAAGAACTGGTCCACGACAGCGGGATCAACTCGGAACGACATGAGGATAAGGTGCAGACTGGCGAGGGCCAGTCGGATGTGCGCGGACGGATCACCGTCGGCGGCCGGGAATACCTCTTCAAGGATGGCTTGCCCGGTGTGGAGGGCGAGATCCACACGATGTTGGCTGCGGCTGGGCAGCTGTTCGTAGTGACCGTCGACGGCAAACTCTACTGCTTCGGCGCTGGTCCGGCGCGGGAAGCGGCCACCCCCCGTCCGGTGTCGGCCAAGGAGCATCCGGCAGACGAGTGGCCAGAGAAGGTGCGGCGGGTCGTCGCGGCGACCCAGGCACGTCACGGCGACGCGCTGGCCTTGGGTATCGGTAGCGGCCGAATGATTAGGGAGTTAGCGCTGCAGACGGATCTGCAGATCGTGGCCTTCGAGACCAACGCCGAGCGACTGGCGACGGCGCGCCGCCAATTCGATCAAACGGGCCTCTACGGACGCCGCGTCAGCATTGGACCCGGCGATGCGCTGACCGCGGGCCTGCCGCCCTACTTCGCCAGCCTGATCGTCTCGGAGGCTCCGCTGCCATCCGGCCGCGCGGCGCAGCAGGCGTTGGTCCAACGCGTGTTTCCCACGCTCCGTCCCTATGGCGGCCACGCCTGTTTTTTCGCGTCCGCTGACCAACAGCCGGAGTTCGCCGCGGCGGTTCAGGACCTGAAGTTGCCCGGAGCCGAAGTCCAGCGTTTGGACGGGCTGGTGTGCTTGACCCGCACAGGGGCGATTCCCGGAACGCAGAACTATACAAGCAACTGGGCCTCGAGCCTGGATGAGCAAGTCCGGGCACCGCTGGGAGTCCTGTGGTTCGGCGCCGAGTGCGGACTCTTCAAACGCGCACCGCAGCCGATGTTTGTCGACGGCGTCATGCGGGCTTTCGACAAGGCGTGGCAGGATTATCCGCAGGTGAAACCGCCCTATGCGCTGACGGCTCCCGTCTACATGGACGCCTACACGGGGCGCCGACTCGCGCCCGAAGAAGCTGCGGCGGCCGATGTTCGCTTCCCGGCCGTCGATCGGCAGGCAGCGCAGCCCAACCTGTATCGCCCGCCGTCGCAGAAATATGCCTGGAGTCCGGCACCTCCGCAGACCGGCGAGCGCATCAATCCGCTGACCGGCCAATCGGAACCTCGCACGTTTCCCAAGACCTATGGTTGCGACGGGGGCTTCGACTACGGCTACGTTTACACCATGCGTTCCGCCACTGCGGCGTTCTACGACAAGCGGCTGGAAAGCGGTACGATCCACATCAGCGGTACGCGGTCGGGGTGCACCAACAGCATTATTCCGGCCAACGGACTCTTGAACGTGCCGTACTACTACCAAGGCTGCACCTGCAGTTACCCGCTGCCGAGTTCACTGGCCTTGGTCCGTCTGCCGCCGACGCACGAACAATGGAGCGTCTGGGGCCGGACTAGCGACGATCCGGTCCGGCAGATCCAGCGGCTGGGCCTCAACTTCGGGGCGCCAGGCGTCCGCATGACTCCCGCCGGAACACTATGGCTGGACTATCCGAGCGTGGGCGGTCCGTCGCCGGTCGTGGCACTCGCGATCCAGCCGGAGAAGCCGGAGTACTTCTACCACCATGCGCTGCGAATCCGCGGCGGGCGGGGCTGGCCGTGGGTGGCCGGCTCGGGCGTGCAAGGTTTGACCTCGTTGCGACTGGCGGGTTTGAAGCCAGGCCGGTACACGCTGCGGCTGTACTTCACCGAGCCGGAAACACGTGGGGTGGGAGAGCGGGTCTTCAGCGTGACGCTCCAGGGACAGCCGCTGCTGCGCGACCTCGACATCTTTGCGGAGGTCGGCGGGCCGAGGAACGTCTTGGTGAAGCAGTTCCAGGACGTGACCTGCAGCGAAACACTTGAGCTAACGTTCACCGCCCGTGCAGGTACGCCGCTGCTGTGTGGATTGGAGCTTGTCGCGGCCGGACTGCCGCTGGACGAACTGCCCGAGTTGGCCACGGACGAGAAATAACTCCCTCGCCCCGGTACTCCGGGGAGAGGGTTGGGGTGAGGGGCCGAGCGGCAAATGCCGGTATTGTTTCTCGGCCCTTCCTTGCTCAGGCAGAGTCTGGGAACGAGGCGGCTGCTCGTAGGGTGCATCGAGCCAGCGATTTGCTTGGTACATCGGCGTTAGGCAAGCGTTGGACAAGGTTGCACGCTGGGAATCGGCGTTTGCCGCTGGCGACGATGCACCAATTGCTTGGGCGAGCTTGATGTATCCTACCTGAACAATCCGCGATAGAGAACCGCCGCCATGCCTGCCATCCTGTCCGCCGTCGAGATGCCGCTGTCCAGCAGTTACCAACGCTTTCCGGCTCCGGCGACCGGTCGCTTGGTCGTCCAACTGACCCGTGGCGAAGGTTTCACTTATCCTCTGTACTTCTTCATCCCCAGCATCACGCGCGACGCCCGCTACCTGGTCTATCACCGCGCGGTCCGAGAGGAAGTGCAGTTGTACCGGTTGAACTTGGCCACCGGCGAATCCCGGCAACTGACGCACGCCAAGTGCCCGGACACGCAGTGGCGGCCCTGGTGCGTGAATTCGGGCCGCGGTGTGTTGGATCACCGCAGTGCGTTGAACGTGCCCCGGGGCTGCGTGATCTACTTTGACGGCGACGGCCGCGAGGTCCGCTCGGTCGACGTCGAGACGCTTGAGGATCAGCTGCTGTTCACGCTCCCCGCCGATCGCGATGCCTACGGCCAGAACTGTACGACGCCGGATGGCCAGTGGTTTATCTACATCCATACGCCGCACGGTAGTGAGTACGGCCGGCCCTGCCAGGGGGCAGCCGTGGTCGCGTACAACTTCGACACGTGCGAACACCGCGAGTTGTGCCGCATCGACAGCGCGGTATTCCACGTGGCGGCCTACGACAACGAACACTTCATCGTCAGCCACCCAGCCGAGCACGCGGGGATGCTGTGGACCGACATGAGCAGCGGCCGGGCCGTCCTGCTGCGCGACGGCGACCCGGGCGTTCGCGGCCATTTGATTCATTGTCACGGGACGCCCCGCGGGATTGTCTACGAGGTGGCGGAAGAGCAGCGGGGCGGGCTGTACGATCCCTTCACGCGGCGGCGGTTCGAATTCTCGTTCCCGCCCCAGATCCAGTACGTGCACACCGGCCGTGATCCCGAAGGCCGACTGTTTTTCTACGAGAACTCGACCGGTTGGGCCAAGTTCGACACGCACGACCTCTGGGCGTTGGTGCGACTGAACCGCGGCGGGACCGACCAATGGCTGCGGCTGATCGGCAACTGGCCGACCTACGGTGGCGGACAGAAGGCCCACTTCCATCCCCAGTTGACCCCGGACCGCAAGTGGATCCTGTTCACCGGCGGCGACTCTGCGACACAGACCGCGCATATCTTCCTGCTGGATGTGTCGGATCTGCAGGATAGCGAAGGCATCGGTGCGGATTTGCTGAGCGCCACGGGTGCCAACGACTGGCTGCAGTGACGCTCGGAACCAACGCCGGGACAATTCTCGGGCAAGGGAATGCAGGGCAGAGGAATGTTGAAAGACCGAGCCAGCCGACCACCAATCTCCTCATCCCTCTACCCCCAATCCTCCTACCCCCAATTCCCTTGCCCCCTCTCCCCCGATCCGGCGCGCCGGTCGACCCATCACCCGTCGTCGAAGAAGTAGCACGTCTCCTTTTTCGACCTGGGCTTGATTTGTCGTTCCTTGTGAGAGTCAAATACGGGTACACACTCGGAGTCGCGCGCCATGCAACCCACGCCGAAACTGATCGACGAACTGTACCGTGAGCGGGTGTTGCGCGCGCGGCAGATGTCGCCGGAGGAGAAGTTGCTGGCAGGGCCACGTCTGTTCGAGTATGCCTGCGAAATCACGCGGGCCGGGATTCGGCAGCAATTTCCGGAGGCAAATGAACAACGCGTGCAAGAAATTCTGGCGGAGCGACTGAGGCTGCGCAGGAAGCTGGAGCAGCGACGTGAACATTGACGAGATCGCCCTGACGGTAGTCGATGCACTCCATGCGGCACAGATTCCGTACCTACTCGCCGGTTCGTTCTCTAGTAATTACTACGGGATCCCTCGTTCGACGGAGGATGCCGACTTTGTCATCCAACTCGGCGACAAGTCCATTTGCTCGCTGATGCCACATCTCGGTGCCATGTTCCAACTCGATCGGCAGGTTTCGTTCGAGACGATGACGGCCACCTTGAAGAACGTGATCAAGGTTCCGGGCACGAGCTTCATGATAGAACTCTTTCGCCTCAGTCACGAGCCGCACGACCAGGAACGGTTCTCGCGGCGGCGTGCTGTGCCGCTGCTCGGTCGACAAGTCTCTCTGCCCACGGCCGAAGACGTAATCATCACGAAACTGCGGTGGCTCCGACGCAAGGACTGCGATGACATTCGCGACGTCATTGCAGTCCAGGACGTGCACCTTGACTGGGCGTACATCTTCCGCTGGTGTGACGAGCATGGTACACGGGGGGCTCTGGAGGAGATCCGCGCGGAACTGCGATCCTTGTGATGTTCAGCGCATGTTGGAGTGCGGGTTGCCATCCCAAGATCGGGAGCGATCCGTGGAGCAAGCGGCCGTGGTGGTTCTGCCAGTGGGTCAGTATCCGGTGAAATTCGGCGTCGCCGGTGCGGGTGCGGCTCACGCTGCAGCCGCCGGAGCGGCACGCCGTTCCGTAACGCGGCCTGCGGCCAAGTAGGTCAGGCTTTCCAGCCTGACTTCGAACGCATGTCAGCCTGGAAAGGCTGACCTACAAGGTTCGGCCTCAGTCCTTCGGCGAGGAGGTCGCTTCTTCGACGATCCGGATTTCGTCGTCGGTGAGCTGGTACAACTGGTACACCAGTTTGTCGATCTGCAGGTCGATACCATTGATTTGCCGTTGGATAGATGTCTTGTCGTGGTCCGATCCTGCCTTGCCCAACGCGTCGTGAAGTGCGCCCAGGGAAGCCGCCGTCTGTTCGGCAAGCTCCAACAATTCGCATTCTCGCGGACCGGCGAACTCGCAACGGTACAACGGCAACTGTCGAATGGTTTGCGGATAGGTGTGAAAGCCTCCGCCTGTACGGACGCCTTCCCCCGTCAACTTCAAATAGTAGTACGCCGAAACAAGCCGGCTGGCGAGCAGGGCTTGGATCAATTCCAGCGAGTATTGGGCCGACCTATCGATCCGCTCCTGAGCCGCAGGTTTCCCATCGCGGATGTCGGTGTAGCGCAGCGCACAGAGCACCGTATGATCGCAGTACATGCGGGAGCGATCGATTGTTAGCTCCAGGCGATGAGTGCCCGTAAGGTCGCGGATCATGAGCTTGGGTGTCTCGAAGAACCACCGTTCCCGCGGCCCATACATTTGGTCTGCCAACGCCCATTCCACGTACCGGCCCGCCCAGGTCAGCGCGTAGCGATAAAGGTTTCTCCCGGAGATGGTCGGAAAGCAGGTCCGAGTCTCCTTGCGATCCCGCAGCACGTGCTCCTTGCCAAACCCCCCTTTCTCTTTGCTCGACATCTGCGCTCCGTAGTTCACCCAGCAGATGTCCCCCACCGTGATGCTCGCCTGTTCCACTCGCGAACAGAGGGCCAACGCGGCATCGGACAGATCCAGACGCAACATGTGCTCGTGTTGGGCCAACAGGGCTGCCTGGCGGACCGTGTGCGACGGGCCGATGGCTCCGGCGTACGTCTTGGTCGCATCCGGACCGGGACGATGGATCTGGATTCGCCAGTGTTTCGGCGGCGGGTCCTTTTCCATCACTGGAATGATCGTAATGACGGGGACCCGGCCAAACACGCGCACCGTACGCAGGTCCGCGATGCTGACCACTCGAGACGCTTCGAGGACCATTTTTCGCGACGCCGCTGCGTACTTCTGAATCGCGTACGAGAAGGGGATGATGAACGCCAGACGGCCGGAGTCTCGAAGGAGCTTGAGTCCTTGTTCGAGGAACAAAACATACAGGTCCCAGTGTCGTTCCGCCGTGGCAAAAGTGCCCGCGAGGTTGATGTAATCTCGGACTTCCGGCGAGGTGGCGAACGAGGACCAGGCATTCACGTAAGGCGGATTCCCGACCACGGCGTCGAACCCGCCGTTTCCACGACGAAAGATCTTCGGAAACTTCGCCCGCCAGTCAAAGGCGTTGACCCGTAGCCGTTTTCCCTCGTCGAGCAAACTCAATTGACGCTTCGTATAGAAACCTGGGCCGATCAACGAGTTGCCGCACTTGATATTCTGTCCCAGGTCGGGCAAGGCCCGCTCGTGGAACAGCCGAAGTTGGTTGTTGACCGACTCTTTCGACTGACCCTCCAGGACTTTCAGCAACATCGATAACTTGGTGACCTCGACAGCCTGCGGGTCGATGTCCACGCCATAAATGTTGTTCAACAGAATGCGTTTTCGCTCGGCGGTGGTCAATCGCCAGTCGCCGCCGGAACTGCGACAGAGTCGCGGGTTGCGTCCGCGGGCCAGCTTTTCCGGCTCGTCGGCCAGGTACTGGTCCCGGTGCCAATCCAACAGATGTTGGTAGGCTCCGATCAGAAATGAACCGCTGCCGCAGGCCGGATCAAGGACCGTCAGTTGGGATGCCTGAGCCGGTGACTTGCCCTGCAACAGCTGGCCGACCGTCTGGCGGACGATGTAATCGACGATGTAGATGGGCGTGTAGTACACGCCGCCTGCCTTGCGAACCTCGGGCTTCTCCTCGACTTTGGCCTGGTGCCCTTTGGTTAACCGGATGACCTTTCCGAGGAACTGCTCGTAGACTTGACCGAGAATCTCCGTCGGAAGGACCGAGAACTCGTAGGGGCTTTCGGGATAATAGAGACCCTCGATGAGTTGCTTGAGGGGTTTATCGTCGAGGTTCAACCCCAACGCGAACTCGTCGGGTGGCTCGGCCCGGTCTGGCTCGGACGTAAAGTGGAACAGCCCCGAGTTGTAGCGTTCATCCGCGCGGCGAAAGAGTTCGACCAGTCGCCGGTAGACGCTCGATCCGTTCAACAGGGCCTGCAGGGTCCCGTAGGGTTCAATCCCACGGTCCTCGCAGATCCTCAGAAACACGATACGATCGATGGTCCGCTGGACTGCGAAGTTCAAATCGCGTTGGGAGATGTCCAGATTGCGGATGGCCAGGTTGCGGGCCAATGAATCCCGCCAACCCTCGATTTCGCTCAGAAAGGCCGCGTCGACCTCGGCCGTGCCCTTCTTGACTTTCGTGCTGGTGACAAACCGGTCCAGAGCACCGCGGCGGATCGACTCCGGCGCAAGCAAGTCGTGCAATTCGTCCCAGCGCACGAGATAGTCCTGGTAGGTGAACAACAGGATTCGAGCCGTGGTCGCCTTGTCGTTCTTGGCCGGACGGATGTGGCAATCGTAGACGGCCAATTCCTCGAAGTCGGTGAGGATACTGATGGGCAGTTTGGCCGACCAGGCATAGCGGCGAAGCTGATAAGCAGGGCTGATGGCTTCGCCAATGTCTACGGCGGGCTGCTTGGCTTCGACGAAGAAACTGGCTGCCCCGCCACCAACGCGAAAACAGTAGTCCGGGGCTTTGGTCCGGCCGCCGACTTTGATCGCCGCCTCGTGGATGACTTCCTTGTAGGCGGCGGAGTAGCCCTTTTTGTTGGTGACGTCCCAGCCCAGGGCCTCAAACAACGGATTCAGAAACTCCTGACGCAATTGGGCTTCATTGTAGTGAATCGAGTGATACGATTCTCGCTGCTCGTAGAAACGCTCAACCAGTTCACGGACAGCGCCTGGCACGGTCATGGTGCGGTTCCCGGTTGTAGGACAGGCTTTCCAGCCTGACAGCGAACAGACGTCAGCCTGGAAAGGCTGACCTACGAGATACTCGGCAGCTCGAAACCCTGAGCCCTCGGCAGTCGAGCCAGTTCTGCAGATGCGGCCGGGCGACAATACCGGTTCCCTTCCAGACGTCGGCCAACGCTCGGTCCGGCGGATGGTCGAGCAGTTCGGGCGGATCGACCGAGAACTGATTACGGCTCATCAGGACTCTCCCGTGCTCGCCGTGGAAGATGTACCCCTCAACGCCCGCCGCAAACTGCAGTTCCACGCCGGTGGCGTAACGCATCGTCACCGGGCAGAGCCGCAGTTCGCCGGCATACCCTGCGGTCAACGGTCGGATTTCCACCGGACCGGTGGCATCCATACCGAGCGCCAGTTGGACCATGTCCACGCTGTGCGCTCCCCAGTTGGTCATCAGGTGGCCGGAATAGTCACGCCACACATCCCAACCACGCCACAACTGGCCGTCCACTTGAAACTCATCTTTGACCCAGAGTCTTCGGTGATGGGGCCGTTGCGCGGTCGGCCCGCGGAACAAGTCCCAGTCCAGGCCGGCCGGAATCGGCTCCCCGACCAGCTCCGTGTACCGCCTGGGTCCGGCGAAGTTCGACAACTGGACGCGCGACACCTTGCCAATACCACCGTTCCGGATGAACTCGCAGCCGAGGCGATTGATCTCCATGCTCCGCTGTTGGCTGCCGACCTGCACCACGCGACCGTAGCGGGCGACGGCCTTGACCAGCGTTCGGCCTTCCGCAATCGTCAGCGACAGCGGCTTTTCCACGTACACGTCCAGACCCGCCTGGCAGGCGAGCATGGCCGCCAGGACATGGTGATGATCGGGTGTGGCGATGACGACGGCGTCGAGCTGCTCCTTGTCGAGCAGCTGCCGGTAGTCCTGATACGTCGCACAACGCGGTGCGTCCTGCTCCCGGAAACGTTCCAGAAGACCCGCAAATGGCCGCTCGGGTTGGAGCGTATTCGCCATGCGCGGCATGTAGCAGTCGCAGATCGCGACGACCTGTGCGGCCTCGGGCAGATTGGCGATCAGGTACTTTCCACGGCTGCCGGTGCCGATCACGCCGAGCCGGATCCGCTCGCTGGCGGGCAACTGTTCGGGCGATCCGAGCGCCGCGGCCGACACGAACCGCGGCAGCGCGAAGGCCGTGCCTGCGGTCAGCAGACCGCGCCGAAGAAGTTGTCGTCGCGTGAGCTGGCGGTGTTCAGGCATGTGTCGGCTCTCTGCGGGTTGCTTGCCTACTCGAAGTACGACCGAACACCAGTGTCGCACAACGCGTCGGCGGACACCAGAATGCCGGCCACGGAGAATGTCGGGCGCGAATAGAAACTCCCACTCACAAAGGCTTGGTCTGCACCACACCCCGTGTTAGAATGCGCTCCGTTGCGTTTCGTCGCGAGTCCTCTCCGCCCTCAAGAATCGGAGGTATGACCATGTCTCGTCGCCAGCGACCGCACGGATTCACTCTGGTCGAATTATTGGTCGTGATTGCCATCATTGGGATCCTGGTGGCTCTGTTGCTGCCAGCCGTCCAGGCCGCGCGGGAAGCTTCTCGGCGGGCGCAGTGCGGCAGCAACCTGAAGCAGTGGGGGGTGGCGATGCAGACCTATCACGACATCCACAGGAGCCTGCCGATCGGGATGGCGCGGACCCCGCGGCACACGTGGGTCTTCAGCCTGCTGCCCCAAGTGGAACAGGCGTCGCTCTACGAAGCCTACGACCAGAAACTCGGTTTCTGGCAACCACCCAACATCCTCACCAACTCCGCGGACGGTCTGATGAACCAGCAGGTGCCCGTGTACTTCTGTCCGAGCAACCGCCAGGGTTATTGGCGCGGGGACCTCTACTGGCGGACCCGCGGGAACTATGTCGTGAATTTTGGCAACACGCGGGCGGCGGCCGGATTCGATTCGGCCCCGTTTGGTTTCGACCGCGCGTCGAAACTGCGCGACATCACGGACGGATTGTCCAATACCTTGTTCTTGGCGGAAGTGATCATGGCCGCTAGAGACGATTTGTGGGACTGCCGCGGCGACTTTCATAACGACGACGATGGGGCGATGTTCGCCACGGTCAATACGCCCAATTCAGGCGTCGACTGGTGCGTGGTCTGTACTCCCACCGCGGGCATCTTTCCGCCGCCCTGCGCCACGGCAGCTTGGACTTCGCCGCGGTTCAACAATTCAGCCAGTTCACCAGCCGTCTCGTCGCGCAGCATGCACCCCGGCGGCGTACAGGTGGCCCTCGGCGACGGTGCGGTGCGATTCGTCAGCACCGACATCGCGTTGAGCGTGTGGCAAGCCGCGGGATCCGCACAAGGCGCCGAGGCGGACAAACTCCCCTAAGGATCGCGAAAGAAACAATTGTCGCAAGAATGTGGTCATCTCGCTCCGCGAGATGACATGCCATCACGCGGAGCGTGATGGCTACTTTGAAGACCCGACACCAATTCATTTCGCGATCCTAACGCGGCCGCAACCAAGTAGGTCAGGCTTTCGAGCCTGACGTCAGCCTGGAAAGGCTGACCCACAACCTGCGCGCACCGTACGTGCAGCAGACAACCTCGGACTTC
>JAPLNJ010000569.1 GCA_026692885.1 Planctomycetota bacterium | reverse complement strand
ACATGCGATCGAATACCTGCTCCAGCAGCGGGTCCTGGTGCTGGACGGCGCTATGGGCACCATGGTGCAGTCCCTGGGCCTGACCGAATCCGACGTGCGGGGCGAGCGCTTCGCAAAGCACCCGAAGTCGCTCCGTAACTTCATCGATCTGCTCTGCCTGACACAACCTGCGGCGATCATCGAGATCCACCGCCAATACCTGGAGGCCGGGGCGGATCTCGTGGAGACCAACACCTTCGGCTCTAGCCCCGTCGCCATGCAGGACTTCGAACTGGAGTCTCTGGCCGGCGAAATCAACGCGGCGGCCGCCCGCTGCGCCCGGCAAGCGGTGGACGAGTTCAACCGCCGGACGCCGGACCAGCCTCGCTTCGTCGCCGGCTCAATCGGGCCGACTAGCAAGACGGCGTCCATCTCACCGCGCGTCGAAGACCCCGGCTATCGCGCGGTCACGTTCGACCAGCTCGTCGAGTCGTATTACGTGCAGGTGGCCGCCTTGATCGCAGGCGGTGTGGATCTGCTGTTTCCGGAAACTACGTTCGACACGCTCAACCTGAAAGCCTGCCTGTTCGCGATCGACAAATTCTTCATCGAGCATAACGTCCGCGTGCCGGTGATGGCGTCGGTGACTATCACGGACGCCAGCGGTCGTACTTTGTCCGGGCAGACAATCGAAGCCTTCTGGAATTCCATCTCGCATTTTGATCTGCTGAGCGTCGGCATCAATTGCGCTCTGGGGCCAGAGCGGATGCGGCCCTATGTGGAGGAGCTGTCGCGTCTGGCGCCGGTGTACACCAGTTGCCATCCCAATGCCGGCTTGCCAAACGAATTCGGCGGCTATGATGAGTCGCCGGCGCAGATGTGCGCCGTGCTGCGTGAGTTCGTCGCCAACGGCTGGCTGAACATTGTCGGTGGCTGTTGTGGCACGACGCCGGAGCACATCCGGGCCTTTGCCCAAATGGTCCGCCGCCAACCGCCCCGCCGCTTACCCCAGGTCGACGCGTATACGCGGCTCAGCGGCCAGGAGGCTCTGACCCTGCGGCCGGACACCAATTTCCTGATGATTGGCGAACGCACGAACGTGACCGGTTCGCGGAAGTTTGCCCGCCTGATTCAGGACGAGAAGTATGCGGAAGCCGTCGAGATTGCGCGGGACCAAGTCGCTGGCGGGGCGAGTGTGATCGACGTGAATCTGGACGCCGATTTGCTGGACGGCGAAGCGGCGATGACACGCTTTCTGCACCTGCTTGCCGCCGAGCCGGACATTGCCCGCGTGCCGGTGATGATCGACAGTTCGAAGTGGTCCGTGCTGGAGGCCGGCCTGAAATGCCTACAAGGCAAGCCGATCGTCAACTCGATCAGCCTGAAGGACGGCGAACCGGAGTTCCTGCGGCGCGCCCGGCTGGTCCGCTGTTATGGTGCGGCCGTGGTCGTGATGGCCTTCGACGAAGCCGGGCAGGCCACGGAAGTCGCTGACAAAGTGCGGATCTGCCAGCGGGCCTATCAGCTGCTGACCGAAGTGGTCGGTTTCCCGCCCTCGGATGTGATCTTCGACCCGAATATCCTGACGGTGGCCACCGGAATCGAAGAGCACAACAACTACGCGGTCAACTTCATCGCCGCCACGCAGCTCATCAAGCAGGTCTGCCCGGGCGTGAAGGTCTCCGGCGGCGTCAGCAACGTCTCGTTCTCCTTCCGCGGCAACGACGCGATGCGGGAGGCCATCCACGCGGCATTTCTGTACCACGCCATCCAGGCCGGACTGGACATGGGCATCGTCAACGCAGGGCAGCTAGCGGTCTACGAGGAGATCCCGCGCGAATTGCTCCAGCGCGTCGAGGATGTCCTGCTGAACCGCCGCCCAGACGCCACAGACCGTCTGGTGGAATTCGCCGAAACACTGAAGACGAAGAGCAAGAAGGCTCAGGAAGAGGACTTGGCCTGGCGGCAGGCGCCCGTGGAAGACCGGCTGATGCATGCCTTGGTTAAGGGCCTCGACAAATTCATCGAGCAGGATGTCGAAGAGGTGCGGCAGAAGTGCACACGCTGCCTGCAGGTCATCGAAGGCCCGCTGATGCGAGGCATGACCAAAGTCGGCGATCTGTTCGCCGCCGGCAAGATGTTCCTGCCACAGGTGGTCAAGTCGGCCCGCGTGATGAAAAAAGCCGTGGCCCACTTGGAACCGTTCCTGCAGCAGGAGAAGATCGCTGCCGGGGTCCAGGCCCATCAGCCCCGCGGTAAAGTGCTGATGGCGACGGTCAAGGGCGATGTGCACGACATCGGCAAGAACATTGTCGGAGTGGTGCTGGGCTGCAACAATTATCAGGTCATCGACCTGGGCGTGATGGTGCCCGCGGAGCAGATTCTGAAGGCGGCGGTCGAGCACGACGTGGACCTGATCGGGCTGTCGGGACTGATCACGCCCAGCCTGGACGAAATGGTCCACGTGGCCAAGGAACTCGAACGGGCCGGCTTCCGGCAACCGCTGTTGATCGGCGGGGCCACGACCAGCGCCAAGCACACCGCGGTGAAGATTGCGCCCTGCTACCGTCAGCCCACGGTGCACGTGCTGGACGCCTCGCGCAGCGTCGGCGTGGTGGATCGATTGATGAGCGTTGACTTGCGGGACGGCTTCGTGGCGGACAACCAGCACCTGCAGCGCCAGTTGGTCGAATCGTTCCACGCGCGGCACATCAAGCTGATCCCTTATGCCGAGGCTGGCCAGCGCCGCTTCCCCACGGACTGGGCCGCGGTCCGCATCGATCAGCCCGCGTTTCTCGGCGTGCATGTGCTGCCCGACCTGCCGCTGGCCAAACTGCTGGACTATATCGACTGGTCGCCGTTCTTCATGGCTTGGGAACTGAAGGGCAAGTATCCGGCCATCCTGGAAGATCCCGAGGTGGGGCCGGCGGCCCGCGAGGTGTACCACAACGCCCGCCAGTTGCTGCACGACATCGTCCACCACCGCTGGCTCACGGCCAAAGCCGTCTATGGTTTCTGGCCGGCTGCGTCGGATGGCGACGACATCGTGGTCTTCACCGACGAGAGGCGTGAGCAGGAACTGACGCGACTGCACACGCTCCGTCAGCAGTGGGAACGCAAAGGCCAGGATTACTTCCGCGCGCTGGCGGATTATGTGGCTCCGCGTGACGCCGGTCGCCCGGACTATGTCGGCGCGTTCGTGGTGACCACCGGCGTCGGCGCGGACGAATTGTGTACCCGCTTCGACGCCCAGCACGACGATTACAATTCGATTATGGTCAAGGCCCTGGCGGATCGCTTGGCGGAAGCCTTTGCCGAGTACCTGCATCAGCAGGTCCGCGTCGATTGGGGCTACGGGAAAAGCGAACACCTGAGCCACGAGGACCTGTTGCACGAACGCTACCGCGGCATCCGGCCCGCACCCGGCTACCCGGCTCAACCCGATCACACCGAGAAGGGAATCTTGTTCGACTTACTCCGCGCCGAAGCCAACCTCGGTGTCCAGCTGACCGATTCCTACGCGATGCTGCCCGCAGCCAGCGTCTGCGGCTTGTACTTGGCTCATCCCGAGGCCCGCTACTTCGCCGTGGATCGGATCACCAAGGACCAGCTTGAATCCTACGCCCACCGCAAGAGGCTGACCGTCGCTGAAGCTGAGCGCTGGCTGGCCCAGAACCTGGCGTATGAACCAACGTAGGGGTGTGAGCTTGCAAAATGCTAGCGGCAGGGTGGCTGGGGCAGAACGTAGCGATGCCCCAGACATCGGGGACTGGGGCTTCGCTTAGGCTCAGCCACCAGCCACCCCGGTTGTCGACAGCACTGACAGCAGTTCACGACGTTATGATCAAGGCCTCAGCATCTGACTACGGCATTACGAACATGGTCATACACCGACAGTTCCGGACTCCGTTCTTCCGTCGCCTCCCGATGCCCGTCGCGGAGCTTTGTCTTGCCGTAGGATTGCTCGCTTGCGTTGCCGCCACGGCCACTGCAGCGCCACTAACCGACGCAGCCCACCGCTCGGCAGGAGCCTCGCCATCCCAACCAGCAGTCCCTAGATTGCGTCGCGATTGTCCGGCCGCAGTCGGGATGAACGCCGACAAACTCGCCGAAATCGACCTCGCGGTGGACGCAGGACTGCAGGCCCACAAAATGCCGGGCTGCGTCGTCCTGATCGCACGGCGAGGAACAATCGTCTTCCTGAAAGCCTATGGTCACCGACAAATCGAGCCGGAGCGAGTGGCGATGACCACGGACACCGTGTTCGATCTCGCGTCGCTGACTAAACCGATCGCTACGGCCACGAGTGGGCTGCTCCTGGTGCAGGAAGGAAAGCTCCGACTCGACGATCCCGTAGCCAAACACTGCCCCGAATTCGGCCAAAACGGCAAGGAGCACGTGACCATCTACGAGCTCTTGACACACCAGGGCGGGCTGACGCCAGACAATGCCCTGCGGGATTATGAGGACGGTCCCGCGCGGGCTTGGGAACGGATCTGCGCTCTGCAGCTGCTGGCGGAACCCGGTACGAAGTTCGTGTACAGCGATGTCGGGTTCATCGTGCTGGGGGAGATTGTACGGCGCGTTTCCGGCCAGAATCTTCACGAGTTCTCGCAAACGCGGGTGTTTCGTCCGCTGGGAATGAGTGAGACCAGTTTCCTGCCCTGCCCCCAGGCACAACCGAAAGACAACTCCCTCGCCCCAGTACTCGAGGGTGAGGGCCGGGGTGAGGGACGCGAAGGCAAGCACCGAAGCAATGACTCGGCCGTTCCCCAGCCATGTGGGCCCAATTCTCAATCCGGCAGGGACGGTTCGGAGAACCATCCTACGTGGGGCGAGCTGGTCCGCCGAGCGGCACCGACCGAACGCCGCGAGGGGCGCTGGATGCATGGCGAAGTCCACGATCCGCGGGCCTATCTGCTGGGCGGAATTGCCGGCCATGCGGGTCTGTTCTCCACCGCCGAGGACTTGGCCGTGTACGCGCAAATGCTCCTGGGGGGCGGCACTTACGCTGGCGTCCGCGTGCTGGAAGAGCGGACGGTGGCCCTGATGACGTCCGGTTACCCCGTTCCCAAAGGTTTGCGGGGACTCGGCTGGGACGTGAGAACCGGCTACTCCTCCAACCGCGGCGAGACCTTCACACCCCGTGCCTTCGGGCACGGAGGCTTCACCGGCACAGGGCTGTGGATCGACCCCGGTCTCGAATTGACCGTCATCTTCCTGAGCCATCGGCTGCACCCGGACGGCCAGGGCGCGGTGAATCCGCTGATCGGACGCATCGGGACGCTGGCGGCCAATGCGATTGAGGACCGGCCACAACCAGCCGTGTTGACCGGTATCGACGTACTCGAACGTGACGCCTTCCGGCAGTTGGCCGGCCGACACGTCGGCCTGATCACGAACCAAACGGGCGTGAGTCGGCAAGGGCGCAGCACCGCGGAACTGCTGCACAAAGCGAAACAGGTCGAGCTGGTGGCCCTCTTCAGTCCGGAGCATGGCTGGCAGGGCAAGCTGGACGTCGCACGCATCGCCGATGCCCACGACGAGGTCACGGGTTTACCGATCTACAGCCTGTACGGCGAGTCGCGCCGGCCGAGCGACAAATCGCTGCTGGGCCTGGACACGTTGGTCTTCGACATCCAGGACATCGGCACGCGGTTCTACACCTACATCTCGACGATGGGCTTGGCCATGCAGACGGCGGCCGAGGCGAAGCTGCGGTTCGTCGTGCTCGATCGGCCGAATCCTCTCGGCGGCGTCGAGGTCGCCGGGCCGGTGCTGGACGCGGGCGCCGAGTCGTTTGTCGGCTTTCATCGTTTGCCGGTCCAGCACGGGATGACCGTAGGAGAACTGGCCCGCATGTTCAACACAGAACTGCGGATCGGCGTGGACCTGCAGGTGATCTCCATAAAAGGCTGGCGGCGGAGCGCGACCTTCGAACAGACGGGCCTGCCGTGGGTGAATCCCTCGCCCAACATGCGGTCGCCCACCGAGGCGTCGCTCTACCCCGGCATCGGCTTGCTGGAGACGACCAACCTGTCCGTCGGCCGCGGCACTGAGATCCCTTTCGAAGTCGTCGGCGCGCCGTGGCTGGACGGATCGAAATTGGCGGACGCGCTGAACGCTTTGCAAATGTCGGGCGTCTACTTCGTGCCGATCGTGTTCGCGCCCACCGCCAGCAAGTTTACGGACGAGCGTTGCGGAGGCGTGCGTCTGGTCCTCACGAATCGTCGTGTCTATCGTTCCGTCCACACGGGCCTCCAGGTGGCTCGGCAACTGCGGGTGCTCTACCCGCAGGACTGGAAAGCCGAAGACTACGCCAAATTGCTCGGCCACCAACGCGTGCTGGAAGCCTTGCTAAAGGGTCGGTCGATCACGGAAATCGAGTCGTTCTACGAAGTGGGACTTGCCGAATTCCGTCAGCGGCGAAAGGGGTTTCTGCTGTATGACTAGCCCACGGCCCAAACACAGCTCCCTCGCGCCGGTACTCCGGGGAGAGGACGGATGTAGCCGTTTGCCAGTCTGATCTTGACGGGCAGACTCGGGATCGGACAGACTCGGGATCTGGCCGAAGTCGGATTTTTGTTTCCTTCTTCGCACGGATGGCAGAGCCAGAGCACGGATGAAGACCGAACGGGAAAAACATCCGTGCTCTGGCTCTGCCATCCGTGCGGGAAATAAGGCGAGGAAGATCCCTACCGCGAGTCAATCCGACATTCTCGAACGGCTAGAGTTGGGGGAGGCGAAAGGCACTTGCCGCCGTTGTCTCTTGGCCATTCCCAGGTCATGATCTCTCCGCCCCGCTTCCGTGTCCGACAGCAAGCGTTCTCGTCGTGCGGAGAATTGGAAGCCTTTGCGGAGTAGGCTCTGGCCGCCGACGGGGAAGTCGACTCGTTTAACGAAGACGCGGATCGGGAAGGTTGTTGCGGAACACCGCTCGCTGTGCGACACTGCGTTTGCGTAAACCTGCCTCAGGCACCAACCAGGAGAGCCAATCATGCCTGCGCGTCTTTCTCGCCGTCACTTTCTGGCCACGACCGCTGGCGTGGCCGCTGCGTTTCACATCGTGCCCCGTTCTGTCTTGGGCGGACCGGGCCAAACACCGCCCAGCGAAAAGCTGAACGTCGCCGGGATCGGCGTGGGCGGACAGGGATCGGGCGTGCTCCGCGGCGTCGCGGAACAGAAACAGAACATCGTGGCCTTGTGCGACGTGGATGGGAAGTACGCCGCCCACACGTTCAAAACTTATTCCGCAGCCGAGACGTTCAAGGACTACCGCGTCCTGCTCGACAAACGCAAAGATATCGACGCGGTGATCATCGCCACGCCGGACCACATGCACGCGCCCACGGCCCTGGCGGCGATGCGGGCCGGCAAGCACGTCTACGTGGAAAAGCCGATGGCCCACAGCATCGAGGAAGCGCGCGTCATGACCCGCGTGGCGAAAGAGACCAAACGCGTCACGCAGATGGGCAACGCCGGCCATGCTGGCGAGGGCTTGCGGTTGACGCGGGAGTGGATTCAGGCCGGTGCGATCGGCCCGGTCCGCGAGGTCCATTGTTGGAGCGATCGCCCGGGCACATTCTGGAAGCAGGACTTGGATCGGCCCACCGACACGCCGCCGGTGCCGCCGGAGTTGGACTGGAACCTGTGGCTCGGTGCCGCCCCCGCACGGCCCTATCATCCGGTGTATGTCCCGCGTTCCTGGCGCGGCTGGTTCGACTTCGGCACCGGCGCCATGGGCGACATGGCCATCCACAACATGGACCCCGCGTTCTATGCCCTGGATCTCGACGCGCCCGTGGCGACCTCCGCTCAGACCAGCCAGCCGCTGACGAAGGAATCGTATCCGGCTTGGGCGATCCTCACCTATGAGTTCGCCGCGCGCGGGAACCGGCCGGCCGTGAAGCTGGTCTGGTACGACGGTGGGAAGATGCCGCCCCGTCCGGCCGAGCTGGAGGCGGATCGCCAGTTGGGCGACAACGGTATCTACTTCGTGGGCGACAAGGGCGTCATCTTGTGTGGTGGTTGGTCCGGACCACCGCGATTGATTCCCGAAAGCAAGATGCAGGCGTTTCAACGGCCGGACAAGACGATTCCGCGTTCGCAGGGCCACATTCCCGAATGGATTCAGGCGTGTAAGGACGGCAAGCCCGAAGCTGCCAAGGCGGGTTTCGCCTACTCCGGCCCGTACACCGAAGCGTTGCTGGTCGGCAATCTCTCGCTACGTTTGCAGAAGCGGATTGAGTGGGATGCCGCCGCGATGAAGGCCACGAATGCTCCCGAAGCGGACTCACTGATCCGTAAGACCTATCGCCCAGGGTTTGGCATTTGACCCGGACCAGTGCTCCGTCGCACGTAAACTGACGGGTTCGTTTTTAGCCGCGACCCAACGGGGGGCGCGAGGGGAGACCCGCTGCCCCGCGTTTCCCGTTGGGTCGCGGTAAAGCAGCACGCCCCACGATCGCGACGCCGATTGTCGCCCGGCAAGCGGGCGGATATATTGGACGCAAGATTACAAGTCCCTTGTCGATCGCCCCAGGAGACCATCCGATGGCTACGGTCCTGTCTCCCGCAATCCCGTCGCCAACCAGCGGCCGGGTTCCGGAACTGCGCGCCGGGGACCGTCTGACCCGCGCCGAGTTCGAACGGCGTTACGCCGCGATGCTGCACATCAAGAAAGCTGAACTGATCGAGGGAGTCGTCTATATGCCTTCGCCCGTATCCCAAGGAGAACATGGCGGTCCGCATTTCGACTTGATTGGTTGGTTGGCACTCTACCGGGCCGCCACCAAGGGCGTTGAAGGTGGCGACAATTCCACCCTCAGGCTCGATTTGGAGAACGAACCCCAACCCGATGCCTTCCTCCGTATCCAACCCGCCTTCGGAGGACAGTCCCGGGACAGCGGCAAGTACGTGGCGGGCGCACCGGAGCTGATCGCCGAGGTTGCCGCCAGCAGTGCCAGCTACGACCTGCACGATAAGCTGCGTGCCTATTGCCGCAATGGAGCGTGTGAGTACTTGGTGTGGCGAGTTTGGGATCAGGCCATCGACTGGTTCGTGCTCCGCGAAGACCGCTACGAACGTCTGCCGCCAGACGCCGACGGGCACTATCATAGCCAGGTGTTTTCGGGCCTGTGGCTCGATCCCGCCGCGCTGGTGCGAGGCGATCTGGCTCAGGTCATGATCGTGTTGCAGCAGGGTCTCGCCTCGCCCGACCATGCCGCATTCGTCAGCCGCTTGGAAGGGCAGCGAAGGTAGAGTTTTGGCCCGTATCATGTGCGCGCGGTGGGCGCATGTTGTTCACCCCCGGCCCCTCTTCCCGGAGTACAGGGGCGAGGGGAGAAAGCCAGGCCGACATCGTTGGGTTACTTGGGTTGCGGTCGAGCGCAGCGAAACTGCTTTAAGTAGGAGAGACCATGAACAAGAAAGTGACACGTCGAGGGTTCTTAAAGCGCACAGCTGCTGCCGGCGCATCGTTGGCGGTGCCGACCATCGTGCCGGCGTCGGTGTTTGGCAAGTCGGCACCCAGCAATCAGACCACCGTCGGTTCCATCGGTGTCGGCGGACGGGGATCGGGGTTGCTGTTCGAAGCGGCCGGGCACCCGAACGTGAAAGTGCTGGGCGTGTGCGATGCGTACCAGGCTCGCCGCGAGCAGCGGGCGGCGGTCTTGAATCAACGCTACGGCAGCGACGTGTGTACGCCCTATCGCGATCTGCGGGAGCTGTTGGCGCGGGACGACATTGATGCGGTCACGATTGGCACGCCCGACCATTGGCACGTGCCGGCGGCCCTATTGGCAGTCCGATCGGGCAAGGATGTCTACGTGGAAAAGCCGCTGGGGATCAGTCTGGAACAGGACTTCGCCATCCGCCGCGAGGTGCAGCGCTATGGGCGGATCTTCCAGTACGGCACGCAGCAACGGTCCCTGGGCCACATCCGCTTCGGCTGCGAACTGGTTCGCAACGGTCGGATTGGCAAGGTTCAGGCGGTCGAGGTCACGGCGCCCAGCTACGGTTACGAGGGTGGTTCCCTGGAGCCGCTGCCAGTGCCAGAGGGCTTCGACTACGACCTATGGCTCGGCCCGGCCCCCTGGCGGCCGTACACCAAAGATCGTTGCACCTGCTGGGGCGCGTATTGGATTATGGACTACGCCCACGGTTTCATCGGCGGTTGGGGCGCGCATCCGTTGACCGACATGGTCTGGGCAATGGGCGACGATGCGGGCGCTGTCCCCGTCGAATTCGCGGGGACCGGCAAGTTCGGCAGCGGACTGTTCGACGCGCCGTACGACTGGGATATCCACGGAACGTTCGCCAACGGAGCAAGCTTCCACCTGACGCCGGGCGGCGATTGTGCGACGATCATCGGCGAACGTGGGCGCGTCGTGCTCAGTCGTGGCGGCTTGCGCGTCGAGCCGGAGTCGCTGCTGCAGGAGAAGTTTGGGGCCGACGAGATCCACTTGGTTGAGAGCCACAATCACATGGGGAACTTCTTGGACTGCGTCCGCAGTCGGCGCACGACGGTAGCGCCGGCCGAGGTCGCGGTCCTGTCTGACACGATCACGCAGTTGAGCATGGTGGCGATGCTCACGGGACGCAAGATTCGCTGGGATCCGGCCAAGGAAGTGATTCTGGACGACCCCGGCGCATCACAACTGCTGACCCGTGCGATGCGGCCCCCGTGGCACCTGTGAATCCCCGTTCCTCTCGTTCCCACGCTCAGCGTCGGAACGCCCTTTCGGACGCTCCGCGTCCCGTTAGTGGCTGTAAAGAAATAACCTGGCAGATCGGTGGTAGGACGGATTGGCACTTCGGCCCCGAAACATCGGGCCGAAGTGCCAATCCGTCCTACGATCAAACTACGGACTCGTTCTTTTCCAGCCACTTACGCGACGCAAGCCATTACCACCCGAGGTTCCCCTACACTGCGGCTGTGATTATTTGTAGCACGGCTCTCCAGAGCCGTGCAGTTCGTCGCGAAATCCCGAGGCAATCTGCACGGCTCTGGAGAGCCATGCTACGGAGGCAAGACCATGTGTGGCACTAATAACTTCTCGAGGCGGCAGCTTTTCCTTCAGACCGTGGCCTTGGGGCTGCTGTTCGCGGCGACTGTCGCGGGCCAGCCGACCGCCGATCCGTATACGGAGGCTCTGCAGGTCAACTTCGGCCAGCCACGGACGGCGTTCGTGGCGATCGAGGCGGAGATCCGAGTGGCGACACCGGAGCAACTGCGGACCATCGAGACGAAACTGGTGGCCATGTTGCAAGCTCCAGAGGCCACGAAAGATGGCAAGGAATGGGCCTGCCGACAACTCCGCCAAGTCGGGTCGGAACAGTCGGCGCCGACACTGGCAACGTTGCTGACGGACAACGATCTGGCCACCGCGGCCCGCATGGCCCTGCAAAGCATTCCGGGCGCGAAAGTGAACGCAGCCTTGCGGGGTGCGATCGGCAAGGTCCACGGTGGCTTGCAGGCGGGCGTGATTCAGACACTCGGTACACGGGGTGACCAGCAGGCCGTGCCGCTGCTCGCCCCGTTGGCCAGCAACCCGGACCCCGTGGTTGCCGAAGCGACCTTGTATGCCCTGGGACACATCGGCGGTGCGGATGCGCTGCGTGCTTTGCAGGAGGCGCAAGTCCCGGACAGCCTGAAACGTTATCGCTGGCATGCCATCCTGCTGTGCGCCGAACGATTGGCCGCCGAGGACCAGGCCGCTTCCGCCGCGACGGTCTACCAGTCCGTCTTCAAGCAGACAGAGGATGTCGCCATCAAGACGGCTGCTCTGCGGGGAATCGTGGTAAGCGACAAGGCGAATGCCGCTCCGGCACTCGCGATCGCCTTCAAGAGCGACCACGCCAAACTCCGTGCGGCGGCCACCAAGTTCGCCTGTGAACTCGACAGCGGCGTGGCGCTCCGGCCAATCCTAGTTGAGTTTTCGGCATTGCCGGCCGATGTGCAAGTCACCTTGCTCGGCATGCTTCGCGACAAGGCGGCCTTACCTACGGTGCTCGGCGCCGCGCAAAGCACCGACGCCGATGTCCGACTGGCGGCGCTGGGTGCGTTGGGACGGATCGGCGATACCGCCAGCGTGAAGATCCTGCTCGGCGTGGCGACAACCGATCAGCCTGAACCGCAGGCGGCTGCCCGCCGCAGTCTCCAGGAATTGCGGGGGCCGGAAATCGACCAGGCCCTGATCGCGACCTCGCAACAGGGCGACGCGACCGTCCGCGGCGAGGCCATGCGGGCCCTGGCCGCGCGCGGGACCACAGCGGCGGTGCCGATGCTCTTGAAGGCGGCGGCGGATGCCGATCCGGCCGCGCGGGAGGAAGCCCTGAATGCTTTGGGCGTTTTGGCCGACGCCAGCGCCTTGCCCGTCTTGGTCAAGTTGTTGGCCGAGGCCCCATCCGACGCGCTGCGTGGCCTGGCGGAAAAGGCGATCGTAGCAACCTGTCGGCGGCTGGACGACAAGACGGTTGCGGCGGCTCCCGTGCTGGCGGCCTTGCCTGGTCCCAGCCCGGCAGTGCGTTGTGCGTTGCTCGGCATCTTGGCTCGCGTCCCCTCCGCCTCCTCGTTAATCGCCTTGCGAGCGGCTGCGGCCGATGCCGATAGCGTCGTGCAGGATGCCGCGGTCCGCGGTTTGGCCGACTGGCCTGACGCGGCGGCGATGCCAGATTTGCTGGGCCTTGCCCGCTCGGCCCAGAAGCCGGCCCACAAGGTGTTGGCCTTGCGGGGCGTGGTGCGGCTCGCCGCGCTGCCGAGCGCCGGACCGGCCGGGCAGTTGGTCAAGCAGTTGGCGGAAGCCCTGACACTGGCGACACGTGTCGAAGAGAAAAAGTTGGTGCTCGGTGCGCTGGCGGAGGTCCCTGACGTCGCGGCGATGGATCTCGCGGCAGGCTGCCTGTCGAATCAGGAACTGGAAGTCGAGGCGGCCACGACGGTTGTCAAGATCGCCAAGAAAGTCCAGCGAACCAAACCAGACGCGGCCGGGGCGGCGATCAAGAAGATCATGGACCTATGCCAGACGCCAGCCGCTCGCCAAGTCGCCGAGAGTGCGCTGATTCTGGTGGGCAACATGGTCAACATCGCACCGCAAGGCGTCGCCAGCAGTCCGGACGGACTGGACAAGGACGGGACTGCTGGCGATGACCAAGCCGGGATCGACGGTGACCCGAACACCTACTGGGATGAGCAGGACAACCAGAAGATCTATCGCTTCGTGGTCACGTTCAAGCAGCCCGAGAAGATCACGGCGGTCAGCATTGTGGGCTATGCGCAACACAACTTCGCCCCCAAGGATTTCGAGATCCTCGGCGACGGCAAGCTGCTGAAGAAGATTGACAACGCACAATACGACGACAACTTCCTGGTGATCCGTCTGGACGAGGCGACGTGCACGACGGTGGAGTTGAAGATCACCGGGTACTACGGCGGATCGCCCGCGATTCGCGAGTTGGGCATCTACCGGCCAGCGGTGCGGTGAGCGGGTGATAAAGCGTTGGGTGAGACAAAGCGTTGGGTGACACCCATCCATGGAAGACGTCCCGAAGCCTAGTTCGACTATCTCACTTCCGCTCGAAAACTCGCGAAGCGAGTCACTCCTCCCCTTATCAAGGGGAGGTTGGGAGGGGTGCAGTATGTCCCGATACGCAATGCGCCACCCGCCTATCCCTGCAGATACTTGACCACCTTACGCACGACGATACGCGGCACAAGCCGAGAATACCACGGCACCAATTTGTTCTGCCAACCGGGAATCACCAGCACTTTGCCACGCCGAAAACCGCGGTATCCCAAACGGGCCACGGCGGCTGCGTCCATCATTCCCATCTTGAACAGCATGGAATGCTCCAGCCCCGAATGGCTCCCGAAACCGGTGGCCGTGGGGCCGGGGGCCAGGCAACTGACGCGGATTCCGGTCCCCGCCACCTCCTCCGCCAACGCCTCGCTGTAGGACAGGACGTAGGCCTTGGTGGCGTAGTACACGGCCATATTCGGTCCTGGCTGGAAACCGGCGACCGAACCCACATTCAAGATGCCACCGCGGCCTCGGTCCAGCATCCCCGGCAGGAATAACGTGGTCAACTGCGTGAGGCTGGACACGTTCACCTGGACCATGTCCAGTTGACGCTGTACGGGAATCTCGCTGACGGCACCCATGAACCCAAAACCGGCGCAGTTCACCACGACGTCGATCGTCACGCCAGCGGCGGTTAGTTCTGCGAAGACAGCGCGTGGCCCGGCGGGATCCGCCAAGTCCTGCGAGAGCACCCGGCACTCCACCCCGTCTGCGCCACGCAACTCCTGGGCCAGCTTTTCGAGCTTGTCCCGGCGCCGAGCCACCAGCACCAGGTGGCTCTTGTCCGCGGCGAAGAGCTTTGCCAATTCTAGGCCGATCCCGGATGATGCTCCCGTGATCAGGACAGTTTCCTGCATAGGGTTATTTCCTTGTTCACATGGCCCTTGATGTGGCTGGCGTTCTTTTCTAGTGGAAAGCTGACGGCAGCCTCGAATCGCGTCAGCATCTCCAGGGCATCAAACACCAAGCTGTGGTCCCATGCTCACTTGGGAGGGCGAGGCTCCTGCCGAGCCAAAGCGGGCCGTCCAAGACGGCCCACGGCTCGGCAGGAGCCTCGCCCTCCCATTCCCTAAGAACAAGCTCGGCAGGAGCCTCGCCCTCCCATTCCCTGGAAAGAAGGCCCAATCCGACCCACGGTTACGCCCAACCCTCCGACTCATTGACCATGCACTTTACCGCGGCAGCACGTACCGTGCAACAACGCTCCCGTCGCACCCACGGGCATCGCCTCCTGCTTCACCCCAGTCCACCTGCAGGCCTGCCACCGCGGTCCCGTTAACCGCATCCCCGCTCGACAGCCATACCGTTCATGGCGTAGGATCGCAGCATGCCTGGACATCGCCCCCCACGTCGCTCGCCTTCGCGAGAATCATCACGACACGGTGAAACCGCGCGCACCCCGCCACCACCGCGAACCAGCCCGAAGCCCCTGTGTCCGGACGCGTCGCAGTCCCTGCCGGCCGTGTTCTTGAAGTCGCCGACAGGGCATCCGATCATCTATCGCAAACGCGTGGACAAGGCCGATTCGTCCGTGCGGCCCGGCGATTTGGTGGCCGTCTACTACGGCGAAAACGAGATCTTGGGCTATGGCCTGTATAACCCCAGGTCAGGCATTGCGGTGCGCATGATACGCTGGGGCGCCGACCTGCCCGACGAGGCGTTCTGGCAAGCGCAGCTGACGCAGGCGGTGGTTCTGCGCCGCCAGTTCCTGCGGCTGGACGAAGTCACCGACGCTTACCGACTGGTGCACGCCGAGGCCGACGGCTTCTCCGGGCTGGTGGTGGATCGGCTGGGCGAGGTGCTGTCCGCGGAGGTGTTTACCCTGGGCATGTACCAGCGGGCCGAGGAAATCTTGCGCCGGCTGGAGACGTTGTGCGGCACCCGGCACAGGCTGATCCGCTGCGGCCCACAGGTGGTGGCTCAGGAAGGCTTCGACGCCGAACCGCTCGCCTCCGAGTCGCTGCCCCCGCGGGTGACCGTGACGGAGTTCGGCACACGCTTCCGCGTCCGTTTCGAAGGTGGGCACAAGACCGGCTTTTTTTGCGATCAACGTGACAACCGTCGCCAATTGGCCACGTTTTGCGAGGGCCGCACGGTCCTCGATCTGTGCTGCTACACCGGCGGCTTCGCCGTGCAAGCCATGCGACTCGGAAAGGCGGCGGAGGTCACGGGCGTGGATCTGGACGAGGATCCACTGCGATTGGCCCAAGAGAATGCCAACCTGAACCACGTGCGCGTCAATTTCGTCCAAGCCGACGTGTTCGCCTACATGCGTGATATGCTCCGCAACGGCCGCCAGTACGACGTGGTCGTGCTCGATCCGCCGAAACTGATCACCTCGCGGGCGGAAGTGGAGGAAGGCACGCGGAAGCACTTCGATTTGAACCGGTTGGCGATGCAGTTGGTGAAACCGGGCGGGTTGCTGCTGAGTTGCAGCTGCGCGGGGCTGTTGCCTGAAGCCGAGTTTCTGCGGTTATTGTATGCTGCGGCACGGCAGGCCGGTCCGCCGTCCGTTTTGTTGTCGCCGGACGCTCCGCCGCGCAGGTCGCCGCGGCTATTGCAGGTGCTCGCGAAAACAGGCGCCGCGGCCGATCATCCGGTCGCGTCCAATTGCCCGGAGGGCGAGTACTTGAAGGCCGTCTGGATGCGAGTGCTGTGAGAGGGAAACCACGATGAATCCTGAACTACTGAGCCTTCCCGTCCTCGGTGACCAGGAGCGTGCCAGCGATCTGCTAGCCGCCCTACCGCGACTCGCCCGCAGCGAGGCAACGGTGCAGCCTTTGCCCACTTCAGCAGTCGAAATGCGCCAGCGTGGTTGGCACGAGGTGGATGTCGTGTTCGTGACGGGCGACGCTTATGTCGATCATCCCAGCTTCGCGATGGCAATCCTTGGCCGCGTGCTGGAGGCGGGCGGGTTTCGGGTGGGCCTGGTCAGCCAACCCGACTGGCGCTCGTGTGAAGCCTGGCGGCGATTCGGCCGACCGCGGCTGTTCTTTGCCGTCAGCGCCGGCAACATGGACTCGATGATCAACCACTACACTGCCAATCGCAAAGTCCGCAACAGCGACGCCTACTCGCCCGGCGGCCAGATCGGCCTGCGACCCGACCGCGCGACGCTGGCCTATTGCCAACGGGCGCGCGAGGCGTTCCACGGCGCGCCGGTGATCGCGGGTGGCGTGGAAGCGTCGCTCCGGCGTTTGGCGCATTACGACTACTGGAGTGACAAGGTCCGCCGGTCGATCCTGCTGGACTGCAAAGCGGACCTCGTGGTGTTCGGTATGGGTGAACAGGCGATTCTGGAGATCGCCCAGCGGCTAGCGGCGGGCCAGACCTTCCGCGACTTGCGTGACATGCGCGGGATGGCATACGCCTTGGGCGCGTCGGAGAAGCCGCCCGAGGACGCGTTGACGATTCCCAGCTACGAACAAGTCAGCGGCGACAAAGGGGCTTTCGCCGAAGCCACGCGGATGATCCACAACGAGACCAACCCGTACAATGCCAAACGGCTGGTCCAGTGGCACGATCGTCAGGCGGTGGTGTGTAACCCGCCGCCCTTTCCGATCTCGCAGGCCGCCATGGACGCAGTCTACGGTCTGCCGTACACGCGGCAGCCGCATCCCAGCTACCGCGAACCGATTCCAGCCTACGACATGATCAAAGACTCGGTCACCCTCATGCGAGGCTGTTTCGGCGGGTGTACGTTCTGCTCGATCACGACCCACCAAGGCCGGATCATCCAGTCGCGGAGCCAGCAGTCCGTGCTGAACGAGATCAGCCAGATGACGCAGGACCCGAAATTCAAGGGCGTGGTCAGCGACATCGGCGGCCCGACCGCGAACATGTACCAGATGCAGTGCACGCGGCCGGAGGTCGAGGCGATCTGCCGCCGCCAGTCGTGCGTCCACCCGAAGATTTGCAAGTTGCTCGGCACCGATCACGGGCCGTTGATCGAGTTGATGCGCAAGGCACGCACGCTGCCGGGAATCAAGAAAGTGCTGGTGGCCAGCGGGATCCGCATGGATCTGGCCCAACGCTCGCCGGAGTATCTGCGTGAATTGGTGCGGCACCACGTGGGCGGCCACCTGAAGGTCGCACCGGAACACGTCGATCCCGATGTGCTGGGCCTGATGCGGAAACCGGCCAACGACGATTTCGAGCAGTTCTCCCGGAAGTTCCGGCAGGAATCCAAGCAGGCCGGCAAGCAGCAGTACCTGGTCCCGTACTTCATCGCCAGCCATCCGGGCAGCGATCTGAACGCGATGATCGAGTTGGCGGTCTTTCTGAAACGCAACGGCTACGAGCCCGATCAGGTCCAGGATTTCATCCCCGCGCCGTTCGACGTGGCCACGGCCATGTATTACACCGGCATCGATCCGTTCACGAAGCAGCCGGTGTACATCGCCCGTCAATTGCGGGATCGCAAATTGCAGCGGGCGCTGATGCAGTTCTTCAAGCCGGAGAACTACTTCGAGGTCCGCCAGGCGTTGCAGGAGGCGGGCCGGCAGGATCTGATCGGCGAGGGCTGTGACTGCCTGATCCCTGCGACCCCGCCCCGTGACGCGATGCTCCGGCGGCGGGAAGACGCCAACGCCCGCTTCCGTGGCGAATACGTGCATGGAGACACTGCGCCCGACAAGAAAAAGAAAGGCCGCCAGAAGGAGTCCCGTCAGGCCCCAGGTCCCGGCTACCGCCCCGACCGCAAGCCCCGTCCGAAGAAGTGACCCTCGCTCAACCGCGACCCAACGTTTCTCCGACTACGGGCTCGGCCTAAACAGCTGGAACTCCTCAATCGTCGGTACCTCGTTGGCCTTGAGGATCTGCAAGCGAAAGCGGCTGGCCGTTACAGGCGGAAAGTCGAATGTCTTTTCGCCGGCGATTGTTGTGCCTCGAACGATCGTTTGCCAGGTTTCTCCAGCCTGGTACTCGATCGCGAATTCCTGGGTCCGCTGGTAACCCAATTCCTTGAGCACCGCGCGGCCCACAAGTGTCGGGGCGCCGAGATCCACTTCCAACCAACCGCTGCGCGCATCCGCCGAGGCACCCCAACGCGTCGCATCTTCCTCGTCGAACGCCTTGTCCGCCTCGTAGCCCGCCGCCGGCCAGGTGCTCGACGCCTTGGCTGGCTTTCTGGCCGAAAGCGGGGTCGGCGCGGGCGGCGGCGGGTTCTTGATCAACTCGCCCACCTGGCGCAACGTCTCCACATCGATTGGCCGGAGCTGGCCTTCGTAATTGGGGCCGACATCGATCGAGAAGATATTCCCATACTGGACCGCGCCGAGATAGTCCTTGTACAACTTCTTCGCCGGTAGGCACAGTCCGTCATGCTTGGGCAGCGAGTAGAACCACATGGCCCCGTCTTGGTGCGGAGGCAGAATCGGGTACGTGAATTCGGCCAGCAAGTAGTCCTGGTATTTGCCTTCGTTCTCCTTGTTGTACGAGGCCACACCGGTCGCCCCCAGCGGTCCCGCCGTGCCCACCTCGCGCAGGCTGACCTCGCCGGCCGGCTCGCCGTGGTTGAATCCGATTAGCGTGCCGGGTTGAGACTGGTGACACCAGGCGACGGTGTCCTTGTGGTTCACGCCGCCGGTGCTCTGAGCGTGGTCGAACCAGATATATTCGATCGGGCCATATTGGGTCAGCAGTTCTTTGAGTTGGGCTTTCTTCATCTCCGGCGTGTAGCCGCCCGGATGATAGGTCGGATGGTCCTTGAACTCGCCTTCGGAGAAGTAGAGGGCCAACCGAATGCCGTGTTTGTCGCAGGACTTCCGCAACTCGGCCAGGACATCCCGGCCCAAGAGGGCCTTGGTAACCTTGCGGTCGGTCGTCTGGGAGTCCCACAGGCAGAATCCATCGTGATGTTTGGTCAGAAACAGGATGTAGCCCATGCCCGCCTCCTTGGCAGTCCGCGCCCATTGGTCGGTATCACAGGCGGTGGCTTTGAAGAACGACACGTCCTTTACGCCGGGCGTCCACTCCTTGCCGGAGAACGTGCTGAAGGACCAGCAGATGAACATGCCCCACTTCAGACTCTTCAGCTCCTCGGCCCGTTTCTGCAGGTCCACGGGCTGGGCCGGGCCTGCTGCAGAGGCGGGCGGAATGCACAGGAGGATACTGGCCAGGATCAACAACTGCCGGACGTGACTTGTCATTCTTGATTTCTCCTCGCTATTTTCAACAAAGGTTGGCTGACCACCGTCGCCGGAATCCCCGGCCATGCCGAGTGCCTCGTCCGCGGTCCCGTGGGAGACGACATCCAAACTCGCTTGACGCGAACCCGTACGCAGCCGACAATCGGGGCCATGCTGGTCAACGTGGATCCCCGCAACGATTATGCTTTCAAGGTCGTGTTCGGCAGCCAACGGCACGAGCGCGTCTTGGTGCATCTGCTGAATGCGATTCTCGTGCCGTGTGGCTTGCGCGTGCACAGCGTAAGTATCCTGAATCCGCTCAGCGAAATCCAGGAGTTGGACGAAAAGAAGTTGATCCTGGACGTCAAGGCGACTGACGAAAATGGGCGGCTGTACAACATCGAGATGCAAATAGTCGCGAGCCCCGATTTTCCAGGTCGGTTCCTGTACTATTGGTCGAACACCTATGGCAGCCAGCTCAAACAAGGAGACGAGTACGAACTGCTCCGTCCGGTTATTTCCATCTGTTTTCTGGACGGAACTTTATTTCCCGGGCGTGACGAATGCCACTTGCGGTTCCGGCTGCTAGAGACCACCTCGCATTTTCCGTTCACGGAAGATCTCGATCTGCACGTATTCCAACTTCCCCAGTTCACCAAGGTGGCGGACGAGTTGCAAAGCGATCTGGATTTGTGGCTGTATGTGCTGAATAATGGAAGGGGGTTGGATTTGGCGAACTTGCCTGGCAAACTTCGGGTGGTGGAAGTTGAAGAGGCATTGGAGGCACTTGCCGTGTTGACTCAAGACCGAATACAGCGGGAGATTTACGAAGCGCGCGAGAAATCCGAAGGCCGGACCGAAGGCCGGGAAGAAGGCCGGGAAGAAGGCCGGGACGAAGGCCGGGAAGAAGGCCGGGAAGAAGGCCGGGAAGAAGGCCGGGAAGAAGGCCGGGAAGAAGGCCGGGAAGAAGGCCGGACCAAAGGCGTGTGGCTGGGACGCATCCGGGCGTACGAAGAACTTCTCCACCGCGCCCCCAGACAAGATGCCGAACTGTCCACGATGTCCGCCGACGAGTTACGACAGCTGGCCGAGGAGTTGGGCGACGAATTGTCCAAGAGCTAATACGCTTGGACATACGTAGGCGACATCTACGGCCGACAGTATGTGCTGAGCCCCGAAGTACATGCTAAGGACCGGCGCATCAATAACTGTCGGGTTTTCAAAGTGGTCATTGAAGAGGCATTGGAGGCACTTGCCGTGTTGACTCAAGACCAAATACAGCGGGAGATCTGCGAAGCACGCGAGAGAACGCGGCGGGACGCAACGTCTTGGAGACTTGCCCGCGAGCGAGCACAAGAGCAACTCCAGCAAGTACAAGAGCAAATCCAGCGAGCACAAGAGCAAGCTGAGGAACGTTTTTCGAAGGACTTCGCAGAAGGCCGGGAAGAAGGCGCGTGGCTGGGGCGCATCCGTGTGTACGAAGAATTTCTTCACCGCCCCCCCAGACCGGATGCAGAACTGTCCACGATGTCCGCCGACGAGTTACGGCAGCTGGCCGAGGAGTTGCGCGGCGAGTTGCCCAAGAGCTAACACGCTTGGACCATGAATAATCCTGGTTCAAGTCTCGCGCAGACTCTGCGCCACGTTTTCCAGGACGGCCGCGGCCAGCACGTTGGTGGCATTTCCCCGGAACTCACGGAACCATGTGTCCAGCGTCCGCTCGAGCATCTGACGCAACACCTCGGACGGCTCGACGGGTTCTTGCTTCACGCCGTCGTGCGAGGTGATGGCCTCGCTGACCGTTTCCACTTCGCCATCGGCCAGCATCTGCGCGACCAGCTTCTGCTCCTCCGGTTCCAGCTTGGCGAGCTTCTTCAGTTCGCTTTTGTTGTCGGCGACGGGCGTGTCTTTGATCAGTTCCGCGACCTCGTCCGAGATCGCCTCGCCGATCGCGACATCGCGTTGGACCGTGCGACGAGACTTGCCGGTCTTCTGAGCCGTCTCTTCGGCGAAGGACACGGCCTTGTCGCCCTGCTCTTTCTTGCCCGCATCCTTTTTCCCTTGCTTAGCCCCGGCCTTGCGCTCGGGATGCAAGGCCTCGTAGATCTCCTTCCTTCTCGCGAGGGCCTTGGTTTGCTCCACGGCGGTCAGAGGATTGTGCGCGATGTTTTCGTCGATCTCAGCCAGTTCGGCGTGCAGATCGTCCAGATCATGGATGATAGCCGGGATCTTGGCATGCCCCAGCAGTTGGTAGGCTTCCAGACGATTGCGGCCGTGGATCAGCTGGAAACTCTTCGTCAAACCAATCGGGTGCTGCAAGCCGATTTCTTGGATCGAATCGGCCACCGCCTTGACGTTGTCGGGCGTGGTCTTTCGTCGGCTGGGAGAAACTTGGATCTTGGCGATGGGCACTTCCACGGTTTTCATGATTTACGTTACCCTGCGGTTACAGAGAAAGTGGCGAGCGAGGGCCGTCAGCCCCACTGCCGTGACGATTTTGAAACCTCTCGTTCCCAGGCTCCGCCTAGGAACGCACTGCTTTGCCGGCTCCGCCTGCCTGCTTGCGAGGCGGAGCCTCGTAACCCGAGCAAACTCGCACGCCTCCGGAGCCTGCTGAAATACTAGCGGAAAGCAACGTGGGGTAAGCTTCCAGCTTGCCAATCTTCCGTATTCTCCGTTTCC
>JAPLNJ010000568.1 GCA_026692885.1 Planctomycetota bacterium | reverse complement strand
GGTTTGCCGCTGCCGCCACCACCCAGTGATCCTGTGCCACCGCCGGGTTTGCCGCTGCCACCACCGAGCGATCCTGTGCCACCGCCGGGTTTGCCGCTGCCACCACCGGGTTTGCCGCTGCCGCCACCGCCCACCGATCCTGTGCCACCACCGGGCTTGCTTCCACCGCCACCACCCACCGATCCTGCGCCACCACCGGGCTTGCCGCTGCCACCGGGTTTGCTGCCGCCACCACCCACCGATCCTGCGCCACCACCGGGCTTGCCGCCACCACCGGGCTTGCCGCCACCACCGGGCTTGCCGCCACCTCCGCCTCCCGTGTTGCGGCCGCCAGTGTTCCCACCGCCAGTGTTCCCGCCACCGCCGCTGCTCCTGCCGCCGCCAGCACTTCCTCCGCTGTTCTTGTTCCGGTCGCTGTTCTTGTTCCGGGTATTGTCTTGCGAGTTGACATCACCCGTGGCCGCGAACATGACGATAGCGAATACGACCGCCACCCACCTCGACGCCAGGAATATGCTTTTCATTTTGTCTTCCTTTAGAAAACAGCGAACTACTCACGGGGATCTATTTTTTGGTCGCGCCTACCGAAATCCCACAACGGTAGCTATTGAGTCTTCAAGGCTAAAAAGTGGGGTAAGCATCCTGCTTGCCTTTCGATTCATCGCGTCCAACGCAAGCTGGAAGCTTACGCCACCGCATCGGTCACCCCAAGATTAAGCCTTGACGATGCACTAGCACCAAACGGTTTCCGGGGTTGTCGGTGTCAAGAATGGGGTTTTACGGTTTCGCATAGACGGACCGCCAGCTGGGGTCAGACGTACAGATTTCAGTTTTCGCGGGCAGAAGGCTTTTCATGGGCTTGGGCACACGACCGCGAAAACTGAAATCTGTACGTCTGACCCCTTGTCTCGCGCCCTGTCCCTGCTGAACCGTTAAGTCTCAGTCTTTACGCGCAAGGGCCAAAATACTGCTTGGTGCTGGGATTCTGTCCGAATATTCACTCAAACCACGCGGGAATGCATCTGCTAGCAACGCCCTACAACATGTTGTGCAAGCTGGCAATACTCGGACAGACTCCTAGACAATGATTTTCTCACCCATATTCTTGGCGTTGTCAAGCCATTCCCCCTGAATTCTGCAGGAATGTGCTTCGACAAGACGCTTAATGTTGATCTTGTTCCGACAGCGTGAGATGCGTATTTTTCCTGCCCCTGAAGTTGCGAGAAGCGAGCTACGGTCTGAGCGGCGACGATATCGCCCCAGATTATTCATATCTCCTGTAGGCCTGAACAAGCAACCGGAAGCACTGCCGGAACTTCGGTCGCTTCCGGCGCGTGGCGTCTGCACCAAGCGGGTTCTTCCTACGAGCGTCGGTTGCGCCGTTCCGGCATGGCCTTGCGCGACATCGTTCCGGCCTACAGGAATAATCCGGGATCACAACCAAAGCTGTCTTGTCACCGTCCGGGTCCGTGGTTATCCTCCCTGCGCGCCGGCAGTGCCGCTGGCAGGCTCCACTCGACATTCATCATCGAGGACGCACGATGATCACCTCCGGTCCCGGCTGGCTGTCACGCAATCAAATGGTGATCAGTGGGTTGATGGTCAGCCTGCTTCTGGTGGCGATGCTGGTGCTGTTCGCCTGGGCTCCTGAGGAAGGCGAAAGCAACGAGGTGCAGCGGATCGCCTACCTGTACGTCTCTGTGGCTTGGTGTGGCGTGGGCGCCTTCGTGTTCGTGGGGGCGGTCGGCGCGATCTATCTGGTCCGCCGCAACCTGAGCTGGGACCATTGGTCGCAAGCCGCCGCGGAGACCGGTTGGCTGTGCACGACCTTGACCTTGATCACGGGCGTGATGTGGGCCCATGAGACGGGCAACACATGGTGGACCTGGGATCCGCGATTGCTGGTGGCGCTGGTGATGTGGTTGATTTACGGCGGATATTTCCTGCTGCGGGCCGGCCTGGGCGAACCGCAGCGGCGAGCCCGGATGAGTGCCGTGCTGGGAGTTCTGGGAATCGTGGATATCCCGTTGGTGGTCGCATCCACTCGCTGGTTTTGGGGGATCGCACCGGAAGCCGTGGAGACGCCCCCCCACGTCCGCCTGGTGCTGTTGGTCAGCGTGCTCGGTTTCACCGCCTTTTTTGCGTTCCTGACGATGCAGCGGCGCTGGCAGTTGGGATTGGAACAGCAGGTCGCTGCGCTCGAATGGCGGATCGGTGTGACCTCGCGGCTGAGTGGACCCGATGACGCCCCTGCTTCGCCCCTCTGAAAGGAGTCCGTATGACTGCTGCCGCCGTAGCTTACTTGGTCGCCTGCCTGGGGATCGGTCTGTATGTCAGCTGG
The DNA here is from genome assembly GCA_026692885.1 of Planctomycetota bacterium. The sequence goes on along the minus strand of JAPLNJ010000568.1, from coordinate 8,246 downwards.
GTCTGGACTCGGCAGCGCCGGTTGTCACGGCGGCTCCGCGAACTCCACGCGTACCTGGAGCCGGAGCCCACGCAGGAAGAGGTGCGATCCAAGGCGGCTTGAGCGGCTTTGATCATAAGGTTGCGATGATCCGCCGCTAGCACCAAACGGTTTTCGGGGTTGTCGGCGTCAAGAATGGGGTTTTACGGTTTCGCATAGACGTACCGGCGGCTGACCCCCGGTCTCACGCCCTGTCCCTGCTGAACCGTTAGGTCTCATTCTTTACGCACAAGGGCCAAAATACTGTTTGGTGCTAGCGTTTTGCGATATCTTATGATCAAGGCCGGCGGGAGCAGATGCTGCGAATAATCCGGGATAGGACAAACGACCCGGCTAGGCTTATAATCTCGCGATTCTCCGGCCAGGATGGCTCGATGCAATACCGTGTAGTCTTACGATGCTCGGACAAGGAAGTCCGCCAACTTTGAGCGTGCTGCTAGCACGATGGATCGGACGCAGGACGTGCAGACTTCGGTCATGCTTGTCGCTGGTGCTGGTGCTCTGCGCGCTGCCGCCAACCGCGCCGAGCGCCGCCGAAAACGTCAAACACCCAGCGGACAATATCCAGCTGCGGCTGTGGATCGCCTGGGGCGGCGGCAGCGCCCGGGCGTGGCAAGGTCAGATCCGCTTGGAGAACGAGGCACCGTCCGGAGACCAAACGCAGGCTTTCACGGAAGTCGAACCCGTGGGGCTGCAACCCGATGAACCCGGTTCTGCCTACGTGGCTCAGAATACGGTGCAGGTGACGCCGCGCGGGGCACGCACCTACGCTGGCATCAGTCTGTTGGTCACGGCCCCGCGCTCGGCGGCCCTCTCGATCCAATGGACGCCCACCGACCAGCCGGAGGCAGGTCGGCGGATCCGCGTACCTCTGGAGCAACTGCTTGCCGATATCCATACTTCGGCCCTGGACGAACGGGGAAACCGCTTGCTGGTCCGCCGCACGGCCGGCGACAAGCTGCGGGTGCGATTCAACGGTGACTCGCTCGTGTTTGCGCCAGGCGAGAAGTTCGAACTTAGCGTCGATCCGTATCTGGTCGGAGCCGAAGCCGGCACGTCGCTGACCTACGGCGTGCAGTTGTTGCGGGCGCGGTCCACGGAGAAGCTGTGGGAGGAACAGCGGGAGGCCACCGTCGACGCGCGCGGCGATCCGCCCGAGGTCGGGCCGTTCGCGGTCCCGTTACCCCCAAACGAGGGCGTCTACGATGTCCAGATCACCCTCACCAAACGCCGGTTGCCGACTCGGTTGGCGCCGGCCAAACTGCTGGTTCAGCGGAACGTGCAGGTGGTGGTGGTCGGCACCAAGCCGGCGCTGGCGGTCGCCGCGAATTGGAAGACGATCGGCGACATCGCCCCGCAAGCCGAGGAGATCATCAGCGAAGCGACGCACGGCAAGTCGAAACTCTGGGAGTCCATTCCCAAACTACCCCAGTGGAAGTGGATGCCGGGTTCCGCCGAACACGCCAAGACCAAGCCGCTGGGCAACGGCAAGAGCCGTAAACGCGTCCAGGCCGATCGGGAGCTGGTCGAACTGCTGCCCGGCGGCTGGCAGGCTTATCCGCTGCCGGTCGGCCAAATTCATCAGCCGCACGTGCTGGAAGTGGAGTACCCGAACGACTACCGGCAGACATTGGGCATCAGCATCCTGGACCCCAACGCAGCCGGCACGATCAATCCGCCCGGCGTGGATTCGGGATTCGATGTGCCCGTGGTCTCGCCGCTGACGCCCGCACAGACGGAGCGCCACCGGGTGGTGTTCTGGCCTCGCAGCACGACCCCGATCTTGATCCTGACCAATCACCGCGACGACGCTCCGGCTCTGTACGGTCGGATTCGGGTGTTGTCCGGACCTCCGGAGTTGCCCGGCCGGACCGTGACTGCCCAGGACTCGACACGGCTGCTAGGCATCTACTACGAACGGCCCTTGTTTCCGGAAAATTTCTCTGCCAGCGACGTGCTGGATCCCGTGAGCGGCCGCAATTTGAACGACTGGGTGACGTTCCAGCAGGGCGGCTCGCGTCTGGTCCAGTACCTGAAACACATCGGACACAACAGTGTCATGCTCTCGGTTCTGCACGAGGGCAGCGCCATCTATCCCAGCCAACTGCTGGAACCGGTCGCCAAGTACGACAACGGCATGTATTTTGCCAACGGTCAGGATCCTGTCCGCAAGGATGTCCTGGAGATGCTGTTTCGGATGTTCGATCGCGAGGGCCTACGACTTGTCCCCGCGGTGCAGTTTGCCACACCGCTGCCGGAATTGGAGGCGACCCTGCGTCAGCAAGTCGCCCTGTGGCAGTCGGGCACGGCGGCTGGCGGCCCACAGGATCTCGCGTCGGCGAACGGCTTGGAATTGATCGGCGCGGATGGTAAGTCGTGGCGCGAGACCTACGGGGCGGAACGGAGCACGGGTGCCTACTACAACCCCCTCGACCCGCGAGTCCAGCAGGCCATGCGGCACGTGATCGGCGAATTGGTCGAACGCTACCGCCGGCACGCCTCGTTCGCCGGGATCGCCATTCAGTTGGGGCCGCAGACGTTCGCGCAGTTGCCCGACGCCGAATGGGGCTGTGATCAGGCCACGGTCACCCGCTTCGCCCAAGCCGAGAAACTCACCGTGCCGGGACTCACATCCGGGGACGTCGAGCAACGGATGGCCTACCTGGCTGGCGAAGGCTACACCCGCTGGCTGAAATGGCGGGCCCGGGAACTGGCCAAGTTTTATCAGTTGCTCCAGGCCGACCTATCCGTCCAGGCCCGGGGCGCCAAGCTGTATCTGGCCGGGGCGGACCTGCTGAACACGCCGGAAATGCAGCGGATGCTGCAACCGAAACTGCCCGAACGGCTCGACCTGGAACAGTTATTGCTGCGGATCGGGTTGGATCCTCAACAGTATGGCGACGCGTCGGGCGTGGTTCTGCTGCGACCGCACCGCCTGTCTCCCCTCACAGCGTTGGAGACCCAAGCCGCCAATCTGCAACTAAACCGTGCACCGGAGATGGACCTCGCGTTCGGCTGCGTGGTGCCGCTGAACAAGGCCGCGGCGGCGACCACGGCCCTGCGGAGCACGACGGGCAGCTTGTTCTATCACGAGCCGCGGTCGTTGCCCCTGCCGGCGTTCGACAAGGTCAGCCCGGTAGGCCCGGAGAAAACGCACACCTGGCTGTTTCCGGAGTTCTCGCCGGCCGGCTACCACAATCGTCAGCGGTTCGTGCATAGCCTGGCGACGTTGGACAGCCAAGTCATGTTTGACGGCGGCCGGATGGCCCTGTTGGGACAGCAGGACGCCCTGCTGGATCTGGTGGAAGTGTACCGGCGTTTACCTGCTGATCGGTTTGTCACCGTGCTGCCGAAGAACAACGAAGTGGAACAGCCGCCGGTGGTCGTGCGCCAATTGTCCCGCGGCAATCGGACGTATTTGTACGTCGCGAACGATTCTCCGTGGCCGGTTTCCGTGTCGCTCGACTTGTCCGCGACGCAGACCTTCTCCTTCGAGGCGTTAGGCAGCCGGCCGTTACCTGCTCCGACGCTACGCGGGAATCAAGGGACGTGGGAAGTCCAGCTCCTGCCATACGATCTGGTCGGTGCCAGCCTGTCCGCGGCCAACGTCGAAGTCACGGACTGGCGTCTGAACGTGGGCCGCGAAGTCTTCGTCCAGCTCCGAAAATCACTCGACGACCTCCGCAAGCGGGCCAACCTGCTCAAGGAGCCGCCGACGCTTCCTGCCTTGGCCAATCCGGGCTTCGAGTTGCCGCAGCAGGGCGATTTGCTGCCCGGCTGGGAGTTTGCCCGCACCGAGGGCACTGTGGTCCAACTGGATCCGCAGCAGAGTCACTCGGGGCAGAGTTCGCTGCACGTCCGCAGCAACCAGGCCGTGGTCTGGGTACGGAGTAATCCGTTCCCGGTGCCCAAGACCGGCCGCTTGTCGGTGTGGGTTTGGCTCAAGATCGAGGCGACCGAGGAACAGCCGCCGTTGCGTCTGGCCATCGAAGGCCGATTGAACGGCCAGACGTATTACCGCCCGGCGGAGGTGGGCGCTAAGATCGGCAAAGATAATCCGCCCCCCTTGACCAAGACCTGGGCGCCGTACCTGCTCCGGATCGATAACTTGCCCACCACCGGTCTGACCGACCTGCGTGTGGCCTTCGACTTGATGGGCCAGGGCGAGGTCTGGATCGACGATGTGCAGCTCTTCGATCTGTGGTTCGAGAAGACAGAACGCAACGAACTGCTGAAGCTGATCGCGCTGGCCGATTTCTACCTAGGTAAAGGCGAACTGGCCCAGTGCGTGCAGATTCTGGAAGGCTATTGGCCGGAGTACATCCGCCGCCATGTGCCCTTGGCTCAGATCCAACTGGTCGATGTGCCACCGCGCGTAGACGCGGTGGATCAAGCCAAGCCGCCCGGCCCGGAGACGTCGTCCAAGGACAAGCCGAAAGCCTCCACCTCCTGGTTGCAACGGATCGTGCCCAAGCCACCCAAGCTGCCGAACGTCTTTCGCTAAGGCCAGCCGAAAACGGCATTGGGCCCCCGCTCGTCGGCATTCGGCATCGGCCGCAAGAATCTGCAAGTCGCTGCACTTCGGCTCCGCCGGCCTTCCGGCTCGCAAGTGTTACGAATCCACCACCTGACACCGCTTCTGGCTCGGCTGCAGCTGTCGGCGGAGACGTGAGTGGACACGATGCCGTTGAACTTTGGCCGCTGGTTCAAACGCGCTGCGGGTTTTTGAAATTGCGAGTAGCAGAATTCGCCAGAATTCTGGCTGTTGCGCAGTGTGGGCTGTCACCCAGCTTCCGCCAGAAATCTGGCAATTTCAGCTACTTCTCGTCGAAATGCGCAACTTCAAAGCCGCTGGCCGGGCGGAGAGCTTGACGGAGGAAGCCGCCCGCCGCGGCCGACACGGGTTGCACGGGCTGTCCCACAGCCGCGCCGCCTTTGCCTAACGCAGCAACGGGGCCTAGCGTCCCACGGCCCTACTGCCCGACACAAGAAAACGCTCGTCAGGCCGCGTATCGACCGGGCCGAACGGACGCGGTGCCGTCCAGTCCCTGCGTTCGGCGGGCTTGCGGGCGTCGATCCACGAGCCGAGGCGGAAGCGGAGAAATTCGAGGCTTTCCGGTGAGACGCGATCGTAGCTCATGGTTCCGGCGTCGTCCTCGGATGCCTTCTTGTGTTGGCCGTCCAGTCCTATTTCCCGGCATAGCGATTCTGCAACCGAACGGCGGTCGTGGCCGGCGAGTTGCGTGAAGATGGCAAGGTATTCGACGAGTTGCTGGCCGTAACAGAAGGCTTTGAGTCGGAGGCTCGGCAGCGGGCCTTGTTCGGTGGGATAAATTAGGGAGGTTTGATCCGGCTCAATCCACGATTTGGCGGTTCCGATGGTGTTCCACGGCACGACGCCATCCGCGCCGAGGCACCAAGCGTCCAAGCACCAAGCCGAGGACTGGAGATGCGGGGTCCCGATCTTGTTCGGGCTGCCATACATGAGGACCTTCTGCCCGAACCGTGCTTGGCGGGCCAAGATGCGGTCACGATACGGCCGCAGCGATCCGCTGACGACTTCCTCACCGCAAATACCATCGAGCAAGTCTCTCTGCCATTCGGGCCGCGAGATATCGCAGCGAAACACGAGGTTCTTCGCACCGTTTGTGGCGGCGAGAAACTCGCGGCCGAATCGTCGCAGTGCCCAAAAGTCTTGGGTGTTGACCGGCTCATCGAAGATCCATGGCGCGGAGCATTTCGACCACGCTCCTCGGTCTGCCTTGAAGTACACTTTGTTGTTGAGGTAGAACTCGAAGGTCGTGTCTGCCCATCCCTGCTCCGCGACATGTCGCGCAAATTCCCCACTTGCTGCGCGAAATTCGGCCCAGTAGCTGTCGGGGTAAGCCGTCTCGATCCAATAACCGCCGCGATAGGCCCGCTCATGATCCATCGGCCAGTTCTCGTTGAGCGGGAGGTAGAAGAAATCCACCGGCTCTGCTTGGCGGTGCAGATCAGCGAAGGCGGAACCGTCAAGAAGCGGGCCGAATCTGCGGTCCCAAGCCGTCCAGTCCCATGACCCATCCGCAGCCGTTCGTGGAGCACAGCCGGCGGCGATTCTGCCCTGCCAAGAGTAGCGCAGGCAGTTGAGACAACAACGATGCTCGTGAGCCAGACGGTAGTAGGCGACCTCCTGCGCGGCTGGCAGGCCGTACGCATTCATCTGCGGAACAAAGGAGAGCCGGTCGGGCAGCGCGAAGTCCCACATTTCCAAGGACACCTCGCAACCCTTCGCGATCCGAATTGTCTGCCGCCCGGCCTGGGCAGACTTGGGGACGTAGATCTCCGCCAACCATCGGCCTGTCTGGCCCTGGGGGTCGGTTCGTCCGCGAGTGGTTGGTTTCCCAAACGAGTCGCAGGGCACCAAAGCGTCTCCGTGGGCCACGAGTGAGAATAGCCTTCCCGAGAATCCATCGGGCACGCGGAAATCGAGCTTGGCGTCAACGTCGGTGCGAACATCCAACCACACGGTTTCGCCTCTCGCGGCGCGGAGGACTGCCAGCGGCCGACCAAACAGATCGCCGACCGTCATCGACCGCTGCGGGATTTTCTCCTCCTGGACCTTGGCGATCGCAGGCAGATCGATCCGATTCGATTTGGGCCGTGGCAGCGTAGCGGGCAACACGGGCGTTGCGACCGACAGGCCGTCAGCCAGCCAAACCTCGAACCTCGGAGCGACCGAGGCGTTCTGGTCCTTGGAGTAGAAGAAACGGTTGGGAAACGGCCGCCAGCGGAAAGCCTCGCCATCGCGAGTCCATTCGTTGCCGACGTCGTCGAGTACTGCGAATCCATGACTGCGCCCATCCAGTCGGGACTGGATCACCACGGGGTCGATTGGGATCGACTGCCACCCATCCGCGTCCGGGTCCGACGCGTCGGCGAATCGCCAGATCGACCCGCCGTTGCCGAGAATGGCTTCCGTGATGTCCGGCGTAACACCGGGCAACTGGAAGCACGCCGCCCCTGGGAGCTTGGCATAATTGGTTCCCGTTCCCTCCTCCCAAGGAGCAGAAACCGTCGAGACCGTCACCCTCCCGAGCCTCTCTGGGGATGCACTGTGCAATCGCAGAACGGCCCGTTCGATCGCTCGACCTTTAATCGCAGAGAAGTCGCCGTCGACCAAACTGAACTCTTGGATGCCCTTGAACTTCAGCCGCGAGGACGCCCCGTTATTGCCTGTCCGTTCCGTGCCCACTGCCGAAACCCATGTGTCCCGCGTCACGGGTATCGTCACCCGACGGCTTTCCGCACCGAACGCGCCGAGAGAGGCCAACGGCCAAGCGACGATCACGGCCACAGAAAAACACCTATTTGTTTGGCTCACGGGGACTCCTTAGCTCACTGAGGGGCCAGTACATTTCCGTTGCGGGTGGCGACGTTGCCAAAGCGCTCATTGTACCGATTCCGGCATGCGTGCCAGGACACCTGCCATTGCCGCCGACCTGCCGAAATCTGAACTGCGGCCAGTAAGTCATGGTTCAAAGGTGAACTCTCCACGGATGTCCGTGGAATGTCAGACGCAGCAAGAAACCAGGACAAAATGTCCTGGACGAGAGTTTACCACGCGGCGGAAGGACCGTCTCCGCCTCCGGCCACCAGGGCACCTCTACGGATCCCAGGATCGACGCAGCCGCGCGCAAACGGCCGGGTCGACCAAAAGCAGATCTCACTAGCGGCTCTCCTGGCGTCTGTAACGCGGGAGACATGGTCAGCGTCAACATTTGCAGAGCGACGAACCGGCTGGTGGGAAGTACGCTACGGGCGAGCCAGCCTCGAGTCGAAACCGTGCGGAATGAGGGTACTCATTGCCCCGGTCACGCCCTGGCGGGCACATTGGCCAAGGGCCAAGCTTGTCGGCACGAGCCATTCAGCGAAAGAGCGGTGTACATGGCCACACGACATCGAAATTGGCGGCTTCTGCAACTATCATGTTCCGTTAGCAACGCTGCATCACCATCCCGATAACCGAGAATCGTCAGCGTCGATCCCATTTGGCCGGACTAGAAACCATGTACAGGACCCCCGACGGAATCCGCGTGCTGCAGGGAGCCGAGCGACGACTGTTTGTCGAATCGCTGGGCATGCTCGTCGATATGCTGACGCTGGATGAATTCTCGACTGACATCCAGGTTCTTGAGGATCTGACGCGGAACCAGCGAATTGCGACC
>JAPLNJ010000567.1 GCA_026692885.1 Planctomycetota bacterium | reverse complement strand
TTGATCCGCAAAGCTTCGCGGTAATGAGTCATCGCCTCGTCCAACCAGCCCCGCCGGCGGAGGTCGGCGCCCAGGCTCGTGTGAGCAAGAGCGTTGTTTCCGGTCACCCGCAGGCAATGCTCAAACAGCGTCACGCTGTTCCGCCAACGCACAACTTGAAGGAAACTTAACGCCAGGCAAACGATGATTGCCGTCCCTGCCGCAACCCGTAACAGCGATTGGCTCCACCGCGAACGGGCCGACAGCTCTGTGATCCACCAGACGAGCATGACAAAGACACCGACCAAAGGCAGATACGTATATCGATCGGCCATGGACTGCCTGCCTACCTGGATCACGCCGATCACTGGGACAAGGGTGCCGAGATACCACAGCCAGCCCACCAGGAGATACGGCCAGCGTCTTCTCGTGATGATCGCCACCGCAGTGATCCCAGCTAAGACCGCGGCCGCCGACATCCATTGCCAGGTGGCAATCGCGTGGTAAGGATAGAAGACTGCCAGACGCGTCGGCCAAATCAATTTTCCCAGATAGGCCACGTAGGCCACGACGGCATTCGCCAAACGTACCGTCACCGGAAATGCGGTGACGGAGCCCACGGCTCCGCCCCGGCTTTGGACGATCATCGTCACCAGGCACGACGCTGCGCTGAGGGCCAAGAGGGGAAGCTTTTCCACGATCAGCAACCGGAGTCTGACTCGTCGGTTGGCCTCGAACGACCAGCGTCCCAGTGGCCAGTAGTCCAGCAGCAGCAAGACGCAGGGCAGCGTAACCAACATCGGTTTGGCCATCAGGCCCAACGCAAAGCAGACCATTACCACTCCGTAGCTTCGCCAGCTTGGAGCCGCGGTGTAGCGGACGTATGCCGCCAGCGACAAGATCCAGAACAGCGCGCTCAGGACATCCTTACGTTCCGCCGCCCACGCCACCGATTCGACGTGCAGCGGGTGCAGCGCAAATAGGGCCGCAACCATGAAACTCCGCCAGATCGCGCCCGTCATGCGTTGGAACACCAAGTAGAGCAACACGCTGTTTGCGATATGAAACAGCATGCCGATGACGTGATGCCATCCGGCTTGCAGGCCGACCAACTGACAATCGATCATGTGGGAGAGCCACGTTACAGGATGCCAGTTGGCGGCGTGCCCTGTCGTGAAAGCCCAGCGGATCCCCCCCCAAGTCAGTCCCTGGCGAACCTGAGGGTTGTCCACAAGGTACTGCGGATCGTCGAAGTTCACGAACTCGTGTCTGCCGACGGGCCAATACGCACAGAGGACGGTCACCACCAGGAGGGCACAGGCCAGTCCGTTCTGTTTCATGGTTGGGGTTGCTCCGGGAACGGAAATAGCGGGCAAGCCACGATCGCCATCTCTGCCAGACGAGAAGTGATGGCGGTCTGCAGGCAGCCCAGACCATAGCGCACACTACGCGGAAAATTGATCGAGGAGGCTTCAGCGAAGTAATCACCGCGACTACTTCTTGGTCTCTGAACATCGCTTCTCCGGCAGCCAACGGTCGAACGGATGGCAAGGCCGGGGCGCGGATGAGGACTGGGGATGGTAGTTGCTGTAATACATGGCCGTCACAGGTGGCCGAGAGGTATCAGGCGGGACCGGGCGTTGCGTAGGCGTGCCATCCCAACCAACGGCGACCGGCTGGTCGACTCGCTCACTGTAGCAGCGCGCGTATGTCCTCAAGCGTCTGAGCGGTCCGGATCGCTCGCTGCACGGCGCGCAACACGTCGACGCGCTGCTCGGCTTGAACCAGCGGCAGCAGTTCCGAAGCTGCTGCGCCGAACTTGACTTCAAGGGCAACTTCAAGACCTTGCTGCAAGCCGCGCACCTCACCCTGCTGCAGCCCTTCCCTGCGTCCTTCTGTACGTCCCTCTGTACGTCCCTCTGTACGTCCTTCCTCGCGGGCCATGCGTTCGATACTCGTCACGTAGGGCATTTGTCGTTCCTCCTCGAATTGATGAATCTCGTCCTGGAACTGCCGCTCTAACTCCGGCGGTAATTCCATCAGCCAATCGATGATCCGAAACAACTGCCGGATGTCGTCTGCATTCAGCCCCCGGTCGAACAGACTCTTCACCAAACGGACCTTCCAGAACCGCCGCTCTTCCGGTTGATTTCGGGTTTCGAGCGTCTTAAAGTGGGCCAGGACCACGCCCGCGAACGGATTTCGCTCGGCTTCCAGTTCCGCCACTCGATCCGCAAAGTCGAGCAACTTGACGATGGGAAACTCGACGCGGATCGAGAATCCCCACAGCCCGTAGCCGAACTGATGCGGTCGCCAGTCCCGCTGCTCATCGCCCAGCACGGCCAGGCTGACCACGGGCCGGCGAAAGCGATCGAAGATGCGGTAGTTGTAGACATACATCCGCTCGCCAAACTGCTCTTCCGGTTGGTTTTGCACTTCGGCGTGGATCAAGACCCAGGCCTCTTCTCCGTCGAGCCGCCACACCTTGAACAGTTTGTCGGCCAGCCGCAGGCCCAACTCCGCTTCCCGGACGACCTGCTGCAATTCCTTGTCCAGGCTTTCGTACCCGCGACTCCAATCGACCCCCTGGAAGACCTGCGGAAAGAAGAACTCCAGGAATTGCGCCAGGAATCGCTCCAAAGCTTCCTTCCACGGACTGTCGTACTCGCTCACGTGCAGGCTCCTTGTGTTCGTGCCTTTATGATAGCAGATCACCGCCACGTCGGCATCTGGGGTCCCGTCTGGTTCCCAAGCCTTCCGAATGCCTGGTGGAAGGGCAACTCGCAAGGCCAGACCCAACCCGTCGGCCGGTTGAGTCCCAACGCCTGGGGGCTCTTCGACATGTACGGGAATGTGTTGGAGTGGTGCGAAGACTGGTATGGGCCGTACCAAGCGGGTGTAGTGAGCGATCCTCGGGGACCGAGCACAGGCTTAGAGCGGGTGCTTAAGGGTGGCGGTTGGGGTGACGACGGCGGAGCCTGCCGGTCGGCGTTCCGCCACGGGCGCGACCCCGGAAATTGGGCCAAGTACTTCGGGTTCCGCATCGCTCGGACTATCGCTCCTTAGGCCCAGGGCCAAAATGGCTCATGCAACCAGGCTGCCCGATGATACACGGGGTAGTTTCACTTCGGTAGCACGGATGGCAGTTGTCAGCCCACGGCTTGGAACACGCGGCCAGCCTTCTGGAGATACTCGACGTCGCCCGCTTCGGCGTGTCGAGCTACTTCATCAAGCCAACGCACGGTAGCTGGTTCGAGGCAAGCCTCCGTCGGACACTCTGTGGGATAGACTACCTCGACCTCCAACTCCACCGCACGAATTCTAGCTGGCTGGCATGAGGCCAGCAGACGGGAATTATATTGCGACTGTGACGAAAAGTGAGATCTCTGCTACAATCCTTAGACGTGAGTGCCTCAGAGGAAGCTGTCGTGGTGATTGTTGAAGAGAGCTGTCCATGATTCACCAGTTCACCGCCAGACTCGCCACTGCCGAGGCAGGTCCGGACACGACGGCCCTAGCCGAGCGACTGTACAGCATCGCCAACGATGCCCTGCTTGCATCCCGCGGTGGCGAAGTCTTCGTGGCCTTTGACCGTGACGCGGACACGCTGGAGCAAGCGGTCCGGTCGGCCCTTGCCGACATCACGCGAGCAGGAGCCCGGGTCTTGAAGATCGAGATCGAGCACGAGGAATTCGCCGTATGGCTGAAAGATGGCTAGAGGTGAAGCATGGCTGGTGATTTCGAACAACCCAACCCAAGATCCGCGTGGTTCTTCCCGGCACTCATCGCCAGCTTGACGACGTTGTTCCTGATGCTCCTGGCCACGACCCTCGTGGTCTGGCTGCGAGCGCGGGACCGTGCGGGACACGAACTTGCGAACCGCCTGCCTGCCGCCGCAGACGTCCGGGGGCCGGCCCCTGTCTCGCCTTCTGAAACCACAGTCGCACCGCCCGCCGCGGCCAGAGGTGGGGCCGCACCTACTCAGGAAGCGACGAGTACGCTGTCCCAGCTGGCCGACGATCCGTTGGCAGTTCCGGCTCAGCCTGTTTCGAGCCGCAAGGTTGAGCCGACTGACAATCCGATGCCGCCGCAATCCGACTCGCCCGGCGCCGCTGGCAGCGGGGCCGAATCGCCTTCCGGCGACACTCCTGGTCTGCCCGCCAAAACACCCGTCGTGGTGGTCAGGGTGCCGGCTCCCGAGCCGGCAGTCCGCGTCCGGGCGCTGCAACAATTGACGGACAAGCAAGGCAACCAAATCCGTGCCGCGACGACCGCCGAAGCGAAAGGATCCATGGCCGAAACGCTGGTGAAACAAGCCAGCCAGCAACCAGATGCGGCTCAACGGTACGTGCTGTTCGATCAGGCCCGCACGCTGGCCAGCGACGCGGGGGATTTGCGTCTGTGTCTGTCGATCATCGGCGAACTGGCACGTGGCTTCCAGATCGATACGCGGGCGATGACGGCCGAGGTGCTGAAGAGACTGGCCAAATCGGTCACCCGCCAGGACGAACATCGCGCGGTGGCTCAGACCGCTCTTACGTGCGGCCAACAGGCGGCCGAGGCAGGCGACGCGGAACAGGCCGAGAGTTTGTACGTCATGGCGCTCGGAGCAGCCCGCCAATTAGGCGACGCGCAATTGGAAGGGACAATTCAGCGCCGTCTGGAACAGCTGACACCGGGCGGCGCCGAACAGGGGCTGCGACCGGCGGTGGTCGACTTGGCCAACGCCGTCACAAGCCAGCAGGTAGTCCAGGCCAATGCGGCGCTGCAGCGGAACCCCAAGGACGCCGAGGCCAACCTGACACTGGGCAAGTTCCTCTGCTTCGTCAAGGAAGACTGGAAGGCGGGTTTGGCCCACTTGGCTTTCGGCAGCGACGCGGCACTGTCCAAACTCGCCCGGGATGACATGCTCTTGCCCCGGGCCGCGAAGAATCTCGTCGATCTGGCCGACCTGTGGTATCAGTGGGGCCTGCCCAAGGACGCGTCGACCCGCAAAGCGGCTTGGGCTCACGCTGTCGAGAAGTACCAGGCGGCCAGCCCGCACCTGAGCGGCACGAGGAAACAGCAAATCGACCAGCGTGTGGCCGAACTACTGGAGACGATCAACGCCCAGGAACGCATTCGCGCCCCCGCTCAGTCTTGGTTGGCCGCCCCGCCTGGCTTGATCCGTTCGTTCGAAGGCCACGAGCAACATGTGACCGCACTGGCCGTTTCCGTCGATGGCGCCGTCCTAGCCTCCGCCGCCGAAGACCGCACCGTGCGTCTGTGGAACGTGGGTAGCGGTCAAGAGATCTGGAGCCAGCGCACCCCGACCAGTCACCTGAACGGTCTGGTGATCACGCCGGACTCGCAGTTCGTGATCAGCAACTATGACGACAAGCAGTTCGCCGTGATGAGCGCCGCCAACGGCCAGCTGACGCGGCGCGTGGGCGACTCGCCGATGTCCCCGACAGCCCTGCGGCTCGCGCCCGACGGCCTCAGTTTGGTGTGGGCCGTACGGTCCCGGCCCCCCAATTTGTTCGTGTGGAGTTTGGCCAAAGATCAAGCGTCCGGCGCGTACGGCGAAGGTGACTGCCCGAATGTGCTGGCCCTGTCGCGAGACGGCCAGCGGATCGCCACGGGCGACTCGCGCGGTGTGGTTCGTGTCTTCGACGCGAGCACCGGGAATGTGTTGCACCAGCTGCGCGCCCATCAGGACGCCGTCACCGATCTCGACTTTTCGCCCGGCGGCCAGCAGGTGGCCACGGCAGCCCTGAACGAGATCTGCGTCTTCGACCTGGCGTCGTACGAGCCCGTGCACACGTTGCGGGTCGAGTCGGTGCGCACGGCGGCCTTTTCACCGGATGGCCGCCGCTTGGCCTCGGGCGGTTTCCGGGAAGAGGTATTCCTCTGGGACCTCGAAACCGGAAGGCGGTTGGACACGCTCAAAGCGGAAACGGCCTTCTCGGATCGGCACATCACGCGGCTGGCCTTCCTGCCCGACCCGCACGGCCTGATCACCGGCGCGACGGGCGGCAAGATTCGTCTTTGGCGGCTGCCCGACTGAAGTGCGTCAACACGCAGTAGTTCCAAGTTCGGAATGCAGCTGAACACGTGAGAGTTCAGGGGTTTGGCAAGAATCCCTGAATTCTCACGAATTCAGCTACGCCAATTTGCCACACCGTTGCGAACTTGGAACTACTATCACTGGTTTCGCTGCTGATAGACCGCTTGCAGGAGTGCGTCGACGTCCTTGAATTTCGCCTTGGTGGCGAGGGCCGAGTCCAGCAACCGGCGCGCATCGGACTCGTTGTGGCCCAGCGTGCACAACACTTGGTACGTTTCCTCGACCACGTCGCGTTCGACCTCGGCGTGATAAGTCTCCTCGCGCGCCACCAAGAGCGCGAACTTGGGCATCTTACGACGCAACTTGGCGATGATCCGCTCGGCCGTGGCCGGACCGACGCCGGGCAGGCCGGAGAGGCCCTTGGCGTCCTGCTCTTCGATCAGCCCCGCCACGTCCCGCACAGGACGGACCATCGCGCGCAACGCTTTTCGCACGCCGATCCCGTCGACCGAGCAGAACAGTTCGAAGAATTCGCGTTCGATTTCGGTCAGGAAGCCGACCAATCGCGGTGTCAAGCGGCCTTGTGTGGGATTGCCATCCAGGTAGTGAACTGTGTACAGGCTGACCGCCTCACCGACGTGCTCCTGCAGCCGTTTGCGGGTGAATTCCGGAATCAGCACTTGGTATTCGAAGGCGTCGATCGCTAGCGTCGCGCTGTCGTCGGCCAGCGCCAGCAACTTGCCGGAGATTTTAGTGATCACGTGGAAGACTCCTTTGCTTTCGGGAGAAATCAGGCTAGTGCTTAAGCTGGGCTACTTCTCATCTTCATCCAGATCCAAGGTGACTCCGACTCCGCGATTGTCGGCCAGGACGTTGCGGTTGAACACGTGGCACAAGGCGACAGCCAACGCGTCCGCCACGTCCGGCGGCTCGGGTGCCTGGGCCAAGCCGAACTGGCGGCAGATGGCCATCTGGACCTGGGGCTTGGAGGCCCGGCCATTTCCGGTCAGCATCTTCTTGACCATCGTGGCCCCGTAATGCCGCAGCGAAACACCGTGTTGGACTGCCGCCAGGCAGATGACCCCGCGGGCATGCCCCATCAGAATCGCGGTGCGCGGCCGGCCGTAGTGGGAATACAATTGTTCGACCGCCATCGTCGTGGGCTTAAACGCGATAAGGATCTCCACCACACCGTCGTAGATCTCCTGGAGTCGACGCTCCAGCGAGCCACGGGTGCGGCCTCGCACGACCCCGGCTTCCCGCAGCTTGGGACCTTTGGCCGTGACTTCGACCAACCCATAACCGGTGATGTTCAAGCCAGGATCGACGCCCAGGACCAGTTCTCCAAGACGCTGGCTGGTGGGTAGAGTGTGTTTCAGCATTGATTCGACTGTCAAACCTCCGTGCTGCCAGGCGATCGCCCAGGGTAGGTCAGGCTTTCCAGCCTGACGGCTGTCGGATCGATGTCAGGCTGGAAAGCCTGACCTACAACAAACGGAAAGTCAGGCTGGAAAGCCTGACCTACGGTCATCGCTCCTGCTGAGCCGGATTGTATCGCGTGGGCCGCGATGCAACAATCCGCTTATGTCGACAACGAACTCCGTACTCGCGATGTTGATCGTCAGCGCTGCCGCCGGCGCAGAGACGCCCGAACCTGCCGCGGCGAACCCGTCGCCGCAGACGTTCAGCTACGGCCGGATGCTGATCGATGAGAATTTCCAGTCCCAGGCGGACGTGACGCCGGTGAAAGGTTTTCAAGCCTACGGCGGCAGCTGGCAGATCAAGGATGGCTTGCTGTGGGCCGCAGGAGAGAACGGGCCGAAGTTGATTTTCGACGAGCCGCCGTTTGCAACCGGCGAAGTCGGGGTCGAAATACTGCTGCCGGATGCGCGCAGCGGCAACGCGGGTTTGATCGTCAAGGTCAGCCAGCCTGGCATCGGCGCCGACCGTTTCCACGGCTACGAAGTCTCCCTGGACGCGAGCGGCCAGTACTTGCGGCTGGGACGGCATCGCCAGAATTTCGAGAACATCAAGGACGTGCCCTGCGCGGTACCGGTCAACCAGTGGTTTCCGTTGGTCGTGCGGATGACGGAAAAGACACTGGAAATCGAGGTCAGCGGTAAGACCGTGCTCGCTTACGAGGATCAGGATCACCCGCTGGCGACCGGCACGGTCGGTTTTCGGCCCTGGCAGCGCGAGGCCCAGTTCCGCAACTTCCGGATCAAGACCGACGGTCCCCTGCGGACGATTTCCTTTGGCGGCGAGAACTCGGCGGTGGAGCAGAACATCTGCCGCGGCTGGCGGGCGATCCGCCGAGGTGCAGCCCGCGCCGAGTTCGCGATCCAGCCGCCCGACCCCAGACTCCCGCGCCAGAGTCAGCGGCTGACTTTTGTCGAGGGCCAAGGCGAAGTGGGGCTCGAGTACCGCGGGATCGGCGGCCAGGGAATCCCGTGGGTCCCGAACCGGCCGTACGAAGGCTCGCTCTGGCTGCGCTGCGATCAGCCAACCGACGTGTGTGTGACTGCCGAGAGTGGTGAGGCCACGATCCTGGCAGAATCCAAGCTGACCGCATCGCTCGGTTCCTGGCAGACGCTACGGTTCACGCTAACGCCTCAGGTTCGGGAGGGCAGCCTCGCCGTTCGGGAGGGCGACGGCGCGGTTCGGGAGGGCGACGCTCCCGCGGAGCCCCAGCTCGGCAGGAGCCTCGCCCTCCCAGGGAGCCTCGCCATCCCAAGCGGTCGGCTGGTGGTCAAGCTGAAGTCGCCGGGATCGCTCGCGTTGAGCCGCGTCTGCCTGCAGCCGGATGACTGGGCCTGGCCGGAGACACTCGCCGTCCGCCAGCTACCGCCGATCGCCATGATTACGCGGCAGCCGCTGAGCGCCCCGCCCGCGGTCGGCCAGGACATCTGGGCGGCTCAACCTCGGGCCCCAGGCTGCGACCTTCGCATCGTCGATCCGGCCCATCCCGAACAGCCGCCGCAGATCATCTTTCGCGACCCGGACGGCTGCATCTACGACATGAATGTGTCCTACGATGCGCGGACGTTGTTCTTCTCCTACCGGCCGAAAGGCGAGCAGTACTGGCATCTTTGGCGGGTCAACACCGACGGCACGGGCCTGCAGCAGCTGACCGACGGGCCGTTCTATGACATTAGCCCCTGCCTGCTGCCGGACGGCGATATCCTGTTCGTCTCGACGCGGCGGTTCGGCCATACGGTCTGCCAGCCCGTCCCCGCCTCGAACCTCCATCGCATGGCGCCGGACGGCAGCCAAGTGCGGTGCGTAAGCATGAACACGCTGTCCGACTTTAGCCCCCAGATGCTGCCGGACGGCCGAGTGCTGTTTACCCGTTGGGAGTACATCGACCGTGATCTCACCTATCGCCAAAGTTTGTGGACCCAGGATCCGGAAGGCACGGTGTATCAACTCTACTTTGGCAACACCATCCGCGACGTGGGCAGTTTCTGGCAAGCCCGGCCGCTGCCGGGACACACCGACAAGGTCGTGGCGACGTTTGCCCCGCATCACGGCTTCCCGCACGGCGCTATCGGATTGATCGACCGGAGTTTCGGATTGGAGGGGCCCAAGGGCACAGGCTACAGCTATATCACCCAGGAATTCCCCTCGATCGGCGATGCTCGCTACGAATGGGCCTACCGCGATCCGTTCCCGCTGAGCGACCAGTCGTTCCTCTGTTCCTACGGAGGCGGAAACGTTTTCCGCTACCGGATCTACCTACTGGATGTGAACGACCGCAAACGCTTGGTATACGAGGACCCCGAACAGAGCTGCTATTTCCCCATTCCGCTGTGGCCCAGGCCCGTCCCGCCAATCACGGCATCACGGCTGGGTGGCCCGGGTGGGACGGCTTTCCAAGCCGTCTCGGACGGCTTGGAAAGCCATCCTACGACCACGCCGCGCGCCGCGAAAAACGACGATGACTCGGCGGGCACCTTCCTGCTGGCCGACGTGTACCGAGGCCTGGAACCCACCATCACGCGTGGCCGAATCAAGTACCTACGGGTCATGGAGCAGGTCCGCAAGAGCGAGGATTTGGTGTCGCGTGCCTATGACCAGTCACCTGTGATGAGCTACGGCACGTACTATGCAAAGCGTTGCTGGGGCACGGTTCCGGTCGAGGAAGACGGCTCGGCGTACTTCCAGGCCCCGGCCCTGCGTGAGATTTATTTCCAGGTACTGGATGCCGAGTGTCGCGAATTGCAGCGCATGACTTCGGCGGTCCAGGTCATGCCCGGTGAGCGGATCAGTTGCCTGGGCTGCCACGAACCGCGGCAGTGGGCGCCGCCAGCCGCTGGCCGGATCCCGCTGGCCGCGCGTCGGCCACCGCGGCGATTGACGCCGCTACCCTGGGGGCACGACGGCATCGTTGATTTTCCGACGATCGTCCAGCCGGTGCTCGACAAGTACTGCGTCCGCTGCCACAGCGGTCCCGATCCGGACGGCGGCTGTGATCTGAGCGGCGACAAGACCCGCTACTTCAACATGGCTTACGACAACCTGCTCGGCCGCAGTCGCTCGTATCGTCAGCACAACATGGATACGGGCGAGATGCTGCCGGAGGAGCGTGCCAAGGGCCAGCCGCTGGTCCATTTTTTCTGGCTGTTGCGCACCCCGACCGGAGTGAATCAGCCGCTCTGGGCCGGCTGTTTCGCCAGCCGCTTGCCGGAGTACTTCGAGAGCGACCATGGCGAGCAGAGCGTCCCCTTGGAGGCTCGGCAGCGGATCTACCTTTGGATCGATGCGAACGTGCCGTACTACGGCACCTACGCCCACAGTCGGCCCAAATCGCCCGGGCGGCGGGACCTGTGTACCGACGTGGAGACGGGCCAATTGCTGCCGTGGTTCACGCAGGAGTTTCTGGGGGTCTACAACCGTCGCTGTGCCAGTTGTCATGGCAAGTACGAGGGCACGACCGATTGGGAAGGCCGGTTTGCCTGGATCAATTTCACGCATCCGCAGAACAGTCCGGCGCTCACTGCGCACTTGGCCAAAGACGCTGGCGGGCGCGGCATCGTCAAACCGGTCAATGGCCAAGCCCCGCCGCAGTTCACCAGTACCGCCGATGACGACTACCAGGCCCTGCTCCGAGCGATCGAGACGGGCCGGCGATTGGCCTTCGTTACGCCCGAAGCCGACATGCCGGGCTTCGCGGGTGCCCGCCAGGAACCGTAGCGTTATGGGCCGAAGGCAGCGTCTGATTCTCCGCCACCGGGCCTGGCCCGAATGACACGAGGTTAAGCGTAACCTCCGATCCCCACTGGGCTTGCCCCAGTGGACAAGAGGTTTGAAAACCAAGGCCGCGTACCGCAACGACATCCCGTCCCCTTCGCCGCATTCACCGCCGCCGCAGGCGGCGGTGAATGCGGCGAAGGGGAATAGAGGTGGGAGGGGGCCGCTGTTAGTGACCAAACCCTTTTTCCACTGGGGCAAGCCCAGTGGGGAAAGTGGCGGAATAACAACGACTTATGCTCAATCTCGTACCATTCGGGCCTGGCCCGGTGGCTGGTTTCTGCACGACTTTCACTGTCGCCTGACGGAGTCGATGAATTCCTGTGTAATCCGCGTTCGTTCATCACACGCCAATGACAAGTCCCAGTGAATCGCCTCTCGGCGAACGCACGTCTCACGCAGTAAATGACTTATGCTTCGTGCAAAAACAAGAATCGATCCAGGTGGGCCAGACGTAGCATCTGCGACAGATGCTACGTCTAGCCCGCCTTGACGTCGATGACCGATGACACACCGCAGAGAACTCGCAGGCTTTCGGCTTATCGAAACTGATGCTGCGAGAAACCAGCGACCTTGTCGAAGGAGATCGATATTCTCCCGATGCGATACGATTCTTGCCCCTGAATGTTGCAGGGCTTTGACCTGTGCTAAGATGCGTCGATTAGCCGTGTAAATTCCGCAGTCCCAATACATGGTTGTGCGGTACAAGACTCAAATGACCCCACCCTCAATCGAGGCCACCTACCAGCAGCGGCGCGACGCCAGCGCGGCGGCGGAGCAGCGGTATGCCCTGCGCGATCGCTTGCTGACCCACTCGCGGATGGTGGCCTTCCTGGTGGTCTTCACGCTGTTTGGTCTGGGTTGCCTCAGCGATCAGGGACGCTCGTGGTACGTGGCAGGCGGTCTGGCGGCCGGCGGGTTTCTGGCCCTCGTGACCTACCACGAGCACATCCTGCGGGAATTGACTCGCCACCGTCTGTTGCGTCAGATCAATGCCCAGGCGATCGCTCGTCTGCACCGAGACTGGACGGCCTTGCCTGAGACGCCCGTCGAAGTCCCGCGGGAACATCGCGCGACCGCCCTCGATCTGGATCTGTTCGGCCACGCCTCGATCTTCCACTTCCTGTGCTCGGCCAAGACTCCGGCAGGCATCCGCGTCCTGCGCGATTGGCTGCTGGAACCGGCCGCGCCCGACGAGATTCGGCGGAGACAGGCGGCTGTCGTGGAGCTCGCGCCGTGTTTGCAGTTGCGGCAAACACTGATCCTCGAAGGCCTGCTGCTGGCGGACCGAGGAAATACGGCCGCGCGGTTCCTGGAATGGGCGGAAGACTCGCCCTGGTTGGCCGCGCGGCCGTGGCTGCTGTGGCTCTGTCGCAGCACACCGGTAGCTCTGGTCGTGACCCTGGGTTTGATTGCGTGCGGCATGCTTCCGCTCGAACAGGGTCTGCTCGCCGCGTTCCTGATACTGGCCTGGAATTTCCTCGTCTGCGTCTTCTTCACGGGCCGGGTCCACGACATTTTCTCGATGGTCAACTCCCGGGCCAGCGAAGTCCGGCGCTACTTGAACATGTTCGAGCTGATGGTCTCGATGCCCGACTCGACGTCGGAGTTGGACTCCATCAAACGTGAGGCAACCACGCACGGCGGCGGTGTGTTGCTTCGCCTCCGCCAGCTACACCGGATTTCCAGCTTCTCGAACATTCACCACTCGGCACTCCTGTTCATCTTCATCTACCTGCCGTTGCAGTTCGTCTTCCTGGTCGACTTCCATGTGTTGAATCTGTTGGAAGCGTGGCAGCAGCGGTACGGCAAGTACGTCGGGGAATGGTTCTTGGCTTTGGGGAAATTCGAGGCGTTGTCCTCGCTGGCGACGCTCGTGTACGACCATCCCGACTGGACGCTTCCGGAGATCGATGCGGCGGCAGATCGTTTCCAGGCTTGCCAACTGGGACATCCGCTCTTACCGGAGGGAATGCGCGTTGCCAACGACGTGGAGCTCGGCCCGGCCGGTTCAGTCCTGCTGGTCACCGGTTCGAACATGTCGGGCAAGAGCACGCTGCTACGAGCGATCGGCGTGAATGCGGCTCTCGCCCAGGCCGGTGCTCCGGTGTGTGCCGAGCGACTGGTGATGCCACCCGCCAGCCTGGCAACAAGCATGCGCATCCGCGATTCGCTGGAAGAGGGTGTCTCGTTCTTTATGGCCGAACTGATGCGGTTGAAACAGGTCGTGGACCTCGCGCGCGACGCCCCCCGGCGACACCACCGCACACTGCTGTATCTCCTGGACGAGATTCTGCTGGGCACGAATTCCAGAGAGCGGCAGATTGCAGTGGTGCGTGTGCTGCAGGTCCTGCTACAACATGGCGCGATCGGGGCGGTCTCCACGCACGACTTGGACTTGGCCACCCGTGACGTGAACCATTCAAATCGATAGGAGAAAGCATGTTTCGTCAAATTCTATGGATGCAAGTAGTCCTCCCCCAGTTACTGCTGGCCGCCGCCGGGGCCGCCGATCAGAAACTGCCCGTGTACCGCGCACCAGAAAAACAACCACAGGACTACCGCAACGTGGCGTTGAACCCGCAGGCCACGGCGGAAACGGAGCCGAGTTCCTATCCGCACGCCACCAGTAACAGCGAATGGAACAAGAAGGAGTTTGCCGCACGGTGTGCAATTGATGGCAAGCGAGACAACAAGGACGTACACGGCTGCGGTTCGTGGGGACCGGACATCCGCGACGACCTGTGGTGGAAACTCGACTTCGGCCGGCCGGTGGAAATCGACGCGCTGGTCATCTACATCCGCGCGGCGTTTCCCCACGATAACTACTGGCAGCAGGCCACCCTCGAATTCTCCGACGGAAGCAAGGCCGAGATCAAACTTGAAAAATCCGCGGAGCCGCAACGGTTCCCCCTCTCGAAGCGGGTAGTGACTTGGTTGCAGATCACTCATTTGAAGCAAAGTGAACCGAAGAAATGGTGCGCGTTCTGCGAGGTTGAGGTCTACGGCCGAGACGCCGGCGCAGCCCCGTAGCTGGGCCATTTGAAGTTGCACACTTGCGAGATATCGGTTGTGGCAGGACCCGCACCGGTGCGCAATCCGTTCTAGCCGAGCCAACGCGTATCGTTAGCGGTGGCCTTGGTCGTAATCTTGCGAAATGCTAGTAGGGTGGCTGAGCCTAAGTGAAGCCCCAGCAACAGTGGACTGGGGCTTCGCTTAGGCTCAGCCACCAGCCACCCGGCGTGTTGCTAGCCCTGACAGCGTTTCGCAACGTTGCGATCAAGGCCCACGCGGCATACAGATTGTCCCACTTTTAAGCTGCCATTTCTTCCAGACTTACGTCACTTTGCGGCTGGTTGATTGGGGTCGGCCGTGCCTTCGCGATGGTCAATCCGTTATGTACCAGCACCAGCAGGCCAAGTTGCGTGCGGGCGCGG
>JAPLNJ010000566.1 GCA_026692885.1 Planctomycetota bacterium | reverse complement strand
GAATCGGTGGTAGGACGGATTGGCACTTCGGCCCCGAAACATCGGGCCGAAGTGCCAATCCGTCCTACGGTCAAACTACCGACTTGTTCTTTTCCAGCCACTTACGGGAGGTACGCGTCGGCAGCTGCCCGAGCGTAAGTCGTTTCCAAATCGACGGTCACGGTCACCTCCAGGGTGATGGGCAGCGGCAGGAATGGCAAAGGTTTCCCCACCGCGAGCGGGCGGCGCCAGATGGCGAGGATTCGCCCGCCAGTAGCCGCCTGTTCACCCACCCGGTAGCTAATAGCTAGCGGCGATGAACAGAGAGGTTGCGACAGTTGCAGCTCGTGTGCCAGCTGGTCTGCAAACGAAAAAGCCAGCGGCCGGCGATGCACGTCGACCAGCAACAGGTGCACACCCTCCAGGAGGTAGCTGAGATACCTTGCCGCGTAAGTCGTGCGTGCAATCGGCCGATCCTTGTTCCGCGGCGAGATTAGCTCGACCGCCGCCACGAGCCGTCCCAGACGCTCCACATACACCGCAGTCCCTGGATCCAGGGTAGCTACCGCCACTTCTTCGTCCGGTTCGGCGATCAGCTGTTCGAAAGCCGCCACCGGACCGCTGGCGGCCGACCCTCCCGGCGTCTCCGTCGTCGTCCATTCCCGAATGCCCACATCGGGTCGCTCCACCCGACTCCCAATCGCCAACGTGGGCGCCACGCCAATGTAGGTGCGATAACCCGTCGGCAACCGCGGCTTGATCCACCGCAAGAGCTCGGTGATCCAGAGGTGGTGAACCCCTTCCCAACCCTCGCGATCAGTCCAGTCGTGTAAGGGCATGACAAAACGTCTCCGTGGATGACATCAACGATTTGCGAGAATGCCAAACGAGGTGCTGCTTTTCGTCGCCTATTCCAACCCCCAGCATATCAGGAAGTCGCGGTGCTTGGCTACCGACGGAAACGTCTTGTCGTGGTTCCCAAGTGGCCGCGTAAGAATAACTTGAACGATTGGCCGTGGGACGGATTGGCGATCCGGCCGGTATTTCCCGGCCAGATCGCCAATCCGTCCTACATGGATTTGATCCTCTGTCCCGGACAACACAAGTTCTTCACAGGGCGTTAGCTGGCACCTAACAGAGGGTTTGTAGAATTCTTTGGAGTGAGGTTAGGCAGGGACGGCGCGCGGGTGGCGTCAGCCTGCTGCTGGCCACAACCGATGACCTCGGCAACCCGCACGCGGTTTGGGGATGACTAATTATTGGATTGCCGTTAGGTGCTAGCACCAAACGATTTTCGGGGTTGTCGGTGTCAAGAATGGGGTTTTACGGTTTCGCATAGACGGACCGCCGGCTGGGGTCAGACGTACAGATTTCAGTTTTCGCGGGCAGAGGCTTTTCATGGGCTTGGGCACACGACCGCGAAAACTGAAATCTGTACGTCTGACCCCTTGTCGCGCGCCCCGTCCCTGCTGAACCGTTAAGTCTCCTTCTTTACGCGCAAGGGCCAAAATAACGTTGGGTGCTAGGGAGGGTCAAGAAAACGATGCCACAGGAACTGATGACTTCGGATACGAACGCCCCTGGGCTGTTGGCGGGAATCCCGTGCGCGGGCTGCGGACACCAGAATCTGGCTTCGCGGCGATTCTGTGCGGAGTGCGGCCGGGCCCTACGGCAAGCCTGTCCCACCTGCGGTGCAGAGGGCCTGGCGGGTGAAGCCTTCTGTGGGGCCTGCGGCATCAGTCTCCGCGATCTGGTGCGACAGAAAGCCGAAGACTATGCGGCCAACCTTCACGAGGCGCGCCGTCTGTTGGTCGAACACCAGTACGACGAGGCCGCGTGGCGGTTGCAGGCGATGGCCAAGTTGCAGGACGATTCCCACCGCCATCTGGCGTCCCAGGCGCGGACGCTGCTGGAGAACCTGGACGGCGCGCGTCGGCAGGCTGAGCAGCGCGCCGCCGAGTCTCAGGACAAAGCCCGCAAACTGCTGGAACAACAGGAGTACGACCAAGCCGTCCAAGTGCTGATGGCCGTGCCCGGACCACTTCGCGTGGGCTCGGTGCAAACGCTCCTCGAACAGGCTCGGGCTAGGCAGGTCGAGTACGTGGAATTGACCCACCGGTTGACCGAGGCGCAAGCGGCAAACCGGTTGCTCGGCACACGCCAGAGCATCGATCGCGTGCTGGAGTTAAGGACAAGGGACGAATTGGCGCAGCGTTTGGCCGCGAAGCTGCGAGACGGGATCGTCCAGGCCGTTAAGAAGAAACTGGCCGCACACGACTACGATCACGCACGCAAGCTGCTGCAGCAGGTCCCGACCGCCACGCGAGACGAGGAGGTGACACGCCTGGAGACGGCGGCGGCGGAACTGCACTGGCTGATGTCGTCGTTGCAGTCCGCAGCGGTGGTCGACGCCACGGTGTTGGGAATTGGGCAGCAGTTGCTCAAACTTGCGCCGACGAACACCGCCGCCGCCGAACTCCATGAACAACACAAGCGGCGTGCCGCCCAGCCGAAAACGGTGCCGCAGTACGTGGCTCCGAACTGGTCGCGTTCCGAGTCCAAGCCCTTGGGGATCCCGGTGAATTGGCTCGGCGGTCTGCAGCGGTTGGCGGCCAGTAGCGCGGCGGAAGTGCAGTTGCGAGCGTATCCCGGTCGCTTCTTCGTGGCCATCGGACTGGCTCTGCAAGCCCTCGGCGCGTCGGCCGTCACCATCAATTTGGCCCCCGCGGAACCGGTCACGCTGCTCGGCAAGCTGTCTCTGCGAAGGCGAAAGTCCGTATGTTCGGCGTGGGGTTTGGACCTGGGCGAAACGTCGTTGAAGGCGGTGCGGCTGGTCCGTCAGGAAGGAGCCGAGGCTGTCACGGTAGAAACCGTCGCGCTGATCGAGCACCCGCAGTGTCTGTCGCAAACCGTGGATGACATCGAGCGACAGCAACTGGTCCGGCAGGTACTGACTCAACTGCGCGAACGGCACGGGGCGGCTGACGCACGCGTCTTTGCCAGCCTGCCCAGCAACCTGGTGCTGTGCCGCGCTTTTCGGCTACCCCCGATAGCAGAGAAGAGCCTCGCCGAGGCCGTGCGTCTGGAGGCAAGACAGCAGCTCCCGTACACGTTGGAGGAACTTCGCTGGGGCTATGCGGCGGTGCCGGGGCACGACGAGGATTCGGCGGATACCTCCCACTGGGACGTGCTGGTCCAGGCAACCCGCGATCACCACGTGGACGGCGTGTTGAGTCTCTGTGAACAGGCCGGATGGAAGGTGGACGGCGTCCAGAGCGATTGTCTGGCGCTGCACAACTTCGTCATCCATGAGTATTTCGGCGGCGATCAAACGCGCCCGACCTCAGCAGCTATTGCGGTCTTGGACGTCGGCGGTTCGTCGTCGCGGTTGCTGGTGAGTTCCCGCGGTGTGGCTTGGTGGCGGGGCTTGCCGATCGGAGGCGAAACGATCACGACCAAACTGGCGCAGAGCTACAAGTCGACCCGCAGTCAGGCTGAGCAACTGAAACGCACTCCGCTCGCCGCGCGGCGACTGAGTCGGCTGTACGAAACGATCGATCCATGCCTGCACCAGCTGACCGAGGATGTGGAGCGTTCCGTGGGACAACACACCCGAACCTTTCCACACCTGAAAATTGAACAACTGTTCGGGGTAGGAGGCGGGTTTGCCCTGCACGGCCTATTGCGCAGTCTGCGCTCGACGGGAGGATGATCTCCGGCTGGGGTTAGGGGCACAATTTACCTAGCAACGCAGACCGAAAGATATTCGCTATTTTGCGGCCCAGGCCTGGCGTGTTCAGTCTGTGCAGGTCAAGACCAATTGAGGCGATCCCGTTTCTATTCCGCGTTTGGGGCTGGGGAAGGCTTCCCGGCGGAGGCCGGCGTGATCCACGACTCTTCCTCCCCAAAGGGGCCAAACAAATCAGCGGCAGAACGTCGCGGCGACAGCCGCAGAGCGACGCCCTGGGCTGATTCGTGGCTGCCCCTTTGGGGCGAAAACCTGTGGATCACGATCAGGGGTGCCCCAGGAGTCACTCGGTCATCCTGGATTTCGTAATCACTTCGCGAAGCAAACGTGAGCAGGGGCCGACGCCGTCAACCCATTTCTTTTCGTGGTCCTTGCTGCTGCAATAATCATGGCATTTTTGCGAAACGCTAACGACTCCTTAATGCAATCGCGATAGAATTCGTCGTCCCTTGAATCCTGCTCAATCGGGTCGAAGTTGGGGTGTGTCGTGTGTTTGTAGACGGGCCGCTTCCGAAATCGTGGTGGCTGTGGTAGTCCAGACGAAACCAAGCGGTGATTGGTGATGAGCCAAGATGTTGACTCTCTCAGCCTGGCAAGATAGACCTCTAGCGAGGACGTGCAGCATGAAGCGGTCGATCCTGATTGTCGAAGACGAAGAAGACATCCGGGAGTTGCTCAGTTACACGCTGATCCGCGAAGGATACCAGGTCGCGACGGTGGCCTCTGGCGAGGAGGCCCTGGCCGTGGCCGAAGCCAGGACCCATGACCTGGTGCTCCTGGACCTAATGCTTCCCGGCTTGGACGGTATGACGGTGTGCCGAAAACTGCGGGCCAACCCCAAGACGGCCGGTGTGGCCATCATCATGGTGACCGCCAAGGGCGAGGAAGGCGACATCATCAACGGCTTGAATATGGGCGCCAACGACTACATTACCAAGCCGTTCAGCCGCAACGTGTTGCTGGCTCGCGTGCGGGCCGTACTGCGAAACATGGCCGTACGGAGCGACGCGGGAGCGGACGGGGATCCGGAAGCAGAGATCAAGATTCATAACTTGTCGATCCATCCTGGCCGCCACATGGTCCTGGTCGACGGTATCCCCGTGGAACTTAGCGCCACCGAATTCCGCATGCTCTGCGTCCTGTCCCGCAAGCCCGGTTGGGTGTATACCCGCGAACAGATCCTGGACGCGGTTCACGGCGACAACTACGCCATCACCGAGCGGGCCGTGGACGTCCATATTGTCTCGCTCCGCAGGAAGCTGGGTCCTGCGGGTCAGTACATCGAAACGGTACGCGGGGTTGGCTATCGATTCAAGGAGTAGCCGATGTGCAAACCACGCTTGCTCTGGCAAGTCTTCCTCCTGCACCTGGCAATCATGGTCGTGCTGATGCTGGGGCTGGAATTCTATGCCTCGTCGTGGGCCCGCCAGTTCTATACCGAGCGGAAGCAATCCGAACTGGAGATCGTCGCTGAATTGTCCCAATCCCGCCTGGTGGAGGCGTTGGATCGGCGGGCCTACGCGGAACTTCAAGCCCTGTGCGACGAGTTGGCGGCGTTGCGTTCGATGCGGATCACGGTCATCTTGCCCTCCGGCGAGGTGGTGGCGGACACGGACGAGAATCCGCAGCAGATGGATAACCATGCGGATCGGCCGGAAGTCGAGCTCGGGCTGCACGGTCAGACAGGCCGGTCCACGCGTTGGAGTCACACGGTCGGTGAGTCCTTGACGTACGTGGCCGTTCCGCTGCGACGCGGCCAGGTGGTAGCGGCGGTGGTACGGACGGCCTTCCCCGTGCAGGCGCTGGCCCAGACTTTTCGGACCATCTATCAGCGCATCGCCCTGGTCGGGTTATTGGTCCTGGTACTGGCAGGATCCGTAAGTTTGCTGGTCGCCCGGAAGATCATCCAGCCGCTGGAGGTGCTGCGGCGAGGCGCCGAGCGTTTTGCGCGGGGGGAACTGAAACATCGTTTGCCGAGTGTGGGAGCCGAGGAGATCCGGATGGTCGCGCAATCGCTGAACCACATGGCCGAGGAACTGGACCAGCGGCTGGAAACTATCGTGCGTCAGGAAAACGAGCACGAGGCGGTCTTGTCCAGTATGGTGGAAGGCGTACTGGCCGTGGATCACGCCGGCACGATCCTCAGTCTGAACGAGACGTGCGCCGAACTGCTGGGGGTCCGGACGGAGCAGGCGCGCGGCCGCCTGATCCATGAAGTCTTCCGCCATTCGGGGCTGTTGGCCTTTGTCGACGAGGCGCTGACCAGTCCCGACCCGGTGGAACAGGATCTCGAAGCCAGTGGTCCCGACATGCACTGGCTGCACGCCCACGGGACCGTGCTGCATGACGGCCAGCAACGCAAGATTGGCGCCTTGGTGGTGCTGCACGACGTGACACGTCTTCGGCATCTGGAGAAGATCCGCCGGGACTTCGTGGCCAACGTTTCCCACGAGCTGAAGACGCCCATTACCTCGATCAAAGGTTTTGTGGAGACGCTGCTGCACGAGCAATTCGAAAACAAGGACAATTCGCTGCGATTCCTGGGCATCATTCTGCGGCAAGTGAACCGGCTGGACGCAATCATCGGCGACTTACTGATGTTGTCGCGGCTGGAGCGGGGTTCGGAAGAACAGACGATCCAGCTGGAACGCCTGGCGGTGGCGGACGTCTTGCAGGCGGCCGGCGAGATGTGCGTGCAGAAGGCCGCCGACAAGCAACTGCGGCTGGAGGTCGATTGCCCGGCGGACTTGCAGGCGGAGATCAATGCCCCGTTGTTAGAGCAGGCCGTGACCAACCTGATCGACAACGCGATCAAGTACAGCGAAGCCGGCGAGTCGATCCGCATCACCGCTGCGAGCGTGGGGGATGACGTGCTGATCTGCGTCACCGATCAGGGCTGCGGCATCGAGGCCGTGCACCTGCCGCGCTTGTTCGAGCGATTCTACCGTGTGGACCGAGCCCGCAGCCGCGAACTCGGCGGCACGGGCTTGGGACTGGCCATCGTCAAGCACATCGTCGTCGCCCACGGCGGCAGGATTCACGTCGAGAGCACGGTCGGCGCGGGCAGTACCTTCACCCTTCAGCTCCCAGCCTGTCGCACCACCGACCCGGTTCCGGTCTCTGCCGCGTGAAATAGAATAACGGGTGCCCGTACGAGCCCGCCGCGCCCGTGAACTTTGGAGTGCGGTGACTTGTCACCGCTTTCTCTTCTCTCGTTCCCACGCTCTGAGGTTGTGAAAGAATGCGCGAGCGCGATTCGCGAATCCTCTACCGGCGCTGTATCTCTCGTTCCGGGCACCCACACAGGCAGCAATCGCAAGGATAGAGTAGTCTACGGAGTACGGATCATTCACGGAATTCTCACTGAGGCAACCAGGACCACCAGGAGCGTCAAGATGAACCGCCGAAAATTCCTGCAAGCAAATGCCGCCGCCTTCGCCGGGGTGGCTCTGTCGAGGTTAACTGGCTTCGCAGCCGAACTGGCCAACCCCAAGAAACGCGTCGGGCTGATCGGAACCGGCTGGTATGGCAAGGTGGACCTGCTGCGTCTGATCCAGGTCGCGCCGGTCGAGGTGGTTTCGCTGTGCGACGTGGACAAGCAGTTGCTGGCCGAGACGGCGGAAATCGTCGCCGCGCGGCAGCTGTCGAAGAAAACGCCGCGGACTTACCGCGATTACCGCGAAATGCTCAAGGAGAAGGACCTGGACATCGTGTTGATCGCCACTCCGGACCATTGGCACGCCCTGCCGATGATCGCGGCGGTCCAGGCCGGGGCCGACGTCTACGTGCAGAAACCGATTGGCGTGGACGTCGTCGAATGCCAGGCGATGGTGGCGGCGGCGCGCAAGTACCAACGGGTGGTGCAGGTGGGAACGCAGCGGCGCAGCACGCCGCATCTGACCGAGGCGCGCGAGCTAATCCAGGAAGGCCGCTTGGGGCGGATCGGGCTGGTGGACACCTATTGCTATGGGCGGCGTGGTATCAGCAACCCGCCCGACGAACCGCCGCCGGAGAATCTCGATTTCGAAATGTGGACGGGGCCGGCGCCGCTGCGACCGTTCAACAAAGGCATCCACCCCCGCGGCTGGCGCAGTTACAGGGAATACGGAAACGGCACGATCGGCGACATGGGCATCCACATGCTTGATATGGCACGTTGGATGCTGGACCTGGGCTGGCCCAAGCGGATCAGTTCGACGGGCGGCAACTATTTCCATCAGGACGGCAAGCCGAACATCTCCGACATGCAGACGGCCACGTTCGACTACGGCAATCTGCAGCTGACCTGGCAGCATCGCCACTGGGGCGCCAATCCCGACCCGAAGTACTGGTGGGGCGCGAATTTCTACGGCGAGAAGGGCACGTTGAAGGCCAGTGTGTTCGGGTTCGACTTCACTCCGCTGGACGGCGGTCAGCCAATCCATCGCGAGTGGAACGACGCCGGCGCCAAGTATCCCGTCGACAGCGACAAATTTCCGGAGGACAAGAACGAGAAAGGGATCGAGTACCACGTCGCGCCGGCGATCCGTGCCCACATGCAGGACTTGCTGGAATGCAGCGAGCGACGGAGCCGACCGCGCGCCGATATCGGCGAGGGTTGCATATCCACGGCCAGCTGTGTCCTGGCCAACCTTTCGCTGCAGTTGGGGCGGAGTCTGGCGTGGGACGCCGACCAAGGCCAGGTAGCTGGCGACGAGGAAGCCAACCGGCTGCTGGCTCGCCCCTACCGCGCGCCATGGATCCACCCGGTGCCGGAAAAAGTCTGAACTGCTGGGGATCGCGTCGATGTATTCCGACTGTAGTCATCACAGCCTCGGAGCGTGATGACCATTTTGACGTGACCGTCATTGATGCGCCGGTCCTTGGTTGCAAAGGACCGTAGGATTACAAATTCGCCCTGCCGTTGCCATCTTCTGCGCTGTGCATCTGCAAGCGAGATGCTGGGGGGAGTCTCAGGCAAAAAACGGTGCCGCGTTCCGGTTCGCTGGCGACGTCGATCAGGCCCCCATGGTCGGTGATGATCCGCCAGCATTTTGACAGCCCCAGTCCCAGGCCGCGTCCGGCTTCGCGGCCGGAGAAGTAGGGGTCAAAGAGGTGCCTGCGAACGTGTGCTGGAATCCCCGGCCCCGTATCGTGAACCCGCAGCTCCACCCAGGCCTCGTGGCTGGCGTCGTGGGGTGGTGCCGGGATCTCCTGGGCCGAGAGTTCGATGCGGCCACCCCTGCTCACAGCTTCCAAGGAATTCCGACAGATGGCCTTCAGCGCTACGGCCAAATGCACGCCATCGGCCCTGCAGTGCAGGGGCCTGTCCGGCGTGACGCGAATCAAGGCTGTCTCTTGCTCTGCGGCGTCGGCCGCCAGCTCCGCCAATACTTGATCGACCAGTGCGGTCAGATCGACGGATTCCCAACGCAACTCCGGCGGTTGGGCAAACAGCATCAGGTCGGAAATCATCTCGTGCGCACGAAATGCCTGACTGTTGATGACCGCCAACTTCCGCCGACGTTCGGGATCCGTTTCCTCACGGAGCAGGGTTTGAGCGCGAGTGGAGATGTTGGCCAGCGGATTATTGATCTCATGGCTGGCCCCGTAGGCCAGCGCCTTGAGGGCCTGCAGTTTCTCCGTTTCCAACGTCGTCTGGAACTCGGCCTCCAGTTCTTCGAGTCGAGCCAGTTTACGAGTGAGCAACGGCAACCAGCAAGTCGACGCATCACGGACGACCAGCCAGCGTTGCCGTACGCCACTGGCGTGACGTCGGTCGGTCTCGAAGTCCGATCCCAGGTCGGCATTTTCGGTATCTGTCCCGACGCTGGCTACGGCATGTGCGGCAGCCGCGACGACCTGATCGGTCGTGGTTGGCTCCGTCAGGTTTCCGAGCAGCACCTTCAGCCACGCGGGCAAGCAGGTCGGGCGGACGGATTCTTCTTCCCCCCCGCGCCGATCACAACTGCTGTCGAGCCAATCCGAGGCGCGATGCAACAGTGCAACGAGACACGCTCGATCCGCAACACCCTCCCCCGCCAGGCGTGCAGCAACGCGGGCGGCTACCACCGACTCCGCCGCCCAGTTGGCCCACGTCGCTTGTCGCTGCTCATCAGCGGCCGGCGATTCACTGGTCTTTACTGCGGGCCATTGCAGGACGTGCAGCCCGTGCACGGCGAACCAACTTGCCAACTCGCGGCTGCCGTTCGGCAGCTGTTGCCAGTGCCGAGCGCGACATACACACCACACAGCCAGCGCTGGCTCGTCGGTGAGTATTGCCTCCAGATCACGCGTTCGCTGTTCCGAGTCATCGGCGAGTAGCAGGCCCGCCAATTTCGTCGCGGCCCAATCCGTCAGTGGCAGATGCCACGAGACGGACCCGACGGTTAACTCCGGAAGTCGCAGCATGGCTCGCACCACAGATACAAAAACACGCGAGCCGGCGCCCCAGCGCGCGGCACGCGTGTCTAGTGATGGCGTGTATCAACCCGAACGACTAGCGGCTCACCCCTCGCTCGATCTCCAGCAGAGCGCAAGCGCGATCCAGCAACCGGTCGACGTTGAACGGTTTGTGCATAAAGTCATTGGCCCCCGCGGCCTTCAACTCGGCGATTTTGTCCTGCTCGACCATCCCGGAAATACAGATGATCTTCACGGACTGCAAATTCTCGTCCTTGCGCACGCGCTGGCAGACTTCCTTGCCGTTGATGTCCGGCAGCATGACGTCCAAAACAACCAAGTCCGGCCGAAATTCTTTGACCAACATGCCGGCGTCGAAGCCATTGTTCGCCGTGCGAATGTCGAAACGGCCATCTCGATCGAACACGTCGGTCAGCAACTCCACCAACTCCTGGTCATCGTCGACAATCAGCACTTTGCGTTTGCCACTCTCCAAGGCATCCGTCGGAATTCCGTTGTCCCTCATGAAGCTAAACAACTGGTCTCGCGGAATTCGCCGAAACCGACTGCCTGGGACGCGAAAGCCCTTAAGCGACCCATTGTCGAAACACCGAATGATTGTCTGCTGGCTGACCTTGCAGATCTTCGCCGCTTCGCCCGTCGTAAACACTGTCTTTGTAGTCATGGCTTTTAACAATCCTTCCTAGCCAACGCTGCTAGTCCTTAGCTACCCCGATGAACAAAACTCCGCGGCATACTCAGTTCGCACACATCCCTGGAACGTCGCATCCGGCAGGGTCGTCCGGCCCTACCGAAACTACCGAATTTGCCAATTTGACGAATTATACCTACCCGGGAGTCTCCGTCAAGATTGATCTCTACAGCGCAAGTCCAAAATTACCAGTTGTTTGCATCGCAACTGCTAAAGTTTTTTTCAGGGCCAGAGTCGAAAAGGCGTGGTGGCAGGCTGCGAAACATGCTTACGCTCGGCATCTGGGGTCGTCTGCAAAACCGGCGTGACCGTCACTACCCACAGGCCCGGAGGCGCGTACAATAGCGGCTGGTTGACTTAGCTCGTGCACAACTGCACCGCTAAGGACCGGTTCTTGGGGTCGGAATCCAGGGCTACTTCTTCGCAAAGGCGTGTTCCTATGCCGCGATCCATCTCCTGCCTAACGGTGGTCATGATAATCGCTAGTTTGGGTGTATCGGCGGGACGGGCAGCGGATCCGGCCGCGGAGGAAGATGCGGCCACCGCAGCGCCGGAATCAGCCCCGATCGCGGAGTGGATTAAGCAGTTGAATTCGAACCGTTTCACCGAGCGCACGGAGGCGAGCAAGAGACTGGAAGCCGCAGGCAAAGCCGCTTTTCCCGCCCTAGCCGAGGCGGCCACCGGCGAGAACCGCGAAGTCAGTCTGCGGGCAATCGAGGTTTTGCGCAAGCATTTTGAACAGGGGAACCAGGCGACCAAGGACGCGGCCAGACAATCGCTGCAGAAGATTGCCGACAGCCAGCACGAATCTGCCTCGCAGCGTGCCAAGGAAGTGCTGAATCCACCTCAGCCACAGACGCAGGTCGCGCCGGGGATCCGAGTCATGCCGGGAATCCCCGGGCTTCAGCTTGTGCCTCAGGTCCGGATCCAAGGTCAAGCTGTTGGGGGTGGCATGACCCGCCAGATCCGCGTCAACAACGGGGTCAAGGAAATCGAAGTCAGCGAGAATGGCTGCCAGACCAAGATTACCGACGATCCCAACCAGGGGATCAAGATCGAAGTGGCCGAAACAAAGGACGGCAAAGAAACAAAACGCACTTACGCGGCCAAGAGCGTGGAGGACCTGAAGAAGAACCATCCGGAAGGCTATCAGCTGTACGAGAAATACAGCAAGCAACCAGGTGGTTTACCACTGCAGTTCCAAATTGCTGGTGGCCTTCCTCAGGGTGGCGGGAGGCAGGCCGCTCGCCCCCTCGCAGAGAAGTCGCCGAAACCGGTGGCTGTCATGGCGCTCAAGCAGGCGCAGTATCTGGTCGAGAATGCAGTCAAACAGTTGGAGCGGGCGCAACCGTCGTCCGGCAAGCCAGAGGATCTTGAACAAGCCCGAAAACGGCTTGCGGAGATCGCCAAGCAACTTGAAGAAGAACGGGTCAAGCTGGAGAAGTAGTTTCCCGTCAAGCACTGCCGAAGAACAACTCCCTCGCCCAACGCCGGCCTTGATCATAAGGTTGCGCACGGCTGTTGGTGCTGGCAACGGGCCGGGTGGCTGGTGGCTGAGCCTAAGCAAAGCCCCAGTACCCGGTTTCTGGGGCATCGCTGCACTCTGCCGCCAGCCACCCTGCCCCCCTGCTGCTAGCGTTTTGCGCCACCTTATGATCAAGGCCCCCAACGCCGTTAAGGATTTTGACGCGGGCAAAAGACGGCACGTACGTCGTAGCCGAAGTCGCCAGACTTCGCGGATTCACGCCAAACACCCGAATTCTGGCGAATTCGGCTACCAAAATACTTAACGGCGTTGTCCCTCGCCCCGGTATTCCGG
>JAPLNJ010000565.1 GCA_026692885.1 Planctomycetota bacterium | reverse complement strand
CACAAGTCCGGTTCTGTGAGGGGCGTTGAAGTCGCCTTCAACGGTTGAATATTGTGACACTCTTCAGATCGAAAGAGAAGAGCAACAGGGAATACAAACCAGACCTACCGAAGGAGACCATATTATGCCTACTCGACAGATCTTGCGGTTGTCCAGGTCCTCGATTTTCTCGTTCCGACGCTCTGCGTCGGAACGCAAGCCACGGACGCTCTGCGTCCTTGGGCAGACGACGCGGAGCGTCAAAACACTTGCGTTCCCACGTGGAGCGTGGGAACGAGGGAAAACCCCTCACCCCGGCCCTCTCCCCGGAGTACCGGGGCGAGGGTGGAGCGTCGTGCGCGTGGTTGACACCGTGGCTGTCGCCTTTTCCGTGGCTGCCACCTTGCCCGCCTCGGGCGTTTCGCAGACGATCTGGAACCCCACATTGAAGACCCGCTGATACGGCGGATAACTCAACCGCATCGCAGATCGGCACCGGGCCGGCCGGTCGCGCCAAGAACCGCCACGCACCACCTTGCTCCCGCCCGCGTCCGCCGCATTGCGGCCGTCGTCTTCGCGATAGGGATACGGCCGGTAGGCGGTACGGGTCCATTCGGCCACGTTGCCGTGCAGATCGCACATCACATGGATCCGTCCTATCTGCAGAAAGCGGTGGGGGCTGCGGTTCGAAAGTTGGGCCTTCAGAAGCCTGCCGGCTGCCACACATTCAGCTTCGCCACGCATTTGCTGGCCGACGGCACCGACATCCGCACCGTCCAGGAGTTGCTGGGGCACCAAGATGTCCGCACCACGCAGATTTATACCCACGTCCTGAAGCTCAACGGTTTTGCCGTCAAGAGTCCGGTGGACAAATTCTGGTCTTCCGCGTTGCGGCGCCGTCAGGGGGGGCGAGCAGTGCGGACGGTGATAGATAGTGTTTCGCCTGCGTGTGGATGTTTCTGGTTTTCTCGCCCCGAAGGGACAAAACAAATCAGCCCAGTTGGCTAGTGCTTTGTCAAAGCTCCTACCGGCAGTAGTAAACTCGCCTCTGCGTCTGCGATGGTCCAACGTCGTGCAGTCCCCTGACCCGTGGACGTCGCTTTGACGTGGATGGCGTCGAAGATTCCCGCCAGGCTGGCCTTCAGGAGCTTGGGCGAAGCGGTGGCCAGCAGTTCCGGCAGTTTGAACAACTGAGCCAGGGCCCGCTCGATGTCGTCACCTGATGGCCTTGCCGCTTGCGTAGCGGCGTCCCTGCGCCCCTCTTCGATCGCGCGGCGTAGGGTGCGGATTTCCTTCTCGATGGTCGGGAGCATGTCGGTCGAACATTCCAGTAGCCGACGCTCGTACTTGGCCAGCTTCGTTTCCAGGGCCTTCGTACTGGCGACGGGGCGAGGCTTCGACGCCTTCAGGGCCAACTGACGTCTAAGTTCCGCGATGTCGTCCGGTGTCAGCGATTGCTTGATGGTATCGGCGATTGCTTCCAAGAGCACAGCTTCGGATACCCACGAACCACATTGTTCACAGCGATACTTGCGGTTGGTGATGGTCTTTCCGTGCATTGCGCGGGGGTGTCCACACTCGCACTTGAGCAACCCACCCAGGGCATACAGGTCGTGTTGGGCTGGCGACGCGTGATCCCGATTGAACTGCAACCGCCTCTGGCAGCGATCCCACGTTGCCCTATCGGTGATGGCTGGCCAGTGGTCTTTGATGTAGACCCACTGGTCCTCGGCGTTCTTCGTGATCTTCGTTTTCTCTTGGTCAGCGTCCCAATGGCCACGCCGCTCAGTGGGCTTCCCATCGGTCAGTTGGTAATACTTTCCGGCCGATGTGTGGTTGAATCTGTGATCCCCAACGTAGACGGGGTTATTCAGCATGGAACCAACTACGTCACCTGACCACGTTCCACCCTTGACCGATGGGATGTTCTCGGCGGTCAGGGCCCTGGCGATTGCTTCGCATGACTCGCCGCTCGCGTACAATTCGAACATGCGCCGGACGGTGGCGACGTGTTCCGGGTCGGCCAAGACCAATACCTTGTTGTGCTTGGTGCCTTCAATGCGGTAGCCGTAGGGAACTTTCCCAATCCAGGAACCGCTTTCGGCGGCCCGCAACTGGCCGTTTAAGACGTTCATGGATCTGCTGACGTTCTCGGCATGATCGAATTCCGAAAGCACGGCCAACATGATCCGGCCTGTTGCCGAGTCCAGCCTTAGGTCTCCGTTGGCGGCGGTGTAGACGGTGACACCTGCGTCCAGGAGCGGGCCGATGATTTGCGCCGCGCTCTTCAACGAGTCTCGGCGGCTCAGTCGGGATAGCTGGCGAACCAAGACGGCTTGGAACTTGCCGAGTTTGGCGTCTGCGAGTAGGGCCTGAAGTCCAGGGCGTCCGCTGCAACTGTCGCCACTGATGGCGAAGTCCTGGTATTCCGGGCCGATCTCCAGACCATGGTCGGCAGCGTAGCGGGTTAGCAGGTCACGTTGCGCGGGGATACTTTCCGTCTGGTCCTTAGAGCTTGCACGTAGGTAAAGCGCGGTTAGAATACTGGTAGCCACTTGTGAAACTCCTTCCAAGTTTTGCAGTGGTGATGGCTGCGGACGGTGCTTGTAACACCCCGCAGCCGCTTCTATTTTAGGGCAGGGCGCCACGCCTACAACAGGGCCGGTCATCGAATCTGGCGGGATTCCGCACCCTTTCCCGCCTGCCATTCCAGCCCTTAAAAGCCCCTGGTGTATCGCTACCCACCCTCACGATTAGTGTACGGCTGTCTCTGCTACGTGCGTTTGGGTGCCTGTTTTGCGGCACCAAAAAAAGAGGCTCTTGGGCAGGGGTGTTTTTTGACGGGGTTTCTGGGGGTGACTCACTCGCCGCTGGCCACGGTGGGCAGCTCCGCCACGCTGGCCCTGGTGGCGAGGCTCAATCCGCTCGCCTTCCTGGTGGCGATCTCCACGGCCTGCTGGAAAGTCCGGCCGCATGACAGCCGCCTGTCGCCCATGCGGATCTCGATACACCCAGGGGCCACGCCGGACCCCATGCGCCCGGTGATGGTGGCGTCCGGCCCAAACAGTTGCTTTACCTGCCGATGTTCGGCTTGCATGTCCTCGACCATGTTCAACCCTCCAGAATGAAAACTCGATGCGTAGGGCGTCGCCAGTCGAGCGCAGACGCCTTGACTCGAACCGCAACCCGTCCGGCCGTCCGATGCGTCTAATTGACGCCTACGCGATGCGCATAAAAAGACCGCCCGGGCGTGTTGCTGTACCCGGGCGGTCATGCGTCAGCAGTGCTCACAAGGAGAATGCGCACCGCAGACGAGCGTTATCAGGCTTCGCCTTTAGCTTTGCACGCCGCTTTGGGATCGGCCAGCGCGGCGCCGAAGTCGTGGAAGACTCGCCACGACACACGCAGGGCGTTGACGTCGGCGTCCAGTCCGAAGAACTGGACTGTCGGGGATTCCATGCCATTCAGGAATGCGACGATAACCGCAGCGTCGATAGGGGCGGCGAAGAGATACCAGGCCTTCGCGCTGTTGCCCGTGAAGGTGGCGTTGCTCAGGCGGCTCTCGACTTCCAGGGCCAGGGCGTTCTTGAGGGTGTTTCCGGTCGGTCCGTTGTCCGTCGCAGTCCGCTGGATGAAGTCGGATTGCAGCAGGGCCTTGGCCGTCTGCTCCAACTCCGGGGGCGTCAGCAGCGTTTTCGGTACGATGTCGAGCACGGCCCCGTCTGCGTCCGTCTGCCCGCGCATCTTTTGAAGCGCGGTAGCCAGTGACGTAGCAGACAGCGCGGTACCAACGCCGTCAAAGTAGTTGGCGTTGCCGGCGGCGAAGAATGCCCCGCCATTGGCCAACAACACGCCGTAGACGAGATCACTCAGCTTGCGAACAGCACCCTTACCGAACCCCTGCGCCGTGTCGTTGAACAGGCCCAAATCATCGTTGATGATGTCTTGGCGCGTCAGCGTCAGGATTTTGCCGTATGTGTCGATCTTGTAGTCGTACACTGCCTCTTCCAAACTGCCGTGTTGGAACGTGCCGTCCGGTTGGATTTGCTCCAAACTTCGGATGTCGGTCAACCTCACTCCGCAATGCGCCTTGAAGTTGCTGGCGGGTTTGATCGCGGCGAAGCTACGCCACGTCGGGACCGCTTGCCGGTACGCGTCCATAGCGATCTTGCCGGCCGCATTTCCCAGAGCGGTGGGCAGGCTCACGATACTCGCGCTGGCCCGGATCAACTCCGTCTGATCGTGTGGCACGTCGCGTCCGTCCATCGTGAGGGAAGCGCGCAGCAGGTCTAGCATGTTGGTGACTCGCATGTCCCGAGCCCGCTGCATCGTCTCGGCACCCAGGGCACGGACCCCAACTTGCTCGGCTCCCAGGTGGGCGAGAATCATACCCTCCAGCACATCGCCAGTGGCCTGCCGTTGGGACGATTGGATGGCCGGCCCCTTCGGCATACTGGCCTTGAGAACTTGGAGTTCGGCGTCTGCCAACTTGGCCTTGAGCAGTTCGCGCTCGAAGTCCTCATAGGTGATCTTGCCGCTCGCCGCCGACATGAACGCAGTACGCGCCCGGTGTCTCGGACCGCCTGCCGGATCATGCCAGCTCTCACGCGTCCAACGGGCTTGGATGCGTTCCACGTCGGTCAGTCCCTCGGCGTCTTCGGGGAGCATGGAAACTTCGGGGAGGGTGGTCGTAGGCATGATCTTACCTTTCAAGCTTGCGGCGATTGCGACGGATGTTGAGGGGTCGCAGCCGAGAGGAACTAGGGACACCTCGCGGAGGGTTCCACGTTTCACAAGCAGGAAGCCGCGGGGGTCGGAAACGGAACGGCCGTTGACGAAAATGGTTTTGTTCGGGGCGATGCGTTCGCGCTCAGTCGGGACAACGCCCACTGAGGCTTGGAAGCCAACGCCGTCTTTACTCAGGCCGATGATTTTCATAGCGGCTTCGCTGGAACGGCTCAGCGTGCCATCAACGTGCAGTTGGCCGTTGATGACGGTGGCCACGCCGGACCCCAGCACGCCGGCCAGGTTGTTGTCATGGTCGGCCAGCAGTTGGCAGGCGGCGGTGATGTCCAGCCCGGCCAGGTCGATGACGACGGTGCCGAAGCCCGGTATGGTCATCACCTCGCCGTTGTAGGCCAGGATGCTGACTCGCGCCGGCCGGTCGGCCACGTCTGCGGCTTTGATCTCGACGGATGCGGTCAGCAGCAGTTGCTCACCCATCGGCCTGCGCCTTGTCCAAAGCATGGCGAACCGTCAGCAGCGCGGCCCCGTCGAAGAACGGGACGTCGTTCTGGAGGTAGGCGGGTTTGATCTCGGCCGCTGAGAGAATCGCCCGCAGAGTCTCAATCGGCCGCTGGAAGAATTGGGCCATGTAGCCCAGGCTGAAGAACTGCTTATCGACGCCTGGTGACTCGTAGACGGTAGCCCGTGGTTCGTTCATGTTCGTGATCTCCTTTCGCCCAATCGTAGCGACCGCAAATTGCCGTTTTCCAGATCCTGGAACTATTCCAACACGACGATGATTTTCGCCCTACACGCCGCACACTGGCAGTGGCGGCTGATGGCCCCGTCTGCGTGCCGTGTCGTTCGGTAGGCCAGCAGGCGGGGCGATCCGCACACCGGACACCGGGGACGCTCGGCGTAGACGTAGCGATCAGCAGGCTGCTTGCGGGCGTCTCGGATTTTTGGCTGTCGTACCGTCAGCATCGGGAAGTCCTGTTAAGATTTTCGGAGTATATGTCTCTCACGCGCCCTTCGGTTCAATCTCGCGCCTTCATGTGACAGCGGAGGACCCGCAAGCCGGGGTGGGGGTATAGGCAAGATAGGCTTGTCTCACCCTGCTGGTGATCTGCCGCAACGCTCATCATTGGTCGGAATACTCCCCGAAGTCGTACAACGGTTTCTGCTTGGGACCCGGTGCAACCCGGTTGTGTGCGGGCGCCTCTATGGTTCCGCCTGTATCGTCAAACCGCGTGCGCTCGGGCACCCATCGCAGGGTTACGGCTCCGGTGTCCCCGTGCCTGTGCTTGGCGATAATCAGGCGGGCTTCGGTCGCGTCCTGTTTCTCGCGGTGGATGAAAAGTACGATGTCCGCGTCCTGCTCGATGCTGCCTGATTCTCGTAAGTGCGACAATCGCGGTTCCGCGGCGTCTGCCTCGCGGTTCAGTTGGCAGAGGGCGAGTACGGGAACATTCAGTTCTTTGGCCAACGACTTGAGGCCGGCCGATACCTCGGCGACTTGTTCATGCCTGGGCCGCTTTAGATCGGCTGGCCGAACAAGACCGATGTAATCGACGACTAGCAGGGCCAATCCTCCGGCCGCTGCGTCACGTTTGGCCACTGCGCGGATCCTCGCGAGTGTTGCCGAACTCGGGGCCCAAATACGCAACGGCACTTCGCCTACTTCATCCGCCTGGCGTTCGATGGCTGTCAGGTCTCCTTCCTCCATCCGGCCAGTTCGGAGTCGGCGCGAATTGACACCTGACAAGCCGCATAGCGTCCTGGTCACCAGCTCGCGGTCTCGCATTTCCAGGGAGACGAAGAGAACCGGACGTCCCCTCGTCGCGTTGTGCATAGCCGTCTGCAAGCCTAGTGCAGTCTTCCCGATGCCTGGCCTTGCCGCGAGAATCACCAGCTCGCCTGGCATCCATCCGCCTACGGTCATATCGTGAGACACCAGACCGGACATGATGCCTCTGGCGTGGTCCCTGGGCTGTCGCAGGTCGGCCAGCACATCGGCCGCAATCTCGGCGATGGTACGCGAGGGGTCGGCAGAGCGTCCCCCGATGCCCTGCAGCCGCGCGTCCAGCCATTGGGCTACGTCGTGGGGATCGGCACCGATGTCGTGCAGTCTCGCCAACAGTTCGCAGCCGATTACGTGTTGACGTCGCAGCGTTGCGGCGCGGGTCACCTGCTTGGCGTAATAGACCGCGTGGACACCGAACCCCAGACCGAGCAACTTCGCGACAAAAAAGGACGTACTGACCGCCTCGGGCAAGCCGGCCCGCTTTAGCTCGGGGAGCAATACCGCGGGATCTCCGATGGGCAGTCCGGCTTCTTGCAGCGTCTGCATGGTCGCGAATAGCCGGCCGTAATCGGGATCATGGAAATCGTCGCCGCTCACCACTTGGGCCGCTTCGGGGAGCCGTGAGGGATCGACAAGCACGGCGCCTAGCAGGGCGCGTTCCGTGTCGGCCAGGTCCTGGGGAACGGGTGGGTCAAGTAGGTTTTCGCGCGGGTTCAACATCATGGGGGCGTCCTTAGATTGGCTTCAGGGTCTTGTAGGCTGACTCTGCCGGCTTGGCGTCGGTAGGTCGCGTTCCGCGTCCGCTGTCCTGCGCCCGGGCAAGCCAGGTATTCAAGAAGCGGGGCATTCCGCCAGCTGTCTTGCGCTTGGTCGGATTCTCAACACACCACTGCCAGGCTTTTCGAAGTTCCGCGGGCGTGTCGAGGTGCGGGTACGTCTCGGACCACTCCAGCAGCTTGGCGGCGGGAAGTTTCCAGGTCTCACCCCTCTTGGCACAAGGGAATGGTTCGAAGCCTGGGGCGGGCGAGGCCGGCTCGGCTGTCTTCGTACTCGAAGGCTCCGAGCAAGAAATAGGGTTAGGGCTTAGGATAGATATATGTTCCCCCTCACTGTACCCCTGACTGTACCCCTGACTGTATCCGGTTCCGGGGGGTAGTTGCCCGTGACTATCCCCCGCAACGGGATATAGTTGGGGTGGGAGTCCGGCCTTGCCGTCTTGGTATCCGCGATGGTAGGCCGCTGTCATCGGGTCGTGTTGTTCGTCGATTGGCGAATCCGACAGCTCGCCCACATCGGCAGGAATCGTAGCCCAATACAAGCCAGGTTCGCGCGTCCCCTGCCGAGGCGCGAAATAGTAAAGCCAGCCGGAGGATACCGCCACGCGCCGCGCAGCGTCCAAGCGTTCCCACTTGCCGAAACCAAGAATCGGTAACAGCTGGCCATTATGGAAGGAAACCGGGCCACGATACCGCTTGGCGTCCTCGACGGTGACAATGCACGTACACAAAATAACGGCGTCCTGCCCGATGTCGTTGGGCATACAGGTCTTGAACAACAGCCTGATGTATCGTTGCGCGAAATACGGTTCGCGCTTGGGGTACGGTTCGCACTTGGGGTAGCCGCGCGGTTGCGGCTTGTCGTTGGTGGGTGTGTCGTCGGCCATGCTTGTGCTTCCGTGCGGAAAGTGAACCTAGCTTCACTTTCAAGTTTTCAATTGATCCATGAACTTGGTGATCGTCTCTTGTTCCACCTTTTCGACCAACTGAAGCCGGCCCCATTCTTCGGCGTCGATGTGCTCCCGGATGGCTTCCTCAACGCGCCGGCGCAACTCGCCTGGTGGAACGGCATCCAACTCGGCACAGCGGTTGCCATGCTCCGCAGTGAACGCCTTAGCCCGGTTGTCTGATGCCTTCGGCGCGAGGCTCAGCAGGTCGAATGCGTCGAAATCTGACGGCACCACGCCCAGTCGGGACCACTCGAATTCCCGGCCGCTGTATCGTTCCAGTTTCGCCTGTAGGTCCCGTTCGATGTCGAGCCCGCTCGGGTCCCAGTCCCCCAGGTAATAGGCGAAGATGGGCTTCTTGATCTCTCGCCACTGCACAGCCACGGAATGGCAATAGCTGGTGCTGATGTAGCCACGGGCGACATGCAAGGCCACGTCGTAACCTTCAGTGGCAGGCTGTAGAGCCGCTGCCATTGCGTCCTTTTCGACGAAGATTTCAACGTGATGCGGTAGGCGGGTCCAGAAGTCTTTGCGGTAGACGTCTCGGACCGTATCAACGAAGTCGGCAAGGCCGGTCCAGCTTGACGGCTTTTGCGTTTGCCGTAGGTGGTCTACGATCCAGGGCCACGGGATAGACCCTGCCTCTCTGGCCTTGGTCATCGCTCGCCCGAGGCGGTGGTAATTGCTCGGCGTGTTGTCGTAGACACCACGGGAAACCATCTGGTAATGCACGCCCCGTAGTGTCATCGGCTGATGTTCGGCCAGGACGGAATAGGCCACGTCTACCATGCCTTGCGTCTTGGTGTGGAGCTTGTGGGCGCGTAGGGCGATCATGCGGCGGTTCCTTCCTTGGGTTCGTCCTGGTGGATCTGCTCCCTCGCCGCTGAGTCCTCTCGTCGCACCGCGTCCAGGAGCAAGTCGGCCAGCGCGGCGAGGCTCTGGGGCGTCCAGACGCCGGACATGGTGATCACGGGGGCGGGCGCGGTGATGGGGCGAGGGGCGGTCATGTCGCACCCTCCACGGGGCGCCGGTGTGCGTCCACCCATCGCCACAGCTCCTCAGCGTCGTAG
The DNA here is from genome assembly GCA_026692885.1 of Planctomycetota bacterium. Next base: position 3,547 of record JAPLNJ010000565.1, on the reverse strand, counting down.
CGGATCTCTGCCCCAGGTAGGACGACGCTCGGCAGCTCGCCACGTTTCGCTAAGCGGTCGATCTGGCGAGGCGTCAACCTCACTACGTCGGCGGCTTCACTCGCGGTCAGAAGGTGGCGTACTGGGGTGTCCATGCCCCAACCATAGAGGCGCAAAAAAAAGCGGACAACGGGCAAAACCGCCCGCTGTCCACTTGACGCCAGAAACTTCCACTTGACGCCAGAAACTTCTTACTTTCGTTCTAGCCTAGGTAGGTCTTCCAAGTGGATTTGATACGCCTTGTTGGTAATCTTCTTCCCCCTGATTTTACCGTCGTCGAACCAAGCAGTGAACGTCTTAGCGGAGACGCCGAACAACTTTCCAGCGTCTGCTGGTGACATGACTTTCGATAGGTGACTCTGGGGGTTGTCGTCGCTTTCGACGGTGGCCACGCCGGCCCCTTGCTGCGGATCGGCCACGGTCTGCGGAGGATTACGCTTTTCATCTGCCGCAAGTTTTCCGACCAAGCGGTTTATGAGTTCCGCCAACGTCAGCTCGCCGCCGTCGTAACCAAGAATGCCCTCCGCAATATCGATCTGTTGCCAGTCGTCATAGCCTGTCGGGTCAATTCCGTATGCTCTGAGAACGGAATCGAGCGTGGTATTGCAATCCTCCAAATTCGCGTGGATCCTGCTCCACAAGGCCGGATCCACTCGCGGTGTTTCCCGCGGTGTTTTCCCTCTGCGTTTGGCCATGATACGCCTTCCTGGTTGGCGTTCCTGATGGGGAGAAAAAGCGGGGCGGGCCGGTCAGGAAGTCCGGCTTTCGGGAGCTAACCTAGCCCCGCTGTTGTCGTGCATTGTACCGCTTCGGTTCTCTCCAGTCCTATGCCCGCTTCAAGATCAACGGGATTCTCAGTTGCCTACTGGCGGCATTAGTCAAGGCTAAGATCGTGGGTTGTGAGCGGCAAGGCGCTAGCCGCCGGTGGCGTTCGGAACCGGCGGCTAGCGCCTTGCCACTCACGCATCGCGTCCCCAACTCGGGGCGAAAACCTGGGATCACGATCAGGGCGTTGTCCCGCGCTGGCATGTGCGCCCCTGCGGGGCAAGAAACGAAACAGGCTCTCGCCCTTGCCATCGCGCTAATTTCCCACGCCAACCTCAACTTTGCATCACCCTAGGCTGTGCTCACCACAACGGCGTGTGCTTGGTGGGCACGGCCCACCCACCACCTTGCGCAAGCAGCGTTGGCCGTTTTGATGTTTTTCCAGCCTCGGACCGTGCCGGCCGTCAGTCGGACGACGGCGCCCGCGCGGTGATGACCACCTGCGTCAGGAGATCGGCGTGTGCCCGCTCGAACTGGACCCGGTCGATCGACATCGCGATGTCGTCCTCTGCGTCGGCGAAGGAGGCCGCGCGCGGGCTCGGATCCACCTGGTAACCGAGCTTCTCGAGCATCCGGCGCGAGGCGATGTTCGTGGGAATAATCGTGGCGTAGACACGCTCGAACCCGAGCACGCGCAGGGCTGCGACGTGCATCATCGCCGCATAGCGAGTACCGAGGCCACGACTCTGCTGGGCGCGGTGGCCGATCAGGATGGCGAATTCCGCCTCCGCCCCCGCGACGTTCCGAAAGTCCGCGTCACCCATCAACTCGCCATCCTGCTCTAGCAAGAACGGGCGATCGCCGGCGGCGCGCAATGACTGGAGCGTTTCCACGACGTCGGTGACGGCCAACTCGCGCGTGTTTGTCAACATGGCGGAGTTATGGCTGTCGTTGTAGAAGGCCGCGAGCAACGGGGCAGCGGCCAGGACCTCGGTCAGGGTCGGCTCAAAGACGCGCAGCCGCCCCTGCGCCCAGGGGGCCTCAATGGACCAGCGTGTTTCGGGAAGCAGGTTGCCTAGCAAATCGCATTCTCACTTGACGGCTTTGACCACCGGTTTCAAGACCATGTTCTTGTAGTTGGCGCCCGTGTGATCGCCTTGCAGGTACAGTGGGCCGGGGCGGAACTGGTCCGACCAGAGAGCGCCGCCAGTGCAGCCAAGCAGCGGCTGGTTGTCGATGATCTTCTTGCCGTTGAGAATTACGGTCACGTAGCGGTCCACCAGCGTGATGTCAAACGTCTGCCACTCGCCCGCGGGCTTCTCCGCGGCTTCGCAGGGAGTGATCCGGCTGTAGATCGCGCCCATGTTGTGAGAATCCAAGCCGTGGCCGTAGCTGTCCACCACCTGGACTTCGTAGATTCCGCGCAGATAGATTCCGCTGTTGCCGCCCTTCGGGACACATGTTTCGAGGGTGAGTTGGAAGTCCTCGAATTCCTGTTCGGTCTGCAGGTTCCCGTAGCTCTTGTGCGGCGTCCCCGATTCCTGAACGGGGTCGTTCGTCAGCACGCCTTCTTTCACACTCCAGCCGTTCACGGCTCGATGATTGACGAGCTTCCACCCGTCGAGATTCTTGCCATTGAACAGCGCGATCGGCGCGCCGAACTTGACCTTCGACAAGTCCGGCGCTGGCGGCAACGGCGGGATACGTTGCCCTAGGAAGCTAGCCTTTCCCGTCTCTTTGCCGTCCGGCTGTTGTTTGACGGTGGTAAGCTTGAGGCTGTCGCCTTCGACGCTGGCTGTGATGGTCTCGGTTGTCGTGACCTTGACGGACTTACCGGAGGCATCCTTCTGCTCGTGCTGCTGGAGACGCGTCACGACCAGCTGGTCGCCTGCCAGCTTCACGCCATCGACCGGCAGGACACTGCCCCCTCCCCACAAGACATGGGCGGACAGCTTTCCCTGATTTTCGTTCACGCCCAGCCAGCCGGCGCCTCCGCCGGGGATGGTCAGCGCCCAGTTGCCGATAAATGGGTTGCCGCCTTCGGCCGCCGCCCCAAGACTCGCCAGACCCAGCAGCATTCCGCAGACCCCGGCCAAAGTACCAAGCAGGAAACGCCGGTTCATATTGGTTCACCTTATGTATATCGAAACGGAACGTGAGCATTACCTACGCAACAGAGTCCTGTTGTAGCGTCTCCGGAACGACCGTCAACTGCCCCAGTCGTCAACTGCCCCAGTGCAGCAGTCTTTGAAGTAGCGAACGTGAGCCTCCACGGGCACTGCTGTGAACATCTTCACGCCTCTCTCGTTCCCACGCTCCGAGGCTGTGAAAAAAATGTGCGAACATGATTCGCGGTAGGGTGGGCCAAGTACTCGCGGCCCACCAATTCCAAGGAAACGGCCTTGGTTGCGACGGTGGGCCGCGAGTACTTGGCCCACCCTACGATTTTTTCACAGGCTCTCCGCGTGGGAACGCAAGTGTTTTGACGCTCCGCGTCGTCTGCCCACGGACGCAGAGCGTTCGTGGCTTGCGTTCCGACGCAGAGCGTCGGAACGAGAAGAAGAAACCGTTTGGTACTAGCACCAAACGCTATCTTGGCCCTTGCTCGTAAAGAATGAGACATGACGGTTCAGCAGGGACAGGGCGCGAGACAAGGGGTCAGACGTACAGATTTCAGTTTTCGCGGTCGTGTGCTCAAGCCCATAAAAAGCCTTCTGCCCGCGAAAACTGAAATCTGTACGTC